>JAAXZI010000193.1 GCA_012719955.1 Phycisphaerae bacterium | reverse complement strand
CTGCCCGCCTTCCAAGGAGGACAGGATGCCCGCCCCCCGCTTCGGCGCTGCAACGGTCCCCAAACCAGGGATCATGCCGCGCTCTCCCAGAGAACACCGGGAGCAACTCGGGCCTGCCACCTGCGACCAACCCGCCTGTAAGGCAACGCAGGCCCGACGCGAATAGAGGTATTGGTGGTTTCTCCGAAGAGGTCCGTCTGAAAGGTGTGTCCCATGACGCGTACAGCCCGTTACGTCCTTCTGACGATCAGCTTCTCATGCGGCTGGGCAGCTATCGCACCGGCCGCCGAACTCAGCGACACCATGCCCGCCGACACGCTGCTCTACGTGGCATGGCCGGGGGCTGACGCGCTCGGCGATGCAGCAAAAGACACGGCCTGGGGCCGGCTCATGGCCGAACCGGAGATCAAGCGGTTTCGCGCGCGCTGGAACCAGGAGATCTGGCCGACCATCGATCGCCTCAGCCGGGAGGAGCTCGGCCAGAACTCCTCCGGCCAGGCCTACGAGCTGACGATCGACCTCTTGTCGGCGGCATGGCGATATCCAACCGCCCTGGGCTTTGCCGGCGTGGAGATGACGCCCGAGGGGCTCAAGGTGGACGTGGCCATGGTCATCCGCGCGAAGGCCGAGGCCAGGAAACTGGCCGCCGCCGTGGATACGGTCCTCAAGGTCATCCTCGGTCCGGACTATGACCCTGCCGAGGTCAAGGTCGGCCCGGCCACCCTGCAAGAGGTCAAAGTGCCGGAGGTCGAACTACCGTTGCGTTACGGCGTGCTCGGCGACGACCTGGTGATCAGTATCGGCACGAAGTTCTCCGCTCATTGGGAAGCCGCCGAGGCGAAGACTTTGACTGACAGCGAACGTTTCGTCGCGGCCATGAAAGCCACCGGCGCCTCCCCGGTCTCGCCGGTGTTCTTCCTCGACATCCGGGGCATCGTCGAGACGCTCGATAAGTTCCAGCCGCTGTTCGCGGCCGGCCAGATTCCGATCCTGGGCGAGCCCGGCGGCGTGCAGAAGCTGCTGGACAACCTCGGCCTGGGCACCATGCAATCCTTCTCCGTGGCCATGCGGCCGGATGCGGGCGGTTTCACCACCACCACCTTCCTGCACGCTCCCGGTCTCGGTGACGGCGTGGGCGCGCTGCTTGTCGAGAAACCGCTGACCGAGGAGGACCTCAAGGTTGTGCCCCGCGACGTGTCCTTTGCCAGCGTCACCAATTTCGACCTGGCCGCCGGCTATCGCGCGCTGGTCTCGGCCTTCAAGGCCGTCGCACCCGACGCATCCGAGATGGTGATGCCCATGGTCGCCAACTTCGAGGAGCAGATCGGCGTCCGCATCGAGCAGGACCTGCTCAGCTCGTTTGCCGACACCTGGGCCATCTACGACGCCCCCGAACACGGCGGTCTCTGGTTCACCGGGATCGTGGCCGTGGCTGAACTGCGCGACGGTAACAAGCTCGACGAATCGCTGGACCGAATCGCGCAGGCCATTTCCGGCGCGATCGGCGACGAATACCCCATCACCATCCGTGAAGAGCCCTATCGCGAGCACACGATCCGCTACGTAAATACGGCCAACCTCCCCATCCCCCTGGCCCCGGCGTGGGCCATGGTGGGCAACCGCTGTGTCATGGGGTTCTACCCGCAGATGGTCCGTATGGGTATCGATAACCTGACGAATCCAGGCCCCACCCTGCTGGACAACCCCGATTTCCAGCGCGGCCGCAAACAGATGCCTTCGGAGTTCTCATCCATCAGTTACACCGACACCCGCGACGGCGTGCGGTTCCTCTACTCGATCGTGGTGCCGCTGGGCACGGCCCTGATGAACATGGCCCAGGGCGAGGATATTCCGCTCGACGCCAGCCTGCTGCCCAGTTCGAAGGCCCTGACCCGGCACCTGTTCGGCAACGTCAGCGTAACCACGACGACCAAAGACGGCGTGCTGACCGTATCCCACGGGGCTGTCCCGATCCCGGTCGCCAGCGCGGCCAGCAGCGTGTTCGCGAGTTCGATGATGATGTCGATCATGCTGCCGTCACTGGCCCGGGCCCGCGAACTCGCCAAACGAACCGTCAGCGAGGCGAATCTCAGCGGGATTGCCCGGGCCTGCCTGGTCTACGCCGAAGGGAATCGAGGCAAACTTCCGCCGGACCTGCAAACTCTCACCGAAGGCGGCAAAAGAGCCTACCTGGAGGAAAAGCAACTGAAGTCGCCGCGCGACCTATCCCCGGCGGAAATCTCGTACGTCTACGTCCCGGGCCAGGTGAACACCATGGATCCGCGCAACATCATCGCCTACGAGGATCCCGATGTGCACGATACCAGCGAAGGGCTGAACGTCGCGTTTCTCGATGGGAGTGTCAGGTGGATACCGATGGACGAGTTTGAGGAGGGACTCAAAGCCACCAAGGAGCGAATCGAAGAGGCTTCAGACGGCCAGGACGGCAACGAGGCGGAACAAGGATCGAACGCTCCTCTCGGAGGCAGGCGCCGCGCACCAATCAGGAACTCCAAAGAGGCTTTGGCCAGGACCATGGTCGCTGATAATGGCAAAGTGGCAACCATGATCAAGCTCTTCCGCATGAACATGGGCAGATATCCCCAATCTTTGGAAGAACTGGTCAAGGTGCCGGACGACGAACAGGAGCAGGCCAAATATGGAAATGAGCCCTATCTGCAGCCTTCCGCGTTGGAAGATCCCTGGAGCAACGAACTGCAGTACAAGTATCCCGGCGACAGGTCAAGGGCCGGCTTTGATCTCTTCAGCCTCGGCCCTGATGGCAAGGAAAGCGAAGATGACATTGGCAATTGGGACACGAGAAGGGAACGCTAGTGGGCAGGCCGAGCTCCCGCTTTCTCATGTGGCACGTTCCGATGTTGGCACGTTGCGACGTTCTCACGTTGGCACGTTGCAACGATCTTACGTTGTTACGTTCCGCGTTCCCACGTTGGCACATGCGTACATTCCGACGTTCTCACGTTGGCGTGTTCCCACGTTCTCACATTCTCACGTTCCCACTTTCGCCCCTGGCCACCTCTGAGAAGTAACCCGGTATGACCGCACTGCGCGCCATGACGTTTCTGTTCGCCCTGCTGTCGGCCACGCTGACAGTCACCCTGCTGCCGGCCACGCTGACGGCCGCACCGCTGCCGATCGAGGCGACGGTTCCAGCCGACGCCCTGCTCGTCTACTTCAGCCGTCCCTCCGCGGAAATGGCCGACCCTTCAGGTGGCGGGGCCATCGAGGGTATCGGCCGGTGGCTGGTCACGCTCAAGACCATGGGCCTGCTCCCTCAGCAGGGCCGCATCGTGGCCGACGTCATCGGCACGCTGCCGCTCCTGACCCGCCGGCCGCACGCGCTGGTCCTGATGGACATCACCGCCCGGAAGCTCGGCCCCGGCAGCTATCGCCTCAACGACATGAAGAGCGCGCTGGTGGTCGATCAGGAAGGCATCGCCACTGAGCTGGATCGGCGCGTGCGCGACTTGCTCGCCACCTACACCGACGCCCAGAACGGCCGTATTGAGCCCGTGGAGGCCGGTGGCGTGCGCTACCATCGCCTGACCGACGCGCGCCTGCCGGCTTGGGCGGTCAGCGAATGGGGAACCGTGCAAGGCTATTTCGTGGTCGGCTTCGGTCAGGGGGCATTTGACGCCGTAGCGGCGGCCATCACCGGCCAAGCCCCCCGGCTGGGCGATGATCCCTGGTACGCCCAGGCCCACCTCCGATGCAGCCTCAGGGGGGCGGGCATCTTGCCCGCCTCAAACCCACAAAGCACACGCGCCAATCGGGGGGCGGGCATCCTGTCCGCCTCAGACCCGCAAGCTAATCAGGGGGCGGGCGCTTCGGCCGCCCCAGGCGTGCAAGATGCGCCCCCCCCATCGGAGGCACGCCCACCAATCGGGGCGCAGCCTCCGGCTGAGCCCGGCGGCATCGAGGGCTACGTCGCGCTCGCCGCTATCGAGAAGCGTCTCGAAAACGTCATGAATCAGATGGTCCGCACCGCGTTGCGGGCTGCGAGACTCGACCAGGCCGACCGCCTGCTCATGACCATCGGTTTCGACGGCCGGGCACTGCACAGCGAGTTGCTGGTCCGCGACCATCACGGCGGCGAATACCATCAAATCCTGACCGGCAAGGAGGTGGTCGCTCCCGAAGTGCTCGCTCAAATCCCCGAAGGGGCGGACAGCTTCGCCGCATTCCGCTTCCCCCTGGGCGAGGCCGTGCGTCGCGCGCGCGAGACCTACTTCCGTACCCAGTCGGCCGGCCGGCGCCAGCGTTTCAGCGAGGGCTGGGCCAGCCTGGAAGAGCAGTACGGCTTCGACGTGGAAACCGGCCTGCTGGACAGGCTCGGCGATCATCTCATTTTTCACACCTTCCCGCCCCACCCGCTCAAGATACCTCTATTGGGCACTATCTGGATCCAGACCCACGGCGACCGGGCGGCCATCACGCAAACCGTCGATGTCATGATGCGCGCCTGGCAAACGTACGCCAATGCCCCCTCGACGCAGCCGGCGCGCTTCCGGCTGACGCCCCAGATCCGCCACGACCCGGACGGCATCTGGTATCTCCAGCTTGGCCTGTTGGGGCCGGCCATGGCCGTCACCGATGGTTGGATCGTGATCAGCTTCTCCCCGGAGGCCGTGCGGGACAACCTCGCTCAATTGGGCGGGAATGCGGCGACCCGGCCATCACAGTGAACTTAGGCCTATGACGTTTGCGGTTAATGCCATCCACACCCTCATCGGTTGTCCAAATCGTGAACCCACCTCTGGAAGAGGTGGGCCACCCGGCCGTTCATTACCCGGTTGGAGGATCAAACCTCATTAGCACCCTTCCCCTTGACCCGGACCTCGAGGCTATTCATTGCCCGGTTAGAGAATCAAACATCATAAGCCGGAAGCGGGCAGTCCACGGGAGACGTTGCCGGGGAAACGGACTCGCGAGCCCGTGCCCGTCTTGGCAAGCGGGCTGCGCCGCTCTACACTGCCTCCCTTGGATTGAGGCTCAGGCATCAGACAGCCCCTTATACGGTTTCCGTTGCCAACTTGGGCAGGTTCCTGCCTGGTTGTTGGTCGCCGCGCTGCTGATCGCCTGAATCTTTCCTGCGTTCGGAGTACCTCACCCTCTGAAGAGGCGGGGCGCCCAACGCATAAGCTTCATCTGGGATCCGTATTACCTGAGGAGGAACAGGTGTCCCTACTCGTCACCGGCAGCATCGGCATTGACAACGTCCGCACTCCCTTTGGAGAGGTCAAGGACGTCTACGGCGGATCGGCCGTCTATTTCTCCTTCGCGGCCAGGCTCTTTACCCCCGTCCGCTTTGTCGGGGTGGTGGGCGAGGACTTTCCCGCCGACTTCCGCGCCTTTCTGGAACGCGCGGATATCGACCTGAGCGGCATGGAGGTCCGCAAGGGCAGCAAGACCTTCCGCTGGTCCGGACAGTACGCCACCCCCACCGCCGACGCGGAGACCACCGAGGTTGAACTCAACGTCCTGGCCGAGGCCGGACCCAAGATCCCCCCGCAGTTCCGCGACAGCAAGTACGTGTTCCTCGCCGCGACCCACCCGGAATTGCAGCAGGACCTCGTCCGCCAGCTTACCGACCCCTGCCTGGTCGTGGCCGACACCCGCGACCTGTGGATCAAGACCCAGCACGAAGGGCTGCTCAAGACGCTGGGCATGGTCACCGGGGCGATCCTCAACGACGCGGAGGCCAAACTGCTGGCCGAAGAGAGCAACCTGGCCCTGGCCGGCCGGAAGATCCTCGAATACGGCCCGCGCTTCGTGGTCATCAAGAAAGGCGAGCACGGCGTGATGCTGGTCACCCGCGAGGGTCTGGCCGTCCTGCCGGCCTATCCCACGACGGAAGTGAAGGACCCCACCGGCGCCGGCGACAGCTTCGCGGGCGGCTTGATGGGCTACCTGGCCACGCAGGACGACTGCGGCCTGGCCGCGCTAAAGAAAGCACTCGCCTACGGCACCATCTGCGCGTCATTCACCATCGAAGATTTCAGCCTGCGCAAGCTGGAAAAAATCACGCCGGCCGACGTGGCCGGACGGCTGAAGGAATACACGGAGATGTTGAGTCTCTGAGCAGGCCGGCACTGCCAACAAGAATGCCTAATGTCTAATGACTAATGTCTAAAGAATGACGAAATGCCTAATGACTAACGGAGGGCCACCTCGTTTAGTCATTAGGCATTAGTCATTGGGGCTTCTTTAGACATTAGGATTTAGACATTAGACATTCCTCGTCGCACCTCATCCGGATCGTCGGACTTTCCCCAGCGACATCAACTATCACTGCGGCCGGGTGCCTGGCCCGGCCGGCTGCGTGGCGGCCGGGCGAGTCGCCGGCACACCGCTTGCCTGCTGTTCCCGGAACATGATGAAATCCCAGAATTTCGAGTTGGCCCAGCCGGCCACCTTCCGGCCATCGTAGTAGATGGTCGGCGTCGAACTCACCCCGATTTGTCCGCCCAGCGTGGCCTGTTCCCGGATCCGGTTCCAGATCGAGCGGGTATGGATCTTCTTCCAGAGCGCGTCGTGATTGATGCCGATCCGGGCACAAGCCTCCTTGACGACCTCCTTGGGATTTTTGGCAAACTCGCGCTGGTGCTCGAAGAGTTCGTCGTACATTCTCCAGAAGGCCTCCTCACCGCCGAGGGCCCGGGCGGCCTCGGCCGTCACCGCCGCCGCACAGGCGGCCGGATGCGTGTTACCGGCCACGGTGGGGTTGCAGGTCTTGTTCAGCGGGAAATGCTTGACGGCCAACCGCAACTGGCCGGGATACTTCCGCAGTTTTTCCTGAAGCAACTTGTCCGCCGCCTTGCAGATCGGGCACTGCAAGTCCATGTACAGGACGATGGTGTGAGGCGCATCCACCTTGCCGCGGATTGAATCGCTCGGATCGACGGGAATGTCAACCACCGGTTCGTTCATGAAATTGAACCAGACGGCCTGGTAGTCGTCCTCGTAGTCCTTCAGCCGGGCGGCAAGTTCCCGTGCCACCTGCTTGACCTCCTCCAGTTCAGCGCGCAGGGCGGCAATCTCTTCCTCCGGGCTGGCGGCCGTGCCTGCCGGCCGGGTCGCCGCCGGGGGCTCCGGTGCGAACAGGGCTGCCGTGTCAGCGGGAACAGAGTCGTTTGCCCACGCGACTTCCACCCACCCCGTCAGCGAGAACAACACGGCCAGGGCTAATTTGATTGCATTCGCTCGACTAGCGATCATTGCGCAATCCTCTCTTGAGCAGGTTATTGACTCATTGCGCCGGCGCAATAGCCGGCCGGGTCGTCGGTTGCGTTATTCGCGGTCCCGGCAAACCCGGGGGCGAAGGCTGCCTCATGGCCGGACCGGCCGGCATGGTCATCGGCGTACCGGTCACGCCAAGGATTCGCCGCCAGGGGCCGGGATAGTACGCCGACCCGAAGAATTTTCCATCCAGATATATAGTCGGCGTACTGTTCACGAAGATCCACTCACGTTCCTCAGCCTTGAGCCGGCCGCTCTCCACCAGTTCCATGCCCATGTTATGGCCGTGCTCGATATCGGCCTTGATGGCCTCCTTGACGCGGTCGCTGGCCATCGCTTCCTTGAAGGCCTGCTCATCCAGGCCGATGGCCCGGGCATACGGAAGGTAATCGCGGGTCCCCTTCCATTCCGCCTGTTTTTCAAACAGCAGGTCGTGCATCTTCCAGAAAGCCTCGTCGCCGCCGACCACATAGGCCGCCTCGGCGGCATAGGCCGCTTCGCACGCGATGGGGTGCAAATCACGAACCGCGTGCGGATTGCACTGCTTGCTGATGGGGAAATGCTTGAAGACCACCCGCACGCCGCCGCTGGCCGGATGGTTGAACAGCGGTGCGATTTCCGCCCTGAACCGATCCTCGAATCGCTTGCAGGCGGGGCACTCAAAATCGCTGAAAATCACCACCGTACGGCGGGCGTTGGCCGGGCCTTTCACCGGCCGGCCCTGGATGGGAATCTCCGTCCGCGGCGCGAGTTCCCAGGCCACCTGCCCATGCCGGGCGCTGCCCATGAAGCGTAACAACCTCTTCTCGTAATACTGCTTGAGGGCTTCAAGGTCAGACCGCTTGACCATGGCCTCCTGCTTCGCTCCCGCCCTGGCAGCGTGAGTGGCCTTGGCCAGAGCCATGCCCTCTCCCAACATCACCACCACGTAGACCACGCCCGCCGTGACCAGCGGCGTCACGGCCAGCGTCCACCACGACGGCCAGGGTCGCTCGCAGATAGCCGCTGCGGGCTGCGTCGCCCCGGCAGGCTCCAGGGAGGCGCCCGGCCCTTCGGGGTTCGACGTCTCCGCGGGTGCAGGGGTCAGACGGGATTCCCTCGGCCAGAGCAGAATAAGCAGGACAAACAGCAACAGGGTGGCCAAGTGAGCCACGATGCACAAGGGACAGGCCTTGGGCAACCGCGTCCACATCACGAATTCCAGGAAGATGCTCATCCCCACCCCGAAACCCGCCGCCAGGAGGGGAAACATCTGCAACCAGGCGCGCGAAGGACTCGGCCACCCGATCATCACCAGCCAGCAGAGTATGGCCGTGAAAAAGGCCAGTCCGGCTGTAGAAGTGCGAATCCAGGGGCGCGGCGAGCCAAACGGGAACACCGCCCAATCGCTCTGCGCCACCTCGTCGCAATCGGCCCACTCAAAGGAAGTGCAAGCCTGGCTGAGCAGACTTTCCGCGGGTTGCGTGGCCGGCTGGGCCTTGACCTGCCCGGGCACCTTGGTGTGATGGACCGTCAGGTCCCAGCTTACCCAGCCACCGGCCAGCGTTACCAGCACTGCCAACGCCCAGATTACCCATCGACCGGCCTCAGATCTCACCAGCTTGCACTCCTGATCGTTGCAGTCTGCCCCGGCACGCCCTAAACTTCCCCGTCATGAACCGACCCAAGGTCTTAGTCCTCCGGACGGCCGGCACCAACTGCGACCAGGAAACTGTTTACGCCTGGGAGCTGGCAGGCGCCGAGCCAGAACGTATCCATGTCCGCGAACTGATCGAGTCACCTTCGATCCTGGATCGCTTCGCGATTCTAACCATCCCCGGCGGTTTCAGCTACGGTGATGACATATCGGCCGGCAAGATACTGGCCATGCAGTTGATCCACCACCTGGCCGAGCCGCTCCGGCGGTTTGTGGATTCCGGCCGGCTGGTGCTGGGGATCTGCAACGGATTTCAAGTGCTCGTGAAAGCCGGGCTGCTGCCGGGCTTCGCCCCTGACGGACAATCGTCAGCCACTGAACCGGCGGGCCAGACCGTGACGCTCACCAACAACGATTCCGCCCGCTTCGAGGCCCGCTGGGTTTATCTGCGATCTTCAGCGCGACCCAATGCGTTCCTGCCGGACGAGCGGATTCTGGCCCTGCCCGTGGCCCACGGCGAAGGCAAGCTGGTCGCCGCCAACGATGAGGTGCGCCGCCGCCTCCACTCCGGCGGGCATATTGCCCTGACCTACTGTGACGCCCAAGGCCGGCCGGGGCCTTACCCGATCAACCCGAACGGCAGCCATGACGATATCGCCGGGCTGGTGGACGCCACCGGGCGGATATTAGGACTCATGCCCCACCCCGAACGCCATGTGGATCCCCGGCAGCATCCCGAGTGGACCAGCCGGCAGACGGATGAGGCGGACGGGCGTATTATCTTCCAGACGGCCGTGAAGAATGCGAGATGAGCGGTCAGCGATCAGCTATCAGCGGTCAGCCGTCAGCTTTCAGCGATCAGCTTCGACGAACAAGCTGAACGCTGGCTGCTGAACGCTGAGTGCTGAATGCTGATCGCTGAACGCTGAGTGCTGAACGCTTCCAGGAGTCACCATGAATTTGACGACTCAACCAAGTTATCCCCGTCAATTTGTTCCGGCCGGCGCCGACATGGGCGACTGGAGCCAGATCGAGCCGCTGTTTGACGAACTCGAGCGTCGCCCGCTCGACACGCGCGAGCAGTTGGAGGCGTGGCTGCTGGACGTCAGCGAACTGGCCTCGTGCATTTCGGAAGAAGGCAGCAAGCGTTACGTGGCCATGACCTGCCAGACGGATGACCCCGAGCGTGAGAAGGCCCACCTGCATTTCATCGAGGAGATCCAGCCGAAGTGCAAGCCGCGCTGGCACCGGCTTCGTCAGCGCTACGTGGCTTCGCCGGCCCGCCGGGAACTGCCGCAGGATCGCTACGGCGTCTATGACCGCAGCACGGTGGCGGCCGTCGAGATCTTCCGCGAGGAGAACGTGCCGCTCCAGACCGAGGAGGAGAAGCTCGACCAGCGGTACCAGAAGATCTGCGGGGCCCAGACGGTAACCTACGACGGCAAGGAGCAGACCCTCCAGCAGATGAGCCGCTACCTCCAGGAGCCGAACCGCAAGGTGCGCCAGGAAGCCTGGGAACTGGTCGCGAACCGCCGGCTCAAGGACCGCGAACAGATCGATGACATCTTCGACGAGATGATCAAGCTCCGCACCAGGATCGCGAAGAATGCGGGCTTCGAGAACTACCGGGACTACAAGTGGAAGGATTACGAGCGGTTCGATTACACGCCGGCTGATGCCATCGCGCTCCATGACGCCATCGAGAAGATCGTCGTGCCGGCCCACCGCGGTATCCAGGAGGAACGCAAACGGGCGCTCCAGGTGGACCCGCTCCGGCCATGGGACCTGGCGGTGGATCCGTACAACCGGCCGCCGCTGCATCCGTTTGTGGGCGGTACGGAACTGGCCGAGAAGTGCTCGATCGTCTTCCACAAGCTCAGCCCGGAGTTGGGCAGCCAGTTCGACCAGATGATCCGGGCCGGCTGGCTCGACCTTGAAAGCCGCAAAGGCAAGGCCCCCGGCGGATACCAGGCGACTTTCGACGAGGCCCGGCATCCGTTCATCTTCATGAACGCCGTGGGGCTGCACCGCGACGTGGAGACGCTCCTGCATGAGGGCGGGCACGCCTTCCACGCGTTGGCCTGCCAGGAGGAGCCGCTGGTGGCCTACCGGCACACCGGGATGGAGATGGCCGAAGTGGCTTCGATGGGCATGGAACTGCTGGCCATGGACCATCTCGACGTGTTCTACCAGGGCGACGACCTCAAGCGGGCCAGACGCGAGCAGCTCGAAGGCATCATCAGCGTGTTCCCCTGGATCGCGACTATCGACGCCTTCCAGCATTGGCTTTACCTGCACCCGCAGCACTCCCGGGCCCAACGGACCCAGGCGTGGCTCGAACTGATGGATCGTTTCGGCGGGATCGAGAGCTGGGCCGGGTACGAGATCAACCGCGAGGCCCTGTGGCAGCGGCAACTGCACCTGTTCGGCGTGCCCTTCTATTACATCGAGTACGGCATCGCCCAGATCGGCGCGCTGCAGCTCTGGCAGAACGCCCGGCGCGACAAACGTGAGGCTTTGCGCAAGTACCGTGAAGCCCTGGCCCTGGGCGGCAGCCGACCCTTGCCGGAGTTGTGGAAAGCGGCCGGGCTGAAGTTTGATTTCAGCGCGAATACGCTCAAACCGCTGGTGGATGCGGTGCTGGCGGAGTTGGAGACGCTCTGAGGGCTGGTGCAGTGTGAGAGATGGAGAGTATGAGAGATGGAGAGATAAGGAGAT
>JAAXZI010000192.1 GCA_012719955.1 Phycisphaerae bacterium | reverse complement strand
TCCCCGCCGCGGCCCGGACTGTTCAGCTCCCGCTCAGCGCGGTAGGCTTCTATGAACAACACTTAACGGGCCCGTACGCGAGGAGATCCACAGATGTCCAATCGCAACGCGGCCATCACCCGACGTCACGGTCTGTTGCATCATCGATCCGGTCTTCCGGGCCCTGGTCCTGGAGGCGCCCAGCACGATCATGGCCGGGCCCCCTCCGCTTATGGCGGGCCGCTGACGGAGATCGCCCTCCTGGGCATCACCGCCCTGCGCTACCCCGGCCAGGAGCTCAAATGAGACTCCTTGAAAATGCGCTTCGCCAACCATGACGAGGCCAACAAGTGGTTGAGACCAACGTTCCGCGAAGGATAGTCGTTGCAGGTATCTTGTACCACCCTCAGCGTTCAGGCTAATCTACTGAGCACGTACGGAGCGGTATCATGCGATTACAGGGCGAAAAAGCGATGCAGCGGTGCGTTGTGATTGTGGTCCTGGCATCCCTTGCGGGTATCGCACCCTCGCTATACGCCCAGGACAGCCAACCGGCCACCCAACCGGCCACTCGCCTGGTCGTCCAAGGCATCGACTGGCCGGCGTTTCTGATTTTTGATCGGGCCGTTCAGGCTGAACTCAAGTTGAACGCCACGCAAAGGGAGGCGGTCCGCGGCGTCCTGGATGAGCTGGAGGGGGATATCTGGGAGCTGCGCAACTACGCACCGGCCGAACAGGCCACCAGATCACAGGCCCTTTCGGAGAGGTTGCAACAACGGCTCCAAACCGTTCTGAGCCGGCCGCAGCAGCAGCGCCTCGCCGAGATCACCTTCCAGGCGCGCGGGGCCGCAGCCGCCCTCGATCCCGAGACAACCTCGCGGCTGGCCCTGACGGAGCGTCAACTGGAGCAAATCCAGGTCGCGGTCATCAGGACACGCCTGGCCACGCAGGAGCTGGAAGCACTCGTGGCCGACGGCCGGCAGCAGGCCGCCCGGGAACTGCTGGCCCGGCGCATCCGGACCGACGAACGAAACGAGCTCCGCAGAATCCTCACCGCCGATCAGGAACGAGAATGGGCCGCCCTGGCCGGCAAGCCCTTTGACTTGTCCCGGGTCAAGCCCTTCATGTTCCGCGCTCCGGAGCTGCGGGGCGAACAGACCTGGATCAACAGCCAGCCGCTCACGCTGGCCGGCCTCCGCGGGCGGGTGGTGGTGGTCCATTTCTGGACTTTCGGATGCGGCAACTGCATTCGCAACTATCCCGCGTACCGCAACTGGCAAAAGAAATACGCACCCAGAGGCGTCACCATCATCGGGATCCACACCCCCGAGACGCCAGGCGAGCGCTCGGTCGAGAAGGTCCGCGCCAAAGCGCGCGAAAACGAACTGGAATTTCCTATCCTGGTGGATAACCAGCGAAAGAACTGGGAGGCCTGGTCAAACAATGTCTGGCCGGCGGTGTATCTCGTGGACCGGCAGGGCCATATCCGCTACTGGTGGTACGGCGAGCTGAACTGGCAGGGCACCACCGGCGAGGAGCAAATGACGACCAGAATCGAAGAGCTGCTGGCAGAGAAACCGTAGACGAGACGACGCAAGCCTGATGTCGCCTCAATCCTCCCAATAGCGCTTCCAGCCGTAGTAGCCGTGCAAGTGCTCTTCGTAGCTGCGGTGAATCGGTGACTGCGGATCGTAGAGCGGCGCGTTCCGGATTTTCTCGCGCGGGAGCTCCACCGTCACGCTGCGTTCCTCCCACTCCACATTCCGCACGCTCTGCGGCGGGACCAGCACCATCCTGCCCGGCCAGAAGTTGCGGGTATCAACCACCAGGTAGCGGACCATCCAGGCCCAGTCGTCGATGATGAAGTCTTCTACGTGGCCGATATGGCCGTCGCTGGCCTGGATGCGATAGCTGATCACCTCGCGCGCACTGCGCAGATGCGGGTCGGCCTCCCGCTCGGCCACCGCCGGACCGACCTCCGCCCCGCTTGCGGATGAGGCCGCCGAACCGCCCAGGGCCTGCCCCCCGGGGCCCCAGCCGGACGCCTCGGGCATCCAGTACAAAGGCCAGCCGTAATACATGGCCAATTCACTCTCCCGCTGGCGGGAAACAGGCAAGGCCGTATCCACTTCGGGGGAATCGTGGACTTGCTGCATGGAGAGCCCGACCGGCAACACGCGAGCCCGGACATCCATCTCATTGGCTGCCGCGGGAGAGATCAGCACCTGCTTTCCGGGGAGCCACCGCCCGGTGTCCACCACGAGGTAGCGGGCCGCCCAGGCAAGATCATCAAAGTAAAGGTCCACCACTTTGCCGATTTCTCCATCGGTCGCACCAATCGTGCATCCGCGGAGCTCCGAAAAACGGTGTAGCATCGGTGTACCTCGCTTTCGGGACAAGACAGGCGGCCGATCCGGCCATGAGTCCTATTTGATCCTATGAAAAAAAACGGACATGGGCAAGCTCCCATGCCCGCGCAAATCGGTATTTCAGCCGGATCTGGCGTCCGGAAGGCTCGCGTGTGGACTGAACAGCCCCCCTGCTCACCTGGTGTTGATGGCCTGCATGTGAACGCGCTTTCCAGTTTCACAGCTCCGTGAACCGCCGTGCAAGAATGGCCGGTGCCCCAGCCTTTGGCGGGACTCCCGCCCGGCCGCTGGCGAAGCTGCGGAACGGTCCAACGGGAAAGAGCGCTAACGCGGCTGTGAGACTTCCTTGACCATCTCGGCCGCCCCTTCCCGGGAAGCGTGCCGGGCGACGTCCGCCTGAGCCACAATCCCCCGCAGGCAGTTGTTCTCATCCACAACCGGTACCCGGCGGATCTGGTGCTCCTCCATCACCCTGCAGCACTCATTGAGATCGCTTTCCGGCGTGACGCAGGCGATGTCGTCCCGGGACATGCAATCCTGAGCGCTCAGAGACATGGGATCGCGTCCCTGAGCAATGGTACGACAGACGATGTCGCGATCGGTGACGATGCCGACCAGCCGGCGGCTTTGCTCATCAGCAATCACCGGAATGGCCCCGCAGTTACAGTCTACCATCATCTTTGCCACCTGCTGGAGGCCTGTATCGGGCGTGCAACACGCCACCTCAGAAGTCATGATGTCCTTGACCCGCATGTCTCATCTCCTGGCAGAAAATACGAGCAATGTGCAGATATCCCGGTCCCCATTCTCATTGGTAGGCCCCTACCCGGCCCGCCCTCAAGCTGATCGTCTGGCGGTTCCGGGCGCCGGGTCCGTCGCAGCCCTTCCACGGCCCCCGGAGCGATTCGGGAACCAGGACCGGACCGCCTGCCGGGGCTTGGCTGCAATTCAGAAATCCCTCCCAATGCTTCTACACGCGTTGCTTCTACGCCCCGCGTATTCCTATAGTCCCTGAGAAGGTCTCCGCATGTTCTGCGCGGCAACCGCAGTTGAGGTGACCGGCCATGATGTTTCTTTTCACTGACCGCTTTGATGCGGGTCGTTACCTGGCCACTCGATTGGGGCATTATGCCCACTCGCCGAATGTGCTGGTGCTGGGCCTGCCTCGCGGGGGCGTTCCGGTAGCCTACGAGGTGGCCCGCGCGCTGGATGCTCCGCTGGATGTCTTTCTCGTTCGCAAGCTGGGCGTTCCCGGCCAGGAAGAGCTGGCCATGGGGGCCATCGCAACCGGACCGGTGCGCGTGCTGAACCACGAGGTGATCCGGATGCTGCGGATCACGGATGACGAACTCAACCGCGCGACCGAACGGGAGATGGCGGAGCTGCATCGCCGCGAACGCGAGTACCGGGGCGACCGTCCCCCGCCGCAGGTGCAGGGGCGAACCGTGATTCTCATCGACGACGGGCTGGCCACGGGGGCCAGCATGCGGGCGGCTATCACCGCGCTTCGCCAACAGGATCCGGCCCGCCTCGTGGTGGCCGTACCCACCGCGGCGGCGGATACGTGCGCCGAACTGGAAGCGCATGTGGATGAGATCATCTGCGCCACCACGCCGGAGCCGTTCCTGGGCGTCGGGCGCTGGTACGAGAATTTCTCCCAAATGACCGACGCGCAGGTACGCGAACTGCTTCAACGGGCGTGGCGCGAACAGGAGGCGAAGGTGCATTCGTAGCAGGACGGGCGGGCAGGCGATCGGGCATCTCCCGAAGTCCGCCCGGCCGAAGGAGAACTGGTATGCCGGTTGATGAAATTGACCGCCAGAAGTGGGACGGATTCTGCGAGGCCTTCAGCCGTCAGCACCATGGCTGGCTTGTGGACGTCGAAGCGTCCGATCCGGTCTGGCCCGGGTCGCCTCATGCCCAGAGTCTGAATGCCGAGATATCCGAATACGACTTTCAAACGCTGGACGAGCGAATTGCAGTTGAAACGATCCACCGAAAAGTGCTGATGCAGAGCGTGGTGCTGCAAAGCGTCTCGCTGGCCTATTGCCCCTCGGGCGAGGAACAGATCGTGATCACAGCCGAGACGCGCGAGAGAAAGAGTTGGACCCATGCGGTCCAGAAACCCGCCCGCGTACGGCTGGAGCATACGGAAAACGGCGCCGACGAGGCCCTGTACGTGGACACCGGGCGTTACACCATCGTGGTCCGCTTTCCTATCACCGCCCCGATGGAGGCGCTGGACGGGTTTGTTTCAGAGTAGCGCGGGCCTCGTGGCCGTCCGGCCCCCCGTGCAGGCGCCGTCCACGACCCGCCCGCCGGAGTACACGCCATGACCCGATCCATCTTTGTTCGCGATGAGACCAATGTCGTCAGAGTTCCGGCCGGCCCGGTGGAACTGGCGGGCAACCTCCAGATACCGTCCCAAGCCACCGGCATGGTGCTGTTCGCCCATGGCAGCGGCAGCGGTCGGCACAGCCCGCGCAACCAGTTTGTGGCCGCAGCCCTCAACCAGGCCGGCCTGGCGACCCTTCTGCTCGATCTGCTGACTGCCGAAGAGGAAGAAGTGGATCGCTATACCGCCGAACTTCGTTTTGACGTCGACCTGCTGGCGCGTCGCCTCATCGCGGCGGCGGATTGGGTGCTGGCCGAGCCGGCCACCCGCTCCTTGCGCCTGGGCTTTTTCGGCGCCAGTACCGGGGCGGCGGCGGCGCTGATTGCGGCATCTGAACGACCCGACCAGACCGGCGCAGTGGTCTCGCGCGGCGGCCGGCCGGACCTGGCCGGCCCAGCCCTGGCCAGGGTCCGGGCCCCGACGCTGCTCATTGTCGGGAGCTTGGACGTGCCGGTCATCGAGCTCAACCAACGCGCGGCCGCCCGACTCTACGTCGAAAAACGCATCGAAATCGTGCCCGGAGCCAGCCATCTGTTCGAAGAGCCCGGCGCCCTCGAGGAGGTTGCCCGCCTGGCGAGCGAATGGTTCACGCGTTACCTGGCGGGTTAGCCCAGAACGGCCGGTATACTGCGGGCTCACGCATCGTTCTTTCATCTTCTGCAAGCCTTGCACCCGTCTCACGAGCAATCCGGCAACGAGACCAACAATTCATAACCATCAGAAGGGCAAACAGTTACCCGTCCATCTGGGTCAGAAGATTGAGGCCCCCGACTTACGGCCGGATTCCCAGCCCTCATCCGTTGAAATAGGACCGTTTTGATACTATATTACTCGGAGAGATTACTCGGAGAGGAAGCGGCAGGCAGCGAGGGCGGACGACTTCGATACCCGACCTATCTTGCTTGCGGAAAAGCACTTACAAACAAGAGGGTCTCATGCCCACAGCAACACAGACAATTGAGCAGTTGGCCAATCGCCAGTATCGGTACGGTTTCGTGACCGATATCGAGGCGGAAAGCGTCCCGGCGGGGTTGAACGAGGACATCATCCGGCTGATCTCGGCCAAGAAGAGGGAGCCGGAGTGGTTGCTGGAATGGCGGCTGAAGTCCTATCGCCACTGGCTGACCATGGAAGAGCCCAAGTGGGCCAATGTCCACTATCCCCCCATCGACTTCCAGTCGATCGTCTATTACTCCGCGCCCAAGCAGAAGAAGGATCGGCCCAAGAGTATTGACGAGGTCGATCCCAAGCTGCTGGAGACGTACAAGAAGCTGGGGATTCCCCTGCACGAGCAGGCGGCGCTGGCCGGCGTGGCCGTTGATGCCGTATTCGACAGCGTCTCGGTGGCCACCACCTTCAAGGAGAAGCTGGCCAGCCTGGGCATCATCTTCTGTTCATTCTCGGAAGCGGTTCGCGAGCACCCCGAACTGGTCCGCAAGTACCTGGGTTCGGTGGTTCCGTACTCTGATAACTTCTACGCCACACTGAACTCGGCGGTCTTCTCGGACGGGTCTTTCGTCTACGTGCCCAAGGGCGTGCGCTGCCCGATGGAGCTGTCCACCTATTTCCGCATCAACGCGGCATCGACCGGCCAGTTCGAGCGGACGCTGATCGTGGCCGACGAGGGCGCTTACGTTAGCTACCTGGAAGGCTGTACCGCCCCCATGCGCGACGAGAACCAGCTTCACGCGGCGGTGGTCGAGCTGGTGGCCCTGGACAACGCCACCATCAAGTACTCGACCATCCAGAACTGGTATCCCGGCGACGAGGAAGGCCGCGGCGGGATCTACAACTTCGTGACCAAGCGGGGCAAGTGCCAGGGCAAGAACTCGCATATTTCCTGGACGCAGGTGGAGACCGGATCGGCCATCACCTGGAAGTATCCGAGCTGCATCCTCATCGGCGACAACTCGGTGGGCGAGTTCTACTCCGTGGCCCTCACCAATCATCGCCAGCAGGCCGACACCGGCACGAAGATGATCCACATCGGCAAGAACACCCGGAGCACCATCGTGTCCAAGGGTATCTCGGCCGGCTTCGGCCAGAACACCTATCGCGGCATGGTGAAGATCAACGCGGGCGCCGAGAAGGCCCGCAACTTCACCCAGTGCGATTCGCTGCTGCTGGGCGACAAGTGCGGAGCGCACACCTTCCCGTACATCGAGGTCAAGAACAGCACCGCCCGCATGGAGCACGAGGCCTCCACCTCGAAGATCGGCGAAGACCAGATCTTCTACTGCAACCAGCGCGGCATCTCCACCGAGGACGCGGTGAACATGATTGTCAACGGCTTCTGCCGGCAGGTATTCAAGGAACTGCCGATGGAGTTTGCCGTCGAGGCCCAGAAGCTCCTGGCGGTGAGTCTGGAAGGAAGTGTGGGTTGATTAGTCAGTTGTCACTGGTCAGTTGTCCGTTGTTGGGTCAGCAGTCCGTTGGTCAGTTGCCGGTTGTTTTTGCCTGCTCAATTAAACCATGGGATGACTTCCTCACAACTGACTACTGACAACTGACCACTGACAAATTCGGAAAGGCTGAAATGCTCGAAATCAGAAATCTGCATGCAAACGTCGATGGCCACGAGATCCTCCGCGGCGTCAACCTGACGGTCAAGGCCGGCGAGGTCCATTCCATCATGGGGCCCAACGGCTCCGGCAAGAGCACGCTGGCCCAGGTCCTGGCCGGCAATGAGACCTACGAGGTGACCGAAGGCGAGGTCCTGTTGAACGGGCGGAACCTGCTGGAGCTGGCCCCGGAAGCGCGGGCCGCGGAAGGCGTGTTTCTGGCCTTTCAGTATCCCGTGGAGATTCCCGGCATCACCGGCAGCTACTTCCTGCGCCAGGCGCTCAACTCCGTCCGCCGTTACCGTGGCGAGGAGGAACTGGACGCCGTGGACTTCCTCAAGATGATCCGGGAACGGCTCAAGCTCGTGCAGATGGACGATCGGCTGCTCAACCGGTCGGTGAACGAAGGCTTTTCCGGCGGAGAGAAGAAACGCAACGAGATCCTGCAGATGGCCGTGCTCGAACCTCGGCTGGCCATCCTGGACGAGACGGATTCGGGGCTGGACATCGACGCATTGCGCATCGTGGCCGACGGTGTGAATCGCCTGCGGTCGCCGGAGCGGGCTATGATCGTCGTGACCCATTACCAGCGGCTGCTCAATTACATCGTGCCGGATTTCGTACACGTGCTGGTAAACGGCCGGATTGTCCGCTCCGGCGGCAAAGAGCTGGCCCTGGAGCTGGAGGAGAAGGGGTATACGTGGGTGGAAAAGGAATCCGCGCGGGCCGAGTTGGCCGGTGCACGATAACTGAATCCGGGACATCCAAATGGCCGTGATTACGGAAAAAAACAGCAATCATTACGTAGCCGAGTTCGAGCGGCTTGAGAAGACCTCCGCGGGCCCGACGTGGTTCAATCCCGTGCGCAAGGCGGCCCTCGCCCACTTCGCCGAGCAGGGCTTCCCCACGACCCGGCACGAAGAGTGGCGCTACACCAACGTGGCCCCCCTCGCCCGGACGACGTTCCGATCAGCCGCGCCGACCGCCGTGCCCGTGGACCTCGACGCCATTCGCCCCTTCCTCTTCGGCGATGCCGACAGCACCCGGCTGGTGTTCGTGAACGGCCATTATGTCCCCGAGCTGTCCATCGCCACGGGTGTACCCGCGAAGGTCACGCTCGCGAACCTGGCCGAGCTCCTCGAGACCGAGCCGGACACGCTGCGTCCGCACCTGGCCCGTTACGCGGGGTTCGAAACTCAGCCCTTCATCGCGTTGAATACCGCCTTTTTCCAGGACGGAGCCTTCATTCATGTGCCGCGGGGGTTCGTCTGCGAGACGCCCATCCACGTGGTCTATCTCTCTACCGGCGGGCCGGAGCCGGTGGTCTCGCATCCGCGAACGCTGATCGTGGCCGAGGAGGCCAGCCAGGTTACCGTCGTCGAGACCTACGCCGGCCTGAACGGTGGCGGCTACTGGACCAACGCGGTCACGGAGATCGTGGCCGGCGACGCCGGCGTGGTCGACCACTACCGCCTCAACCGCGAACACGATGACGCCTACCACATCGGCGCCGTGCGCACCCAGCAAGGCGGGCATGGTACGGTCACCTCGCACGGCCTGACGCTGGGCGGCGGCCTGACGCGCAACGAGATTCATTCCGTGATGAACGGCGAGGGCGGCGACCTGGACCTCAACGGCCTGTACATCGGCCGGGGCAGCCGGCACATCGACAACCACCTGCGTGTCGAGCACGCCGCCCCCCACTGCGACAGCCGCGAATACTACAAGGGCATCCTGGAGGATTCTTCGCACGGCGTATTCACCGGCCGGATTGTCGTCCACAAGGACGCCCAGAAAACCGACGCCAAGCAGACCAACATGAACCTGCTGCTCTCCGGCAACGCCCAGGTGGACACCAAGCCGCAGCTCGAGATCTTCGCCGACGACGTCAAGTGCACGCACGGGGCCACGATCGGCCAGATCGAGGAGAGCGAAATGTTTTACCTGCGCTCGCGCGGCATTCCCGAGAAAGAGGCCCGCGATCTGCTGGTCTACGCTTTCGCCAGCGAGAGCATCGCCCGGGTGAAGATCGCTCCGCTGCGCGAGGCGCTCCAGCGCCTGCTCTTCACCGGCGCGAACGAAGACCGCCTGCTCATCGAGGAGGCATCCAACCCATGACCATCACCACGACCGGACAGGATACCGCCACCGCCAACGTGCCGCTCACCGCCCGCGACCGTAAATCCAACCTGCACGCGCTGGATGTGGAGAAGATCCGCCAGGACTTCCCCATCCTGCAGCAGCGGATCAACGGCCGGCCTCTGGCCTATCTGGACAACGCGGCCACCACGCAGAAACCCCGGGCGGTCATCGACGCGCTTCAACACTACTACGCGCGCGACAACGCGAACATCCATCGCGGCGTACACGAGTTGAGCGTCCGGGCCACCGAAGGCTATGAACGGGCCCGCACGATCGTGCAGCGCTTCCTGAACGCCGCCGACCCACGCGAAATCATCTTCACGCGCGGTACGACCGAGGCCATCAACCTGGTCGCCGCCAGCTACGGCCGGAAGCACATCGGCCCCGGCGACGAAATCATCGTGTCGGCCATGGAGCACCATTCCAACATCGTGCCCTGGCAACTCCTGTGCGAGCAAACCGGCGCCCGGCTGCGTGTCATTCCCATCAACGATGACGGCGAAATTCTGCTCGACGCCTACGACGCCCTGCTCACCCCGCGCACCCGGCTGGTCGCGGTGGTCCATCTGTCCAACGTGCTGGGGACGATCAACCCGGTCCACGAGATCATCCAGCGAGCCCACCGGCACGGCGTGCCCGTTCTGGTGGACGGCGCCCAGTCGGCGGCCCACCTGCCCGTGGACGTGCAGGCATTGGACTGTGACTTCTACGCCTTCTCCGGGCACAAGGTCTTCGGACCCACCGGCATCGGCGTGCTCTATGGCAAGGCCGCCCTGCTTCGCGAGATGCCTCCCTACCAGGGCGGCGGTGACATGATCAGTCGCGTCAGCTTCGAGGGGCCCACCTACAAGGACATACCCTACAAGTTCGAGGCCGGCACGCCCAACATTGCCGGCGTGATCGGGTTGGGAGTGGCCCTGGAATACGTTAACCGCATCGGCCTGGAACGAATCGCCGCGTACGAGCACGAACTGCTCGACTATGCCACCCGCTCGCTACTGGCGATCCCACAGGTCCGGCTGATCGGTACCGCGAAGGCGAAGGCATCCGTTCTCTCCTTCGTGCTGGCCGGCGCTCATCCACATGACATCGGCACGATCCTCAATCAGATGGGCGTGGCCATCCGCACCGGCCATCACTGTGCCCAGCCGGTCATGGACCGCTTCGGAGTTCCGGCCACCGCCCGGGCCTCACTGGCCTTCTACAATACCACGGCGGACATTGACGCCCTGGTCGCCGGCATCCACAAGGTGCTTGAGGTATTCGGATAAGACGCACTGGGCATAGCGAGTGTCGGTAGTTCGAAAGAAGTGATATGACGTCTGAGCTTCAGGATCTATACCAGGAACTCATCCTTGACCACTACAAGCGGCCGCACAATCAGCGGCATCTTGACGATGCCGACCATCAGGCCGAAGGCTATAACCCGCTCTGTGGCGACCGGGTGAGCGTTTATCTGAAGCTCGACGGCAACCGGATCAAAGAGGTCGCCTTCCAGGGGGCCGGTTGCGCCATATCGACCGCATCGGCCTCCATGATGACCGACGCGCTCAAGGGCAAGACGGTCGAGGAAGTACGCGAGTTGTTCGATAAGTTCCACGCCCTGGTCACCGGCCGGCTGGAGAACCCCGAGGCGGGGCCGGACCTGGGCAAGCTGGAGGTTTTTGCTGGCGTCTCCCAGTATCCGGTACGGGTCAAGTGCGCGACCCTGGCCTGGCACACACTGGAGGCCGCCCTGGAGCAACGCGGCGGCGTCGTCTCCACGGAGTAAGCCATCGTCTCCACGGAGCAACAGCCGGGCCGCGCTGGTCAACGATGCACGGCCCGCCGAGAAGCGGACGCCGGCAGATGGAAATTGGATCGAACCATGGCCACTGAATCCTCACAGCCCCTTTCCCCTATCGATGCGATCAAGGTCCGAGATGTCGAGGCCCGCGTCATCGAGGTCCTCCGCACCGTCTACGATCCGGAGATCCCGGTGAACATCTACGACCTCGGCCTGATTTACGGGGTCGACGTCGGCGTGGACGGCAAGGTGGACATTCGCATGACCCTGACCTCGCCCATGTGCCCGGTAGCCGGTTCGCTGCCCGTCGAAGTCAAGGATCGAGTCGAGAGCGTGGACGGCGTGACGGCGGCCGATGTGCAGATCGTGTGGGACCCGCCCTGGAGCATGGACCAGCTTTCCGAAGCCGCCCGCCTGCAACTGGGACTGCTGTAGAGGTAAAAAGTGCGGGGTAACCTCCCAAGCATGTGCCCACCCGGGGAGTATTCCCTATCCGCAACCCTTCCGATCATAGCCTCAGCCTCTGATCGGCCCGGTAACAATGCAATACTTGCATCGATTCAGCCTGATGCGGGCCTCTGACGTGTAACTGATGCAGCCTCCGCGCGGGACAAGCTATATTGGCGGCCACCGAAATTGGCGGCCACCGAATCGTTCAACGGGACGCACAATGCTGCGCGGAGATCAGTGAATGACCTTCAGTCGGCGGACAGCCATCAAAATGGCCGGGCTGACGCTCAGCTTCATGCTTTTGAGCGCCGCTTCGCTCCGGGGGCTCTCCGGCGCGCGGGAAAGCCTGCAGGCCGCCCATGACGAACATCAGCAGCTTCGATTGCTCAGGGAAATCAGCCTGTACACGGAGACGGCCGGCAGCCTGATCCAGCCGCGCGGCGGCAGCGCGCAATCCGCTTGCGGCGCCATCGATCGCGCCATCGAGGGTCTTGACCGACTCACCGCTTGCCGGCGGGCCGCGACGAAATGCTCCCCGGCCTGGCGGGGAGAACTGGAAGCGGTGGCCCAGTCGCGAGCTCAACTGGTCGGCATTCGCCAGGCCATCAGCCCCGGTTCGGCCGCCCGCCTGGAACCGGCCGGTTCGGACCTGCTCATCCCCATCGACCAGGCGCTCGGCAGCGTGGCCAGGCTGGCCGACCAGATGGACCGTTCGATTGAGCAGGCCCACATGGAATCGGCCTCCCGGCTGCGCAACTCATTGATCCTGGTCAGCGTGTGTGCCGGCGGCGGATTGCTGATTATCCTTCTGCTGATGGTCTCGCAGTACCGCGGGGTGCTGGTCCCGCTTGGCCAGCTCCGGACAGGCCTGCAGCGCATGATCAACGGACACTTCAAGGAGCCCATCCGCCTGGATGCCGCTCCAGAGTTCACCGCCCTGGCTACCGACCTGAACCAGATCGCCGTCCAGTTGGACACCCTGCGCTCCGATCTTGAACACAAAATCGCGATGCGAAGCCGCGAGCTGGCCCGTTCCGAACGGCTGGCCAGCGTGGGCTTCCTTGCCGCCGGCGTGGCCCACGAGATCAACAACCCCTTGAACATCATCACCGGCTACGCGGAGCTGTTTCTACGCCAAGCCGACAGTCTGCCCGCGTCCCGTGCCGTCCATGACGTGAAGGAAGCCTTCCAGATCATCCGCGAGGAAGGCTTCCGCTGTAAGTCGATCACCGACAAACTTGTCGCCCTTGCCAAGGCCCGGGGCGGAAATCGCGAGGCCGTTTCCGTGGCCCGCCTCGCCCGGAGCGTGGTGGCGCTGGTCCAGAGCCTCGATCAGACCCAAGATTCGTCCATCCGTCTGGAACTTCCCCCGAGCGACCTGCTCACCGTGTGGGGCAATGAGAATGAGCTGAGGCAGGTGGTGTTGAGCCTGCTGGCCAACGCGATGCAGGCTCTACCTCCTGAAACCGGCCAGATCATTGTTCGCGGGACCCGGCTGACGGACGGCATCGAACTGAGCATCATGGACAATGGCTGCGGCATGACGCCGGAGGTCCTCGAGCACGTCTTTGAACCGTTCTACTGTAAACGCTGGCGAAATGGCGAGCGTGGCATGGGCCTGGGGCTTTCGATCACCCATGCCATTGTTGAGGCGCACGGGGGGAAGATCACGGCCGAGAGCGCCGGCCCCGGCCAAGGCAGCAAATTCACCATGCGTTTTCCCGACTTCAACGAAACCCAGACCACCGGCGAAAAGGCAGCCTGACCCAGCACCCCAACTTCCCAACAAGTCCTTTAACTACCGATACTTACGCCAATTTAGGGCAACCCCCTTGCCATGAACGCCACCGGCTGGTAATCTGGGACACCGGGCTGGATTAAAGAATGAGGGAGAAAGTATAGGGGCGGCTGTGACTGAAAAGCCATTCAAGAAATGCAGCGTGCTGGTGGTCGAAGATGAAACCCGCCTGCGCGAGATGTTGCTCAAGGCCATTCCGGACATGGGCTTTCCTGTGAAGGGGACGCGCACGGCCGAGGATGCCCTGCGCATCATGGAACAGGAGCCCCACGAAATCATTGTTCTGGACCTGAACCTGCCCTGCATGGACGGGCTGGAGTTCTGCGAAGTCGTCCATCAACGCTGGCCGCAGACCCGGGTCATCATTCTGACCGGCTTCGGCGATCTTCCCGCCGCGCAAAAGGCGATCCGACTGCAGGTTGTCGATTTTCTGACCAAGCCGGCCTCACTTGGCGACATCGAGGCCGCTCTGGAGCGTGCCCGCCGGAACCGCCAGGAACAAGCCGCCGCCGAACTCGACTCCAGCATGGTCATGGAGCCGGAACCCGAAGACGAAGAAACCGAAACCGAGGGTCGGGCGACCCTCGAAGACGTCGAGCGCGAGCACATCCTGGCGGCCCTGGATCGCAACCGAGGCAACCGTGCCGCCACGGCCGCCGAGCTGGGCATCAGCGTCCGGACGCTCTATTACCGATTGGCCGAATTCCAACGCCAGGGGTATTTGCCCTAAGCAACCAAGCCCGATGGTGAGAGGGTAAAGAGCGCGATCCGTGTGCCACGGCGCTTCGATTTGTGCAGCCTGTCTCACAATTTACTGCAGAAAAAATAGGGCCTCCCGTATGTTAGAGTGTCCAAAAGCCCAACAGGAGGCCCCGTCATGTGCCGTTTTGCCAGGGATGGCCGGCACCTGGCGAACCTGGTCGTGGAAGCCG
>JAAXZI010000191.1 GCA_012719955.1 Phycisphaerae bacterium | reverse complement strand
GGGATAGGGCTGCGCGGGGGCTGGGATTTGCGGACGATGCGACCGCGCATCAGGCGCAAGGCCCAGCCGAAGGTACGGCGGATGGTATGGGCTGTGCCCCACATGCCCAGGACCTGCATGATGGCGTCCGCCAGGTAGAGCTTGCTCTTGGGACGCACGAGGGCCCAGAGAAAGCGCAGAGGGTTATAGAAGTAAAGATAGGCGGCCATGAGATTGAACTGCTTGCGCCAGGGCTGGGGGTGCCGGGAGGCGATCACGTAGTTGGCGTCGAGCATGTGCGGCTCGACGCGTTTTCCGGCCACGCTCTCATAGGCCAGGCCGGAGGTGAAGGCCTCCTGGTAGAGCCGGGAACCGGTGGCAGGGGAGATCATCAGCACCTGGAGGCTGACCGCGCCGGCCCGGCGGAGGCGGCGGACCTGGTTGAGCAGGCCGTAGGGCCGGCCGGGGGTGTACAGCGGTTGCTTGTCGTGGTGCATCATCATGGGCATGGGACAGATGCCGTGGTGCTGGAGCAGTTGAAAGGCTTCGCGCGTTTTGTCCACGCTCTGGCCTTTTTTGACCAGGGTGGCGGTCATATCCTCGACGCCGATCCAGAGGGCGCGCACGCCGGCGTTGCGGACCTCGGAGAGATGATCGCGCATGGCGAGCGTGTCGTGGATGGTGACCTCGGTGCCCCAGCGGATGCGGCGGCGGAAAGGTCCGTTGGCCGGCCGCAGGCGGCCCAGATGCTCACAGATGCTCAAGGCGCGTTCGTGATTGTTGAAGAAGTTGTCGTCGGTTCCGAAGAAGTAGCGCAGGCCGTACTCATCATGGAGCCGGGTGAATTCGTCGGCGATGCGCTCCGGGCTCTTGAGCCGGTGCTGGCGCTGGTTGTAAGCCGGAATGGGGCAGTAGGGGCAGTTGAACTTGCAGCCGAAGGTCAGGACCAGGGAGGCGATGGGGCTGTACTTTCGAACCAGGCCGGGGGGCAGGGCCTGTTCGGCGAGGGTTTCCCTGTTACTGGGAGGTTCGAGCAGGCGGTAGCCCAGGGCCGGATGGGGCAGTTCATCGAGATCGCCGAGCAGCCGCTGGATGCCGGTGTCGACCAGTTCTTCCGCCAGGCCGTCCCGTTTGCCGCGGGCGTAGACCAGGCCGGGAAGACCGTCGAGAGCGCCGCAATCTCGGGCGCGCACGAACACCGAGCGCAAGGGCTCGTTCCGGGCCCGCATCGAGAGCAATACCTCCAGCAATGAGAGCAGGACGAACTCCTCGCCGGTGACCGCGACGTCGGCGCCCCAGCGTTGAGCGGGGTCGGCGTTGAAGACGTCCCAGGGCTCATAGATGGTCTTGGGGCCGCCGGCGATGATCAGCGGGCGACGGTCGGGGTCGATGCGGCATGCGTCCCGGATCAGGGCCTGGCACTGAGCCGAGTGGATCTGCATGCTGGAGACCATGAAGAGGTCGGGAATGTTGCCATTGAGCCGCATTTGAGAAGGCTTGAAACGGCGGTTCCACTGCTGGAGGACGATGCGGGTTTGGGCGAACCCCGCGTCGAGCATGGCCGCGCCGATGGCTCTCACGCCCGCGGGGGCCATGCGCTGGTCGGCGTAGAAGAAGGGGAGCATCCGCGTGCGGTGGTCAAAAGCGCAGGCGATGACGGTAGTAAGATCATGACGGGCGGAGGCGGCGCGCAGGCGGGCGCGCAGGGCGCTCAGTTCACCTGGTTTTAGCAATTCATCGCCACGGTCACGGCGGGGTAATTCCATCAGCGGTTCTCAGTAACTCCAGAGCGGCCCCCGGCTCACGATGAGAAGCAAATCGTGGCAAGGGACACTTGTCACGTTCCGCCCGGGCAATAGATCTCTCCGGCATGGACACTACCATAACCGGAATGGGGGTGTGGCTCAAGCGCACATGATTTTTGCACGTGGTGGGGGGAAGGTAGAATGGACAGGGGACCGGCGGTGCGGCGGAGAAAAGAGGGCGTTGGAGGACGGCGGCCGGAAGCTGAACGCTGGAACCTGATCGGGAGCATGGGATGTCGCGACTGGAACAATTGGAGAAACTGCTGAGCGCTGAGCCTGGGGATGTATTTCTGAATTTTGCGCTGGCCATGGAATACCTAAAGATGGGCCGGCACGCCGAGGCCCTGGCCCAGTTCGATCGGGTCAACGAGCTCGATCCGAATTATGTGGCGGCGTATTTTCAGAAAGGAAACGCGCTCTTGGCCCTGGGGCGGCGGGAAGAGGCGAAGGCCGTACTGACCCGGGGAGTAGAAGCGGCTCAACGGACGGGAAACACCCATGCGGCGGGGGAGATGGGCGACCTGCTCAAGGCACTGGGCTGACAAGGTGAATCAAGCACATGCATGCCGACGTGATCGATCTTCGCAGTGATACGGTAACCCGGCCGACCGCGGCCATGCGGGAAGCCATGATGGCGGCCGAGGTGGGCGACGACGTGTTCGGGGAAGACCCGACGGTGGTCGCGCTGGAACGGCGGACGGCTGAGATCCTGGGAAAAGAGGCGGCCGTGTTCATGCCCTCCGGGACCATGACCAACCAGGTGGCCGTCCGGGTGCACACCGAGCCGGGCGATGAGATCCTGTTAGAAGCAGAAGCCCATATTTACTACTACGAGGTGGGCGGACCGGCGGCGCTGTCGGGAGTGATGTGCCGGCTGTTGCCGGGGGTTCGGGGGATCTTCGGAGCGGCGGAGGTCAAGGCCGCGTTGCGGACCTGGAACGTACACTATCCGAAGACGAAGCTGGTATGTATCGAGAACACGCACAACCGCGGGGGCGGAAGCGTGTGGCCGGTGGAGCGCGTGGCGGAAGTGGCGGAGGCGGCGCGCGCGGCGGGGTTGCGGATGCATCTGGACGGGGCCCGGCTGTGGAATGCGAGCGTGGCCTCCGGCGTGCCGGAGCGCGAGTACGCGCGGTATTTCGACTCGGTGAGCGTGTGCTTCTCCAAGGGGCTGGGCGCGCCGGTGGGGTCGGCCCTGGCGGGAACGGAGGAGTTCGTCGAGCGGGCCCGGCGGTTCCGCAAGCAGTTCGGCGGAGGCATGCGGCAGGCGGGGATCATCGCGGCCGGGGCCCTGTACGCGCTGGAGCATCACCGGGCACGGCTGGCGGAGGACCATGTCCACGCGCGCAGGTTCGCGGAAGGGCTGGCCACCATTCCGGGGGTTGAGCTGATCGGAGGGATGCCGGAGACGAACATGGTGGTCTTCCGGGTGAAGTTGCTGCCGGCGGAAGTGGCGATGCAGCGGCTTGCGGCGGCGGGTTTGCTGGTGTTGCCGATGGATACGGATTCACTTCGGGCGGTGACGCATCTGGATGTGACCGCCGAGCAGGTCGAGCGGGCGGTGGAGATCGTGCGAAAAATAGTGAGAACTGAGAAGTGAGAACTGGGAACTGAAGACTGAGAACTGGAAGGCGGCTATTGCTGGCGGAAAGAAATTCGAGAGCCGCCTTCCACTGCCACGTCCCGTTGCTTACGCCCTACAGCGCAAAGTAAGCCATTTTCTGTAGCGGCCGGGCTCCGTACCGGCCGTTTTGCCCGTAAGACGATCGGCACCCAGCTTTCGCCGGGCACCCGGCCCGGCCGCTGCGACCTTGTGCTGCAGGGTTATGGTTCTCCCTGTGATGCGGCTTCAACAGCTTTCCGAGTGCTGACCGGTGGAGCGTCCTGGTTCGCCTTGGGATTCACGGCGCCGCGCTGGATGAGGAAGGTGGCCAGCACGGGGCGGTGGTCGGAGGCGACCGGCTCGTCCAGGATGCGGTAGTCGGTGACGCGGAGGCGCGGATCGCGATTGTAGAGGATGTAGTCGATGCGCTCGCGGGGCCGGTCGGCAGAGAAGGTGAAGGCGTTCTGCAGGTCCGGCGGGCAGGTGTCGAACAGGAACGAGCGCAGTTCTCCAAGCACCCGGGTGTCCGGGGCCGTGTTGAGGTCGCCGGCGAGGATGAGGGGTTGGCCGGCGTGCTCGCCTGCCAGAACGCGGATCATGGCGACGGAATCCATGCGTTCGGCGTCGTCGGCCTGGTGGTCCAGGTGCGTGGCCATGAAGATCAGCGGGCCGGCGGCGGTGCGGACGCGGGCCTGAAGCAGACCGCGCTGCTCATTGTTGCCGCGGCGGGGCAGGAAGTGATGGCGGTAGGATTCCACCGGCAGCCGTGAGAGGATGGCATTGCCGTACTCCCCGCCCTGGAGGTCGATGTTTTTCTCAAAGATGGAGGTCATCCCGGTGAGCTCGGCCAGACGCGCGGGCTGATCGACATTGCCGCTGCGCTTGACGTTGCGGTCCACCTCCTGCAGGGCGACCAGGTCCGCGCCGGATTCGTTAATGATCCGAGCGATGCGCTCGAGGTCGAGCTGTTTATCCAGGCCCTCCGCATGGTGGATGTTGTAAGAGAGAACGCGCAGCACGACCGGCTGCGGACGGCTGCAACCGGTCGTGAACAGGATGACGACGATCAGGAATCGAATCAGCTTGCTCATGGCCGTATTGTAACTGCTGAGCTTGAGGACGGACAGTTCCCACTCAGGCGACTACGGGCATTCGTCGCCGTGTTCCAATGACCACGATTCCCAGGAGGAGGCCCAGCATCATGCCGGCCGTGGGCTCCGGGGTCACCGTACCTACGAGCTGCGGCTCGGAGGGAGATGTTCCATATTGCCAAAACACGTTCCGGATGTGTAAAGCTGGGTCGAATAGCGTCGGCAGGCCTTCGAGGGTGAAGACCACCTGGTTCTGGATGAGGGCGTTTTTGCCGCGGACCGGCGGATTGCCGGTGGCCGGATTGTCGCCCGCGGAGGTAATCCCGTACTCCAGTCCGGCGGGAGAAGCGGGTCCGGCCAGGTTTTCCCCGGGGAACAGGTCGTGTGGGCCGAAGATATCGAGCCCGCTGGAGCTGATGCCGCAACGGGTGAGCCCGGACTCCTTGGAGTAGGTGCTGACAAAGGCCCACTCTCCGCCGACCGAGCCATTGGGACCGGTTGTTCCGAAGAGGACGCTTGAATGGCTGCCCAGCACGGCGCTGGTCGGTTTGAGGGACGATACTGATCCCTGAATGTCGAAGAATACGGCCGTCAGGACATCCTCGGGAGCCAACACGTCCGCTGGAGAGGTATTGGTCAGGGTGACGATCAGTGAGTTTCCGGACGTTTCAAACAGCGCCGTCGCGGAGAGATGCCCCGACGAGCCCGAAAAGAGAATGGGGGCGGCGACGGTGGCTTGAAGGCAGATCAACATAAGTGAAGCAGCCGATAAGTATGCAGATTTCGTGCATGTCCGCATTGATTAATCCCCTTTGTCCCCGGCGAGAAGTTGCAGAGGGAATATATGAAATCGCGGCAATTTGGGGCAAATACTCCCCGTATTTTTTTCTGATCGTGAAAGCAACGGCTGCCGGATACCCCTGAGGGCGCCCCTGGGCGGGTGTGGCCCTGACTGCTGACGGCCGCCTCAGCGGGTTGACCTTGGTGGAGACGGGGCCTACCCTTTGCCCATGCACTCGAGCCATCCAGAAGCGGAAGAAACTGTCTGCGAGAAACCGCCGTCGGGGCCCGATTCATCTCCCGGCGGCGGGGCCGTGGCGATGGGATTTTTCAAGCGGCTGGGCCCGGCGGGGCCGCTGGCACTGATTTCGGCCATCATGCCCTTTGTGGTGACCGCGCTGCTGGTGGGGTCGTTGCCGTGGGTGGGCGGCTGGCTGAAGGCGCACGAGGAAACCGGGGCACTGCTTTACTTTCTGGTTTTCGCGGCGCTGGGCGGGCTGGGGTTCATGTCCACGCATGCGTATTCGGCGCTGGGTGGTTACGCGTTCGGGTTCAAGTCCGGACTGGTCCTGGCTCTGGGCAGCTACACGGCGGCCGCGGTGATCGCCTACGTGATCGCCCGGCTGGCCTCGGGCGATCGCGTCGTGGGGATGATCGCCGAACATCCCAAGTCCAAGGCGGTTTATGACGCCCTTCTGAGCAAGGGGTTCGGCAAGACGCTGCTCATTAATTTTTTGATCCGACTGACCAGCTCGCCGTTTGCCATTACGAACCTGGTGATGGCCGCCACACGGGTAAACCTTGGGGCCTATATCCTGGCTACGGTCGTGGGCATGGCCCCGCGAACCGGGGCCCTGGTATTTATTGCCTCTGTCTGGGGGCTTGAAAAGCGGCCGCCCTTGTGGCTGACGATCGGCGGGACGGCGGTGACCCTGGTTGTCCTGGGAATCCTGGGCCACTTGGGCAATCAGGCAATTGCGCGAGTGACGGGGACGAACAACACAGACCAGCAGGCGTAAGGCCCGCGATCCACGCCACTGCCCCATAATGTTGATCCTGCTCTTACTCTTACTCTTTCTCTCAACGCCGGCCAGAGAAAGAGCAAGATAAAGAGTAGGATTGAGAAGATTAGGGGCAAGAGAAAGAGAAGGATTAGGATCTCTTTCCACCCCCAAGCTTGCTTCCGTTATTCGGCCGGTGTTTGCACGCCTTCCACCACGATAAAGCGTTTGTCACCCGGTTCGAGCTGGCCGGGAGCGCGCGGGCCGGAGCCTTTCATCTCCCGGGCGGAGTCGCCCAGCTCTTCGCGCATCTGGTCGGCGAGTTTCTGGATGGTGGCCACGATTTCGGGATGCTGGTCTTTGACGTCGGTGGTTTCGCCGATGTCGTTTTCCAGATCGAACAGGGCCAGGTCGATTTCCGCCTGCCGATAGCGGACTGGCCGGCCGTCACCGCGTCGCTTCAGACCGCCCACGGTACGGTACTCGTGGGGGAAGTGCAGCTTCCAGCGGCCCATGCGGACGGCGTGCAGGGCATCGCCCCAGTAGAAGAAATACGCCTCCTGCGGTGATTTCGCACCGGGCTCGCCCTTGATCAGTGGCCAGATGTTCTTGCCGTCAATCTTGCGCTCCGGCAGTTTGGCTCCGATCAGATGGGCAATAGTGGGCAGTATGTCGATGGTCATGGCCGGCGTGTTGCAGACCGTGCCGGCGGGGATCTGTCCCGGCCACCACATGAGCGTCGGCACGCGGATGCCGCCTTCGAAAGTGGCGCCCTTGCCCTCGCGCAGCGGGTCGGCCGAACCGGCATGGCTGCCGTAGCTGAGCCACGGGCCGTTATCGGAGGTGAAGATCACCATCGTGTCCTTATCGAGGCCGTTGCGGCGAATGGCTTCGAGGATCTCGCCCACAGACCAGTCCACTTCCATGACCACGTCACCGAACAGCCCGCGTTTGGACTTGCCGGCGAACTGGTCGGAAACGTGCAGGGGCACGTGCACCATGGAATGGGGGACGTAGAGCAGGAACGGCCGGTCTTTGTTGCGATCGATGAAGCTCACCGCCCGCCGGGTATACCAGGTGGTGAGCATTTTCTGTTCTTCGGCGGTGACCTTGGGGTTGATGATCTTCACGCCGTCTTTGGCGGTGCCTTCCATGAGCGGCAGATGCGGCCAGCGGTCGAAGCGCCTGGCCATAGGCAAGTTTTCCACCGCGGGGTGGAAGGGCCACATGTCGTTGGAGTAGGGCAGACCGAAATATTCATCGAACCCGTTGGCGGTGGGCAGGAACTTGGGATGATGGCCCAGATGCCATTTGCCGTAGCAGGCGGTCGCATAGCCCTTCTGCTTGCAGATCTCCGCCAGGGTGGTTTCTTCCGGGTGAATGCCGGACTCGACCCGCGGGCCGAGGGCCCCGAGGATGCCGATGCGCACGTTGTAACAGCCGGTCATGAGCGAGGCCCGCGAGGCGGAGCACACCGGCTGGCTGGCGTAGAAATCGGTGAACCGGCGGCCCTCCCAGGCCAGGCGGTCGAGGTGCGGTGTCGGGTAGTCCTTCGCCCCGAACGGGCCGATGTCCGCATAGCCCATGTCGTCGATGAAAATGATCACGAAATTCGGCAGTCTGCGGGTTTCCTGGGCGGTCGTAACCGCCGGAAGTGCAAAACACAGCGAGACCGCACAGGCAAAGAACGGTTTCATGGGCATTTCCTTACTTGACGGCCGTTGAACCACGCTTTCCGAGTGCAGTGGCCGGGGCCTTTAAATGCGGCGGCCGGGATGATGCCCGGCCGCCGCACGAGGTTCGCGGAATGGAGCCCAGGAAGGCCGGAATCACGGATACAGCAGGTATTGGGCCCGGATCTTCATGAATTCAGCCAGCGGCGCCTTCCAGAGCTCCGGCAGGGTCTCGGGATTGTCCGTCTTCTTGAGGGCGTCGAGGACCTCCGCGTTGGCCAGCAGGGTCAGCATCTTGTCGATCTCGAAGACATTGCCGAAGAGCTTTTTCAACGCCCAGGCGAAAGTCAAGCCGCTACGGACCGGTTCGAGGGCGTCGCGGTCCGTGACCAGGATGTAAACGCCCTGGCAGGGTTGGTCCTTGAATTTACTGGATGTCGGCGTGAACTCGATGGGAATGAAACGCAGCCCGGGCAGGTTGGCCGCGTTCAGCGTGGCGGCGAGTTTGCGCCCGTCGATCCAGGGGGCGCCGAACAACTCGAACGGCTGGTCTGTGCCGCGACCGACGGATACGTTGGTGGATTCGAGCAGGCACACGGCCGGGTAGAGCGCCGCCTGCGTCAGGTTGCGCATGTTCGGGGAGGGGTTGACCCACATCAGGCCGGTTTCATCCCACCACATCGAGCGAGTCCAACCCTCCACCTTGATAACGACCAGATCGCAGCCGATCTTGTCTTCGGCGTTGTAGAACCCGGCCAGCTCCCCGATGGTCATCCCGTGGGCCACAGGCATGGGGCGGTAGGCGGTGAAGCTGCGACGCTTGTTCTCAGAGATCGGCCCATCGGGATGCAGGCCGGTGATGGGGTTGGGCCGGTCGAGCACCACCATGCGGATGCCGGCTTTGGCGGCGGCTTCCATGCACAGGCCCAGGGTGGAGATATACGTGTAGAAGCGGGCGCCCACGTCCTGGATGTCATAGACCATGGTGTCTACGCCTTCGAGCATTTCGGGCGTAGGCTTACGCGTCTCGCCGTAGAGGCTGTAGACTTTCAGCCCCGTCTTCTGGTCCACGCCGTGGCCGACCTTCTCATCGAGCGTGCCGTAAAGACCGTGCTCGGGAGAGAAGAGCTTCACGAGCTTGACATTAGGTGCTTTCAGCAGCAGTTCGACGGTGCGATTGCCGTCGCGGTCGCGGCCGGTGTGGTTGGTGATGAGAGCCACCTTCCGGCCGGCCAGGGCCTTGAAGCCGTCGCGCTTGAGTACGTCAATACCGCAGAGGACGTCGGCAGGGGCGCCTTGACCGCGGGCGGAGCTGCGCGCGGGCCGAACCCCGCGGCCCGATGAACGCTCCGTTGAGCGGCCGGTTTGTGCAGGGGGTGCCGGAGCCAGCACCGGGGCGGGCTCATAGCGTTCCTGCGGCGTCTCGATGATGGCCGACGCCACGGTGGTTATGACCCGGCGACGGAGGTCTACGATGTTGGAGGAGCCTTTGTCCTTGGGGTGCACGTGGTTGGTCAGGAAGATGACGTAGGCGTTGTGGTGCGGGTCGATCCAGAACATGGTGCCGGTGAAGCCGGTGTGGCCGTAGGTGGTGCCGGCCTCAAACAGGTTGCCGCGCGCGGAGGAATAAGCACTGCGGGTGTCGAAGCCGTAGCCGCGGCAGTTGCTGCCGTCAGCCAGACAGCGCGGGCGGACCATCTCGCGGACGGTCATTTCTGAGAGAACGCGTTTGCCGTCCAGGGTGCCGAGATTGAGGATCATCCGGCACCAGCGGGCGAGGTCGTCGACGGTGCTGAACAGGCCCGCGTGACCGGCCACGCCGCCCAGGGCGTAGGCTCGCGGATCATGCACCTCGCCGATCATCCATCGGCCGTTGCGCTGCTCGGTGGGGGCGCAGCGCGGCTTGAGGGCGGCGGGCGGATTGTACCAGGTGTCGTTCATGCCCAGGGGCAGGAAGATCTCCTCGCGGGCGAAGACGTCCAGAGGCCGGCCGTCGATGATGCGAACCAGCTCGGCAAGCACGATGTAGCCCAGGTCACTGTAGACGAAGGCGGTGCCGGGTTGATACGAGAGCTTCAGGTTGTAAATGGCGGCCAGGGACTGTTCCGGCGTGCCGGTGTAATCACGCAGGGAATTGTCGGGGATGAGGCCGGAGCGGTGCAGCAGCAGGTGCTCAACGGTGACCTGGTCTTTGCCGTTGGCCGCAAAGGCGGGAATGTACTTGGCCACACGATCGGTGAGATTGATCTGCCCGCGTTCCAGGAGCAGCATGACCGAGGTGGCGCACCCGACAACCTTGGACACGGAGGCCAGATCGAAGATGGTGTCTTCGGTCATGGGCACACGTTCGGGCAGGACGGCCCGTGAGCCGAAGGCCTTGCGATACAGGGTGGTGTCGCCCCGCCCGACCAGCAACACGCCGCCGGGGATGTCGCCCCGGTCGATGGCGCTGTTGATGAGGCGTTCCGCGTAGACCATACGGGCGGTGTCCAAGCCGCCGGATTCGGCCGCGTGAGCTGCCGGGACAAGCACCAGGACGACGGATGGGATGAGCAGGGTGAATTGAATCGGAATCCGCATCAGAGAATCTCCTTTGTAGGTGAGGCGGCATTGTAATGGATGAGTGACAACTGAGAAAGTGGAAATGTGAATGAGCGAGAACGTAAAGCGGGAAGTTGAGGCGAGATGCACATTGGTTCCGGTCCGGCTATTATCGAGCTGAAACAGGAGGTCACGGAGGGTGGGGAGAAGTGGCGATTTTCCGTTATTTCTGACGCCTCCTGTTCAAAGGAGATGGAGCATGGAACCGGTAGCGCCGGGCAAAACGCGTGTGGGTTGGATTGGAACCGGGGTGATGGGGGCCGCCATGGCCGGTCATATCCGCGAGGCCGGGTATGAGCTGACCGTCTACAATCGCACGCGGGCCAAGGCCGAACCCCTGCTGGCCCGGGGGGCGGTATGGGCGCCGACGCCCCGCGAGGTGGCCCGGCGCAGCGATGTGATCTTCACCATGGTGGGGTTCCCAGCCGACTTGCGACAAGTGGTATTGGAAACGGACGGCGTGATCCATGGCGTGACGGCCGGCAGCGTCCTGGTCGACATGGGCACGGGCGAGCCGGCGCTGGCCCGGGAGCTTTACGAGACCCTTCAGGCCCGGGGGGTGGCGAGCGTGGACGCGCCGGTCTCGGGCGGCGATATTGGAGCCCGCAACGCAAGCCTATCCATCATGATCGGCGGTGATGCGGAGGTGGTGGCCGGGCTCATGCCCCTATTCCAATGCATGGGCAAGCTGATCATCCATCACGGGCCCGCGGGTGCGGGACAACATGCCAAGATGTGCAACCAGGTGCTGATCGCGTCATCCATGATCTCGGTATGCGAGTGCCTGCTTTACGGCTACAAAGCGGGGCTGGATCTCCGAAAAGTGATTGAATCGGTGGGCAGCGGGGCGGCCGGCTCGTGGGCTATCAACAATCTTGGCCCGCGGATTCTGAAACGCGACTTCGACCCGGGCTTTTTCGTCGAGCACTTTCTGAAGGACATGGGTATTGCCTTGGCCGAGGCCGGGCGCATGGGCATCGCCCTGCCGGGATTGGCCCTGGCCCATCAGCTCTATCAATCGGTGAAAGCCCTGGGGCACGGGCGGTCGGGTACGCAGGCGTTGATGTTGGCCCTGGAGAGGATGTCGAATGTGGAGATGCCGGCCGTTTAGGCAGGGCTTTGCGGAATCGAACGTGAGAATGTGGAAAAGTGCGAAGGATTGACAAGTAGTCCTGCTCGGCATTCCCGCTGGTGGGCCTGGGCGCCGTGTGGCGTTCTCCTGCTCGCGACTCTCGTTCGTCTGATCGGGATCACGACCACGGACGTCTGGCCGGATGAAGGCGTGAGCCTTGTGCTGGTCCGTCTTGGTTGGTGGGACCTGCTTACCGGGTTGCCGGTCATCACGGACCACCCTCCTTTGTCGTTTCTGCTCTTCAAGGCCTGGTCGCTGGCCTTCCACTCGGAGTGGTCCATGCGCCTGCTGCCGGTTCTGCTGGGGGTGTGCGCGGTCGGTGGGCTGATGCGGGTGGCCGGGGGCATTCATCCGCGGGCGGCGGTTCCAACCGGGCTCCTGGCGGCGGTTTCCCCGATCCCGGTGCATTACAGCCAGGAGTTGCGGGGCTACAGCCTGCTGTTCCTGCTCAGTGTTCTGTCTCTTCTGGCGGCCCAACGGCTAGCCTGGCGCGGGCCGTCTCGCGGACGATTGGCCTTCCTGGCGGTGGTGAGCGCGGCGGCAGCGCACACCCACGCGGTCGGCTTGTTCGTGTTCCTCATGGCCTGTGTTTTCCTGGTGGCGATGAGAGGCCGGGCGGAGCTGAAAGCGCTGCTGCGTCCCTCCGGTGCGTGGCTCTGGCTGCTGCTGGTGAGCCCGATGCTCTGGTTTAATCTGTACTGGGCGGCGGTTCATCAGCAGACTTGGTGGATCCCTGAGCATTCCTGGAGCCGGATGCAGTCGTACGCCCAGGAATTTTTCGGCATCATGCTTGTACGGCATTGGGAAGACCGGCAAACGCCAAGGCCGGTCTGGACGGCGTACGTGCTCCAGCGCCTGCTGATAATTGGCCCGGCGGTTTTGGTGATGGCGGCGCTGGGTTGTCGTCGTTTGCGACGACCGTTGTTGGCCCTTGCCCTGGCTGCGGGGAGCTACGTGGGGGCACTGGCTCTGGTGGGAGCGGTATCCATTCCCAACATGCTTCCGCGCACACTCCTGCCGGCCTGGGCGCCGGTCCTGGTGCTTCTGGGCCTGGGCGGGGCCGGTCGACTGGGGCGAGGGGGCCGTGTGTTGCCCCGGGCGGTGCTGGGGCTACTGGTATGTCTGTATGGGATGAGTTGGCTCTGGTATGTGCATGCCGGTCCGCCCCGTCGCCCCCCGACCCGTGCGTTGTACGGTCGGATCCTTACCCAGCTTGGCCCTCACGACGTGGTTGTGTCCGCCTACAACTGCGAGGATGTCACGGCCTATTACCTGGGTGGGGTCGTCCCCGGCGAACGCCTGATAAGCAAGAGGGGGTCGCGGTTCAGCGGTCTGCCTGCACGTCTGCAAGTGACGCCGCTGAAGCCGGACCGGCATTGGCAAGATCGGCTTCGTGCCACCCTGGAGACGGCCGCGGAAGCGTCGGGAGGGCGGTATAACGTCTGGTTGATCGAGTACCCGCTGGAGGTCGATCCGTGGCCGCCGGTTTTTTCGGAAGTTCTTTCCAAGCAACATCGCCTGGCCGAAGAGTTTGTCAATGAGGACGTCACGATGCCAAGGGTGGCACGGTACGTACCACGCTCCATGGCGGAGCATGAATTCTGAAACCCCGAAGCTCCGGTTGGATGGGGGAGAGGGCCCTGCCGGCATGGCCGGACGAGTGATTGGATAACTCATTGGCCAATCATGTCTCATCCTCAACAGGGATGGGACCATTCACACCCGAAATCCAATTGACAGCTTTCGTATTTCAGGTGGGCGGAGATGGCAAAAAACAACGGGCGGCCGGAATGGCCGCCCGTTGGTACTGATTCAAATGGTTGGCATCACAGGATGCCGTCGATCCGCACCACGAAACGCGTTACGGATAGATCAGGCCGTCCGTGTTGGCATAGGGCGTCAGTCTGTCGCCGCCCTTGGGGGCAAAGCCCTTCGCCCGATGCTCAACGGTCATGCTCGTGGTCTTGGTCGGGTCCTGGGACCACTGGGTGTAGATGTTGTCAAAAGCGGGGCCGGCAGTGGGCTTGTTGGCCCAGTCGACGTGGCTGTCCGCGAACAGCACGTTCTGCCCCTCGCCCTCGTCACGGCCGCCGTGGTTCGGGGAGTTGTACTTGCGCCACTCATCCGGGCTGGCCGTGGTGGCGATGGTGGGGTCACCCGGGTTGGTGCCCTGCTTGCCATCAATGGTGATGCCGTAGGGACCCTTGTCAGCCGAGAGGACGGCGCGCTGATCGCTTTCAGCAGAGGGCTTGCCGGTGCTGCCGTAGGGAACCTGGTAGCCGTAGCTCACCTGGGTGTAGCCCTTGGCCCAGTCGCTCCGGGAAGGAGCAGTGCCGGCGGTGGTTGAGTCGCCAAGGCCGAAATCCCAGTAATCCTGGGGGCTGTCCTCGTCATTCTTCTGATCGTTGGTGGACGGGCAGATGAAGGAGGCCGGGGTGGAAGCGCCGTTGCGGACCAGCGTCCAGAGGTTTCGGACGGTGGACATCTGGTTCTCGTTCTCGTAGGTCTCGCCCAGGGCCGGCGAACCCAACTGGCCGCGCTTGGAGCCGATCATCTCGTCATACTTGACGGCGCCGGTCTTCAAATCGTTGTCCGTGTCGGGCTGGTGGGCTGCAATGGGCATGCCCTGATTGCCGTCCGTGGCGTAGGTGAAGAGACCCTTGCCGATACCGTTCAAGTTGGCGGCGCAGGTGGTGCGCTTGGCCAACTCGCGTGCCCGGGCCAGACTGGGCAGCAGGATCGAGATCAGCAATGCGATGATTGCGACCACGACCAGCAGCTCGATCAGGGTGAAGCCTGACCGGCCCTTCCGTGATTGTTGATGCCTCATGTTGGAACCTCCTGTGCCTTGTGGCACAAACCTCGCGGATACCCCCGGAGGAAGACCGTAGGGAGCGTCAGGGCGTCACGATGACCCGGACGAAAGACCTTGTAGGGAATGAGCCGATGAGAACTATTCTCGCGCGCTCCGTCGGGTCATTCGCCGTTGCCCTGAACAGCCTCCGGCCTGCTCGAGGACCGCGATCGTCCCGGCGTCAATCGAGGCAGGCGCACTGACGCCAGGCACCCTCTTACAGCCACCGCGATATCCACGATCGGCAAACCGCTTGCCGACCGACCGCGGACAGCAGTCCTGAATTCGCTCCGCGACGAAACCTTCCCATTGTCCACACTGGAGGGCACGATCCGCAAGCGCGGTCTCTGCCGCCCGACCAGCGGGAGCGAAAATCTTAACTCATGGCTCTGATTGCGCCAACCGCAAAAACCATGAAACGTTCACTCAAGACTCCAAGTACGTTTCACTGGGTGCTCCACCTGGACGAAATCCCTTGCCGCCGGCCTCGCAGAGGCCTGCCGGAAGCGGATCACAGCTCCAGGGGCGCAACTATCCGGGTTGGCTACGGGGCGGGTATGAATGTCGCTTCGGGGGGATGAATCGCTGCTGAAACCAGCCTGCCGGTATGAAATTATTAGTACTATTTACGGTTTACTGACCACCGAAGCCGGATGAAACCGTGCACGCCGTAACCACTCGTCACTATAAATCTACCTCAGGTTCAGAGGGGTGTCAATGATAAAAGAGGCGATTTTGCAGAGCTGAGAGCTGCACATGCGGCGCCGGCCCTTTGTTGTCCGACCGGCCTGCGCTCTGTGCCGTCATGCCTTGCCGGGGAACCCACCTTGCCTGCCTCGCGATGGTCGGGGGAAGGGGCCGCCGAAATGTCGGCTCCGGAAAACTCACGACTCGATTCTTGCTGTATGCAATCATTATGTGCTGAATCGGCCGCCTAGCCTGCCGATGTTCGATTCCCGGCCGGTTGGCGCGGGAGATCTCAAATCTTCGCAGGACTTGGAAATACCGGCGCAAGGGCCTCCGGCCGGGCTTGACTGGGGGCCGAAAAGGAGCCATACTAATATCAAGATTGGTCCGTATTTATGCTGTTTGACGGCCGCTCGCCAGGGCGGTGAGGGGCGGATTCCGACACGTCAAATGGGCTTGGCCGCCCGGCAGAGCAGGATGCTCTGACTTGAATCTGCTTTCCGCCTTGCTCCGGTGTTGGCGAGTTCAGCGGGCGGCGGATCAAGAGTTAAACACCTCAGTTTCAATCCTGATTGTTTTCGGGAAGCGTGGCCGCGAGGCGGCAGGCGGTTGGTCTTGCGCCTGGTTCCCGCTATAGCTCGGTTCGTTCCCGGGCCGGCCGGTTGTCTGGAGAAAAGAGCAGGAGGCACGCATGGGGATTTTTTCGCAGCCACAGTGGAGCAGATCAGGGTTTACCCCTTTTGCCACGCCCGAGCCCGTGTTCATGAATGCGGAAGGGCGGGAAGGGCTGTTCGTAACTGATTGGGCTACGGGCGTAACTCAGCAGGAGTGCCGTCAATGTCCCCGGCGTCCGATGCGGCACGAACTGTTGATTACCGACCCGGATTGGTGGGAGACGGAAAACCCGTTGCCCATCCGCGGAGAGTGTTTGAACTTGAGTGAAGAGGGGCTCTATGCGGTTGTGCCCGATGGGTTGGGCATGGCCGTCGGGCAACGGTATCTGTTCGAAATGCATTCTGAGAGGGACGAAGACCGGCTCTCCCGGCTTGGCACCATCGTCCGAATGGAAATGACGCTCGGGCATGGCCACGACCAGGTGGGCATCGGGGTCCGGCTGGAAGACACGAAGGATTGAATGACCGGCGGGATTCCGCGGTCGATCCGTGATCCTGTGATCGCAAATCCATATTTCATACCGGCTTGCGCGAGGCAAGCCGGTTTTTTTATGAATGCTCTGCCCGGTCGGGTTCCCCGGCCTTTAGCTCTCCGATTCCCGGCGCACGCCCTTGACAACTCGGCCGTAATCGTGCAGGATTATGATCGGTTTTGACAGAATCCGCGCAGGATGTTGCGGAGACGGGCATGGACGGCCTGTTGTGTGGAGGCTGAATTGACGGGCGAAGCACGACGGCAGCAGTTATCGGAATTCCTGGCTCGCCGGGGCTATGCAGACCTGGCGGTCCTGGTATCCGAACTGGGCGTGTCGGAGTCGACCATTCGGCGCGATCTGTCCCAGATGGAAGAGGAGGGCATCGTCCGGCGGACGCACGGAGGGGCGGTGTTCATCAGCGATCGCTTCAGCGCGTTGAACTATGACGCGCGGGAGGCCACGGCCGTTGCCGAGAAGCAGGCCATCGGGCAGGCGGCGGCCGGGCTGATCCAGGAAGGCGAGACAATACTGCTGGACGGCGGCACGACCACATTCCAGGTGGCGCGTCAGCTTCTGAATCGATCCCTCCAGGTGGTTACGAACTCGCTTCCGATCGCACACCTGCTTAATAGCGCACCGCATATTGAATTGATCTTCGTTGGGGGCTTCATCTATCCACGGACCGGCGTGGCCTTGGGGCCGCTGGCAGTCCAGGCTCTGGGATCCCTGCACGTGAGCAAGGCGTTCATGGGGGTGGCCGGGATCGCGGAAGACGGGCTCTACAACGCGAACGTTCTGATGGTTGAGACCGAACTGCAAATGATGCGGTGCGCGGAAGAGGTCATCGTGGTGGCCGACCAGAGCAAGTTCGGGCGCCGCGGGTTAGCCCGGCTGAGCGGCTGGGAGGCGGTTCACCGGGTTATTGCTGACGAGGGGTTGGAGGCCAGGTGGCACCAGGTGGTGCGGGATGCCGGGGCTGAACTGATCCTGGCGGAAGTGAAAAAGGGCAACGGGGGGACGGCTTCCGTGGAAGCCGGTGCGTGGCGACGGGCGGAACTGAGGAGCGACCTGAGGCGCTGAGAACGCATGGAAACGGGCGTACGGGGAGCCGGGCATCCTGCCCTCCTCGAAAGGCGAGCGGAATGCCGGCCCGAAGCGCTGAAAAGGTCCGGGATGGACAGAAGATTCCGTCGGGTCTGCTGACCCGACCTGCTGGTGAGGACGGCTCTGATGAGCGTAATGACACGAGGCGGGCTGTTGGATCGGTCGGCCGTGGAGCGCGTGGTTCGCGAGGTGGTTCGCCACCGGCTGAACGGACGAATCCAGGTGGCCGGGGCATACAAGCCCAAGTTGCTGGTGAACATCTCCGCGCGACACATGCACATCACGCAGGAGAACCTCGAAATCCTGTTTGGCCCCGGGGCGAAGCTGACGCCGTACCGCATGTTGTACCAGGATGGGCAGTTTGCCAGCGAGCAGACCGTGACCATCATCGGCCCCCGTCACCGTACCATCACCAACCTGCGCATCCTGGGGCCGTGCCGGACCCTCAACCAGATCGAGCTGTCGTTCACCGACGGGATCGCGATGGGCATCGACTTGCCCGTGCGCATGAGCGGCGACATCAAGGGCACGCCGGGCTGCATCGTGCTGGGGCCCAAGGGGTACATCGAACTCAAAGAGGGCGTCATCCGGGCCATGCGGCACGTCCATATGAACCCCCGGGAAGCCGAGTACTACGGCGTGAAGTCCGGCGACCACATGCTGCTGAAGGTGGACAGCAGTTGTCCCATGACCTTTGGCAACGTGGTTGCGCGAGTGGACCCGGCGCTCAAACTGGAGGTGCACATCGACACGGACGAGGGGAATGCGTGTGATCTGACGAATGCGAGGAAGGTTGAACTGTTGAAGGCGTAATTGGAGCGTTGTTTTTGGTTCTTGGTTCTTTGTCCTTGGTTGTTTGCATTCGGCAGGATCAGCCAATGAACGCAGGACGAATGACAAAGGACAAAGAACAAAGGACCAAGGACAAATCACCCAACAACTGACCACTGACAGCATGAGCAAATACAAGGAGTTGAGCAATGGCTCTTGAAGCATTGGGAATGATCGAAACCAAAGGCCTCGTGTCGCTGATCGAAGCGGCGGACGCGATGCTGAAGGCGGCCAATGTCCGGCTGGTCGGGTATGAGAAGGTCGGGCGCGGATACGTGACCGGATTCATTCGCGGTGACGTGGCGGCGGTCAAGGCGGCGGCGGACGCCGGCGCGGCTGCGGCGGCCAAGGTCGGCGAGGTGATCAGCGTGCACGTCATCCCCCGGCCGCACGATGATCTGAACGCGATGATCCCGGGAGGGAACGGAAAGGCGGCGGCGAAGAAGTAGTTGCGGAGTCGGGAATTCAGATTTGAGATCTCAAATTTCAAATTTGAGATTTCAGATTTGAAATTTCAGATTCGGAACCCAGCTACCGGCCGCAACGTCTGATCGGCAGACACACCGGTTGCAATGCCTGATCGGCAAACATAACCGGTCGTAACGTCTGGTCGGCAAGCGGATTCCTGGATCCCGGCTTGGAAGTGCTGGAGCTCAGATTTCATAACGGGCAGAACTGGAGCGGATTTTCATGGCTGATGCAATTGGCATGATTGAGACAATGGGCTTCACGGGGCTGGTCGAGGCCTCGGATGCGATGTCCAAGGCCGCGAACGTCGAGCTGGTCAAAGTGATCCAGATCGGCGGCGGCATGGTGACGACGGTGGTTCGCGGCGACGTGGGCAGCGTCAAGGCGGCGGTGGATGCCGGTTCCGAGGCGGCCAGCCGTGTCGGTGAGCTGATCAGCGCACACGTGATCGCCCGGCCGCATGAAGGGCTGTACGGAGTGATTCTGTAACCGCGAATTGGAGAGCGTTTTCAGTCATCGGTTGTCAGTTGTCAGTTTTGGATTCCGCAGGCGGCGGTACCGGACTGAAGAACTGAAAACTGAGAACTGAAAACTGAGAACTTATGATCGTTCTGGTAGCCAACATCGGCAGCACCTCTTTCAAGTTCCGGCTGTTCGACATGAACGGCGAACGCGAACTGGCCCGGGGCGGCGTGGACCGCATCGGACGCGACGACGCGGCCGTCAAGGTCGGCGCCGCGAGCTGGACAGGGCCGATCGCCGACCACGGACAGGCCATCGACAAGTGCCTGGCCCTGCTGCCGGACCCGAACGTGAAGATCGACGCCATCGGGTTCAAGGCCGTGCATGGCGGGCCGATCTCCGGTGCGGTGCGGGTGACCGATGAGGTCATCGCCACCATGACCGAGTTCTTTGACGTCGCCCCCGCGCACAACCCGCCCTACGTGGCCGCGATGAAGGCGTTCGCTGGCAGACTGCCGGAGGTGCCCCAAGTGGCGGCGTTTGAGACGGCTTTTCACCAGAGCATCCCCGCGTCGCGCACGACCTATGCGGTGCCGTGGGAGTGGACGCAGGCGGGCGCGCGGCGCTACGGGTTCCACGGGGCCAGCCACCGCTACATCGCGGTGCGCACCGCGGAACTGATGGGGCGGCAAGACTTGCGGGTGATCTCCTGTCACCTGGGCGGCAGCAGCTCCGTCTGTGCGATCGAGAACGGCAGGAGCGTGGCCTGCAGCTTCGGGACTACGCCGCAGTCGGGTCTGCCGCACAACAACCGGGTGGGCGACTTCGATCCGTACTGCCTGCTGAAGGTCTTGCCGCGGTTCGGGCTCACGCTCGAAGACGCGCTCGCGGCCATGGCCAAGGGCGGCGGGCTGCTGGGCATCAGCGGCGTGAGCAACGACATGCGCGAGGTTGAGGCCGCCGCGGCCCAGGGCAACGAGCGGGCGAAGCTGGCGGTGGACGCCTTCGTGGAGGCCGTCAGGCACTATGTGGGCGCGTACCTGGCGGTGCTCAACGGGGCGGATCTGCTGGTGTTCACCGGCGGGATCGGGGAGAACGGAACGGCCATCCGGCAGGCGATCTGTGGCCGGATGGATTACGCCGGGATCCGGCTGGACCCGAAGCGGAACGAGGTCCGCGGCCAGGAGGCGCTGATCTCGGCCGACGATTCGCGGGTCAAGATCATGGTGGTCCCGACGAACGAGGAATTGATTGTCGCAAGGCAAACGTGTGAAGTGTTGAGGAAATAGCGGTCAGCAATCAGCGGTCAGCGATCAGCTTGACGAAGCTGATGGCTGGCTGGACGCTGAATGCTGAACGCTAAGGAGCTTATGCAATGGCACAGCAGGCAATTGGAATGATTGAGACGCGCGGGCTGGTCGCGCTGGTGGAGGCGACGGACGCGGCCCTGAAGGCGGCGAACGTGCGCTACCGGGGCTGGAAGCAGGTTGGCTCGGCCCTGTGCAGCGTGGTCCTGGAAGGCGACGTGGCGGCGGTGAAGGCGGCGGTGGACGCCGGTTCGGCCGCGGCGGCCAAGGTCGGCGAAGTGGTGAGCGTGAACGTGATCGCCCGCCCGCACGGCGAGATCGAGCGCGTGCTGCCGACCGCCGGCTGATGCCGGCGGAAGTGAGAGGTGAGAAGTGAGAGAGGGCCTGTGCGGCCGTAAGCGCGTTGCGTGAGCTGCTCTGGCGGGCACATGGTGAATGGCTTTCTCACTCCTCATCGCATCAGAGCGGCTCACTTCTCACTTCGTACTTCTCACTCCGCATCCGCCGAGCGGGTGCGTAAGGAGGCGTTGAGATGTTCATCGGCAAGGTGATCGGCAGCGTGGTGGCGACCCAGAAGGTCAAGACCGTCGTGGGCAAGAAGCTGCTGCTCGTGGACGTGTACAACGCCAAGGGCGGAACCAACGAGCTGGTCAGCACCGGACGGTCGGCCGTGGTCATTGATGCCCTGGGGGCCGGCGAGGGCGACCTCGTGCTGGTTACGCAGGGCAGCTCGGCCCGGCTGACGGATGTCACCGGCGATGTGCCGACGGATGCGGTAGTGGTTGGCATCATCGATGCGATCCAGATGGGGCGTCAGGAAGTTTATAAGAAACAGAGTTGAAGAAACGGACTTGACCGCGTTGGTCTGAAGGTGGTCTGGAGTTGATTTGAAGTTGATCTCAAGTTGGTCTCAAGTGGGTTTGAGATGTCGAATTGCGGATTGGCGATTCGAGATTTGGGATTTCAGATTCGAAATTTCAGATTTGAGATTCGAAATTCCAAATTTGAGAGTCGGGATTTGAAATCCAAGATCTGAAATTTGAGATTTGAAATTTGAAATTCTGAAATCTGAGATTCAACCCTTCAGATTCGAAATGCGGCTTGCGGATTGGAACCATGAGCACGATCAATGAAACGCTGATTCGAGATGTTGTCACCGAGGTGTTGAGTCGGCTGACGGCAGGCGGCGTGGCGGGCGCGCGGCACAATGGCCGTGGCAACGGCACGGGTTATGGCGGCGTGGACGGCCTGTTCCAGGATGTGGATTCGGCCGTGGCGGCGGCCAAGGCGGCCCAGGAGCAACTGGCGGCCGGCGGACTGGCCAGGCGGGCCCAGGTCGTGCAGATCATCCGCGACTTGTGCATTCAGAACGCCGAGGAGTGGGGCCGGATCGAACTCGAAGAGACGAAGATCGGTCGGCTCGACCACAAGATCGAGAAACTGCATTCGGCGGCCCAGGTGCCGGGCATGGAGATGCTCAAGACGGAGGCGGTCAGTGGCGATCACGGCTTGACCGTGACCGAGTACGCCCCGTTTGGCGTGCTGGGTGCGATCACGCCGGTGACGCATTCGGTTCCCACGCTGGCCTGCAACGCCATCATGATGATCGCAGCCGGCAACACGCTGGTGGTCAATCCGCATCCGTCCGGGGCCCGCTGCGCGGCCATCGCCACGCAGGCGTGGGCACGGGCCATCCGCGAGAAGACCGGCCTGGAGAACCTGATCTGTCTCATCGAGAAGCCGACGCTGGAGACCGCCGCCCAGATCTTCAAGCATCCGGACGTCCGCCTGCTGGTGGTGACCGGCGGGCCGGGCGTGGCCAAGGCGGCCATGGCCAGCAACAAGAAGGCCATCGTGGCCGGTCCGGGCAATCCGCCGGTGGTGGTGGACGAGACGGCCGACATCGAGAAGGCCGCGGCCGGCATTCTCCTGGGCGCCGCCTACGACAACAACCTGCTGTGCATCGGCGAGAAGGAAGTATTCGTGGTGGCCAGCGTGGCCGACAAGCTGCTCGACGCGATGGGCCGGCATGGCGGCTATCGTCTCAATCGCGAGCAGATCGACGCGCTCACCCGGGTAGCTCTGCACAAGGACGAGAAGAGCGGGCACTGGCTGCCGAACAAGAACTTCGTGGGCAAAGATCCGCAGGTGCTGGCCGATGCGGTCGGCGTGAAGCTGCCGGCGGGCGTCATCTGCCTCTATGGAGAGGTGGACGTGAACAGCCCGTGGCTGCCCTGTGAGCAGATGATGCCGTTCCTGCCGGTGATGCGTTGCCGATGCATCAACGAGGCCATCGACCTGGCCGTGAAGTTCGAGCACGGGTTCGGCCATACGGCCATTATCTGGTCGCAGACGGTCGATCACATGACCAGGATGGGCAAGGCGGTGAACACAACGCTGTTTATCAAGAACGGCCCGAGCATGGCCGGCCTGGGCAACGGCGGCGAAGGGTTCGGCAGCTTCAGCATTGCCACGCCCACGGGCGAGGGAGTGACCAGCCCGTTGTCATTTACCCGCGTGCGAAGGTGTGTGATGGTGGATAACCTCCGCATCCTGTAAGGCGTGCTCGTGTGTGCAAGGTGAGAAGTGAGAAGTGAGAAGTGAGAAAGGTTGGGGGTGTCGCAAGGTCTGACTAATGGGTTACGCCACTGCTGATCTGTTGGCCCGAGTGGAAGAAGCTGTGGACCGCACGATTCAAATGGCCATGGCTTTGCCCTCGAATGTGGCGGGGGCGGTAATCGGGCGGCAGATCGTCCGAAGCTCCGGAAGCGTCGGGGCGAACATCGAGGAAGCCCAGCCGGTTATCACGCGAAAGGATTACACCAACAGGATCAGCCTCTCGCTTCGAGAAGCACGCGAGACGTTGTATTGGATGCGAAGGATCGAGAACAACAAGCTGCTTTCCGCGACGCGGCTGGGCAGTCTGAAGACGGAGTGGAACGCATTGGTAGCCATACTCACAGCTACGCAGAAGAACCTGAGGAGGCGAAAGTGAGCTTCTCACTTCTCACTTCTCATTTCTCACTTCGTCCGGAGGACGCGTAGTGGTTTTAGGCCGCGTTGTGGGCAAAGCGATTTCGACGGCGAAGCACCCGTCCCTGAATGGGACGCGATTGCTCGTGGTCGAGCCGATTCGCGCGGCTTCGCTCGATCCCGTGTTGGCCCTGGATCAGCTCGGAGCTTCGGCGGGCGACATTGTGGTGCTCAGCAACGACGGCAAGTTCGCCCGTGAGATGGTGCAGGATATCAACTCGCCCGCCCGATGGTGGGTGATGGGCATTGTGGATGACGGGACCGCCCTGATGGAAGGGAAGGCATGAGCCGGCCGGTGGTGACAGCCCTGTTGCTCGATGAACTCCAGCGGAACTGTGATCCGATCCGCCTGCCGAGGAATGCGCTGATCACGCCGGCGGCGCGCGACTGGTTCAAGGACCATGCCGTCCCTATTGTCTGGGAAGACAGCGAGCCGAAGCAATCGACGCTGGCCGTTGTGCTCGATCCCAACCGGCCGGAGATGCGGGCGGTTCGCTCGATGATCGAGCGGCTCAACGGGCCGGTGGAGATCATCGCCCCGGCGGCGCCGGGTGCGGTCCCCCTGGCCGCGGCTGTTCGCCGGTTATGCGGCAAGATCAACCGCCGGGAGGTCAGTAAAGGGGCGGTGTTCACGACTGACGCGTGTGTGCCGCTGGTGGTCGCGAACAAGCATGACGGCATCCGGGCGGCCCTGGGCACGAGCCTGATGGCCGTTGAGGAGGCCTGCCGGGAGCTGGGGATCAACGTGCTGGTGGTGGACACCACCTGTCACGCCATGTTCCAGACCCGCCAGATGATAGAGCGGCTGATGGCCGGCGCGACCTCGGCGCCGCCGGAGATGGCGGCCATGATCGAGGCGACCGAACGGAGTGGCGGGCGTGAGGATTGGTGAAGTCATCGGCCGGCTCACACTGAGCCCTGTCGACCCGAAGCTGGTCGGCGGACGATTCCTGGTCATCCGCCCGCACGATCCGGCATCGTTGCGGGAGAACCGGATGGGCGGCGGCGACATTGTGGTCGCCTATGACGAACTGGGCGCCCAGGTCGGCGACCGGGTGGGGTTCAGCGAAGGCCGTGAGGCGGCCATGCCGTTCCACCCGACGCCGGTGGCGGTCGATGCGTACGTGGCGTGTTTGATAGACAGTGTGACGTATGGAGTGTGAAGAGTCAGGAGTGTGTTGTGCATGAGAGGTCCGATCGGTCCGATCCGTCGGATCGGTCGGATCAGACTGGCCGGGTCGCCCGCCAGGAATAAGCCCTTACGAGCTCGACAACTGACCACTGACAAATTTGGTGTTCCATGATCAACGAATTCAAGATCAAACAAGAAATCTGCGAGATCGGCCATCGAATCTATGCCAAGGGCTTCGCGGCCGCCAACGATGGCAACATCTCGTATCGTATCAGCGACAATGAGGTGCTCTGCACGCCTACCCAGATGTCCAAGGGGTTGCTCAAGCCCGATGACATCTGCAAGGTGGACATGACCGGCCGACAGATCGCCGGCCGGCGGAAGCGGACCAGCGAAGTGCTGCTGCACCTGGAGATCTACAAGCTCGATCCGAGCCTCAAGGCGGTGGTGCATTGCCACCCGCCGCACGCGACGGCGTTTGCGGTGGCCGGCGAACCGATCCCGACGTGCATCCTGCCGGAGGTCGAGGTGTTCCTCGGTCCCATCCCCCAGACCACCTACGAGACCCCCGGCGGAGAGGCTTTTGCTCAGACCATCAAGCCACACGTGAAGAGCGCGAAGGTCGTCGTGCTGCGGAATCACGGCACCGTCTCCTGGGGCGACACGCTGGAGCATGCCTACTGGTGGACGGAGATTCTCGACGCCTACTGCCGCATCCTGCTGCTGGCCAAGCAGATCGGCCGGGTGGATCGCATCGCCGTGCCCAAGGTCGAGGAACTGCTCGATCTCAAGGAAAAGTTCGGCATGGGCGTGGACCCGCGGCGCCTCGAGAGCGCGGACATGTGCGTCAACACCGAGTTCGGGCGCGGCTTCGCGGATTCGAGCTGCGGATGCGGCAAGAGCGACGGTGCGGCCGCTTCCGGCGAGGCACCCGCTTTGAGCGAAGAGGAAATTGAGCGGATCGTGCAGGAAATCACGGATCGGATCATGGCGGCCGGCAGCAAGTGACGTGTGCTGGTGCGAGCATCCTTTCTCGCACCCCGTCGAGCGGGAGTGGATTCCCGCTCATGCAGGTGCCGGGAAGGGCTTGCCGCCCCGGCGTGAACCCCACCTCTGAAGAGGCGGGGTACTCTTAGTCGGCGTTTTAGCGAGCGGAGAGATGGTCCCCAAGAGTCTCGACATCAAGCTGGCGAAGATCAAGGCGAACCGGTCGTGTCGCGAGTTCATCATTGCGGATGCGAAGGACGCTGATATGGCCTACGGCATCGCCGCGCCGGGTAAATCGCCGGAGCATTATGCCCAGGAAGGCCGGTTCCGTAGCCTGCCCGAGTTTCGAGAGTTGATCCGCCAGGTGGTGCGGCAGGGACTGGTGGACATCATGCTGATGTCTGCCCACACCAACGCGATTCTGGCCATCCAGGAGCGGTTGTTTGAAAACTCGCACGTTACGCCGGCGGCCCGGGCCAATGACACCACCGACATTCACGTGGTGCGCGAGGGCGTCTACATCCGGGAACCGTCCCGTCCGTTCCGTACCGCCACTATCGAGCAGATCCAGTGCGGAAAGGTCGAGTGCGCGGACCACGAGCGGGCGCTGGGGGCCAACCTGGGCCTCTACAGCGTGACCTTCAACAACGATCTCGAACTCGATCGCCAGACGCTCAACGCCTATCGCGAGTTCCGCCTCGAAGCGGAACGCAAGGGCTTCCGCCACTTCCTGGAAGTCTTCGATCCGAACGCGGCCATCAACCCGGTCCCGCCCGAGAAGCTCGGCGGCTTCATCAACGACATGATCGTCCGCACGCTGGCCGGCGTGCCTGACTCCGGCCGGCCGCTCTTCCTGAAGATGGTCTATCACGGACCCAAGTGGACCGAGGAGCTGGCCGCTTACGACCCGCAGCTTGTGATCGGCATCCTGGGCGGCGGGGCGGGCACCACCTACGACGCTTTCAAGCTCATCGCCGAGGCCCAGAAGTACGGGGCCAGGGTGGCTCTGTTCGGCCGGAAGATCAACATGGCCGAGAATCAGTTGGCCTTCATCGAGATGCTCCGGCGGATCGTAGACGGACAGATTTCGCCCGAGGAGGCCGTGCGGGCCTACCACGGCGTACTGCAGGGACTGGGCATCCGGCCCTACCGAACGCTGGAAGACGACATGCAACTCCTGACGCCGGTGATGAGCTATGCGGCCCCGACCCAGGTGGTCGTACCGGCCGGCGGACGAGCGGCCGGCCGTTCCAACGGCTCCAACGGCTCCCAGAACGCCGCCCGGAAACCGGCCGCTCAGGCCGCGTCGCCGGACCGGCCGGCGCAAACCCCCGCGACCCCGGCCGTGGCATCCTCCCCGGCTCGGCCGGTGTCTAACGGCCAGGGCCATCCAAACCTGGCCGCCATGACTCCCGAGGAGCGCCTGGCCTACCACCGCGAGCGCATCCGCCGCATATAAACCATTATGAACATTATGAATACGAGTTGGTGACCGATCCATGGGTTGGTGGCCGATCATTCTGCTGACCATTTCCAATGTCTTCATGACCATCGCTTGGTATGGGCACTTGAAGGGGCCGCTCAGCCTGCGCCCATTGCCCGTCGTGATCCTGGTGAGCTGGCTGATCGCCTTCGTGGAATACTGCTTCCAGGTGCCGGCCAACCGGCTCGGCTATCAGCAGCACTACACCGGGGCCCAGCTCAAGATCCTGCAGGAGGTGATCACGCTGCTGGTCTTCGCCGTCTTCTCGGTGGTTTACCTCCGCGAGCCGCTCAAATGGAACTACCTCGTGGGCTTCGCCATGATGGCGGGGGCGGGACCTGCGGGGTTGAGGCGGGGAGCGTAGGATAGACCGGCCGACGTAAGAAAGGAGTCTGCCGCGATGAAGAACCTCTCGATCAAGCTGTATAGCCTGAGCGCGCCGTTGTTCGCGCTGCCGTTGCTGGACTTCGGCTTCGATCAGATCATCCCTTACCTCAAGGGGCCGGAGTTCCGGGCCATCTTCGCCGAATTGATGACGCAAGTCGTTGCGGGTGTGGTAGATACGTTCATTCTGGTGGCAATCCAGAACTTCTTTGGCGTCTGACGCGTATGCGTCATTTGCGGTGACGCTCCAGAAAAGCTTGAAGCAGCACGGCCGCGGCCAGGGCATCCTGGCGGGCCTTTTTCTTTTTACGGGTCAGGTCGCGCCCGACGAGCTTCCCGTCCGCGGCGAACGAGGACAGCCGTTCATCCTGCAGGAAGACCTTTATCGCCGATTTCCCGGAGCGTGGGGGGGAGCTGATCACGTTGTCAGGGGGGCGGTCATCTTGCTCGCCTTCTGAGGCCGGCAAAGTGCCTGCCTTGCCAGCTTGGGGAGAGGTGGGGGACACGATTTCCTGGATCGCCTTGGCCAGGCTCCTGGACAGCTTGGCCTGGGGGCCTTCCGTGCCGTCCATGTTGAGCGGCAGGCCGATCACGATGCCGTCCACGCCGTACTCGTCGGCCGCCTCCAGGATCGCCCGGGCGTTGGCTTCAGGCGTGGGCCGGGCATCGAGCACGTCCACGGGCGTGACCACTCCACCCTCGGAATCACCGACGGCCAGGCCGATCCGCCTGGTGCCCAGATCCACGCCCAGATACCGCTTGCTCATCATTCTTCACCACGGAGACACGGAGACACGAAGAATTCTATAACAGGAGGCAACGGAGAAAACAGAGAGATAATCAATAAGAGCTCTGTTCTCTCCGTTATCCCCTGTTCAAAAGCTGTTCTCATTCTCATCCAGTTCTTGTCTTCTCCATGCCTCCGTGGTGATTCTCAGGCGGAGAGTTTGGCCTATGAATACTGCTCTCCGTGGGTTTCCTTGAGATTTTCGAGCAGTTCCTTGATCCGCTGGGCGTCCTCGCGCCGGCAGATCAGCGTCGCGTCGTCGGAATGGACCACAATCAGATCGGAGACGCCGATGGCGGCGATCAGGTGGTCGGATTCGCTGACGAGGATGTTGTTGGACGCGCTGAGCGTGGCCACGCGCGGGGCGGCATGGGTATTGCCGGCCTCGTCGGCCTGGAGGATCTCGGCCAGCGAGGTCCACGAGCCCACGTCGAGCCATTCGCAGGGCAGCTCCACCACCAGGACGCGGTCGGCCTTCTCCATGATCGCGAAATCCACGGAGATCTTCGGCAGCTTGCCGAACTGTTCCACCGCCTCCGGCGAGGCCAGGTTCCGGGCGAACCGCGCGGCCACCCGTTGCTGGCCTTCAGCCATGGCCGGCTGGTGCTTGCGGATCTGTTCGAGGATGGTGCCGATGCGCCACACGAACATGCCGCTGTTCCAGTAGTACTCGCCGCTGGCCACGTAGGTCTCCGCGGTGGCCCGGTCGGGTTTTTCCTTGAACTGTCGGACCTCGTAGACCCCCGATGAGAGCAACCGGCCGCGATGCACGTAGCCGTAGCCGGTGTGCGGCGAGGCGGGCGGGACGCCGAAGGTGATGAGGGCGTCGGCGTGCTGCTCGGCGGTTTCGAATGCCTTCTGGAGCGTATCGCGGAAGGCGTCCACCGGCGTGATGATCTGATCGGCGGTGAAAATGCCCATCGTGCCGTCCGGGTCCCGCAGCTCCAGCAGGTGGGCGGCAAGGCCGACGGCGTTGGCCGTGTCGCGCGGGCAGGGCTCGCCGATCAGGTTCTCGGCCGGCAGCTCCGGGAGTTCCGCGGCGACGGCCGGCAGGTAGTCCCGGGCCGTGATGACGTAGATCTGCTCGGGAGGCAACAGACGGTTCAATCGCTCGAACGACTTGCGCAGCAGCGATTGCCCGCCGAAAATGCGCAGGAGTTGCTTGGGTTTCGATCGTCGGCTCAGAGGCCAGAGTCGTGTGCCGGACCCGCCGGCCATAATCACTGCGTGTCGCATGGAATTCCTCGGTAGCGATCAGCTTTCAGCGTTCAGCAGTCAGCGATCAGCCGGGTGGCCCAGGTTCTGTGAACCTGGGTTCGCGATTTCAGGATTTCCCAACGCGGCCCGTGTGGGCGTACAAAACGCTCGATCGCAAAAAATCGTGATCCCGCCTCTGAAGAGGTGGGCCACCCGCATAACGACTGCGTGTCGCCAAGAATCCCGCAGTAGCGGTCAGCTTTCAGCATTCAGCGATCAGCTCTGGAGATACCAACGACGCTCAAGAGCTGACCGCTGATCGCTGACCGCTTTTCCGACCACTTATCCCTCACTCCATCTCCGCCGGGTGGCCCAGGTTCTGTGAACCTGGGTTCGCGATTTCAGGGCTTCCCAACGCGGCCCGTGTGGGAGTACAAAACGCTCGACCGCAAAAATCGTGATCCCACCTCTGAAGAGGTGGGCCACCCATCCCAATCGCGGCTCCACCATCAAGAAGGTGGGCCACCCGCAACAACTGACAACTGACCACTGACAACTGACCAAACTATTCCATCTCCGGCGGCAGTTTCTCGAAACCGACCCGGCCCATGAAGTGGAAGGTCAGCTTCTTGCCCAACTCGACCGCCGGCTGGTCGTACGGATCGATGCCCATCAGCTTGCCCATGATGGGGACAACCGACTCCCACAGGTAGATGAACTCGCCGACCGTCCGGGCGTTGACCGCCGGGAACTTGATGGTCAGCGACGGCCGCTGGCTGACCAGCATGGCCAGTTCGGTGGCCCGTTTCTCCGCGGCCAGCAGTCCGCCGAGGGTGCCCTCCCGGCTGCGGCCCAGGTAGGCCATGGCTTCCACATCGTCGAAGGCGCGCGGGATGACCGAATCGACATCAAATTCCTCGACCTCCAGGAAGGTGAAGAGCTTGTCGTTGGGCCCTTCGCGATAGAGCTGCACCTGAGAGTGCTGGTCGGTCGCGCCCAGGGCCTTGATGGGGGTGGGGCCGACGTTCTTCTTGTCCGCCGGGCGGATCTTGCCGAGGCTCTCGGCCCAGAGCTGCCGGTACCAGTCGGCCAGGTCGCGAAGCTGCTGGCTGTAGGGCATCATCACGTGCAACGACTTGCCGCGCTCCATGTAGAGGTAATGGATCATGGCCAGGCGGGCGGCCGGGTTGGCCATGGGGTCAGGATCGCTGACCGCCGCGTCCATGGCCGCAGCCCCGTCCAGCAGGGCGTCGATGTCGATGTTGCACATGGCCGCCGAGAACAGCCCCACGGGCGACAACACGCTGAATCGGCCGCCGACGCCGTCCGGCACGATCAGCGAGCGGTAGGCGTTCTCCACTCCCAGACGCCGGCGCTCGGCGTCGATCAGGCCGCGCATGGTGCCCTTGGCCTGGTCGGTGGTGACGATGATCCGCTGAACGGCCTCTTCCTCGCCGAGGGCCTGGATCATCCGGTCGCGGACGATGAGGAACTGGGCGGAGGTTTCGGCCGTCTCGCCGGACTTGCTGATGACGTTCACGATCGTGCGGCCCCAGTCGTCGTCGATCATTCGCATGACCGCCTCAAACCAGACCGGGTCGATGTTATCGAGCACGAACAGCCGGGGGGCGTTGCGCACCGAGCTGTGCAGCAGATTCCAGGTGAGGGGGTTAAGCGCGCTCTGGAGGGCGATGTTCCCCAACGCCGAGCCGCCGATGCCCAGCACGAGCAGGTTCTCGGTGTCCGGGCGCAGCTCCGCGACCAGGCGCTTGATGTCCTCGACCTGCGGCCGCTCATGCGGCAGCTCGCGGAAGCGATGCTTGCCGGCCTTGCGCTCGGCTTCGATCTCGCCGATGATGTCCCGCACGCGCGGCGCCAGGCCGTGCAGGTCCTCCTCGCTGAGCCGATGCGGGCCCAGGCGGTTGTCGTGTACGTAACTGGTGTTCAGCTTCAGGCTGGTCGTTTGATTTTTCATTGTGCAACTGCTCCGATCAAGTGCGGGGAGCGTGGAGCGTGCGGGGGTGAGAAGGTGTCAAAGTGCGAAAGTGAGAAAGTGCGAAGGTGAGAAGGTGAGAAGGTGAGAAAGCGGGAAAGGCCGCGACCGCCGGAAAACCCTATCTGCGACTGCCAGAAAGCCGTATCTGCGACCCCCGGAAAGCCGCATCTGGGACCGCTGGAAAGCCTCATCTGGGGCTCCCGGGTAGCCCTATCTGGACCGCCGGGAAGCCACATCTGCGACTGCCGGGAAGCCTCATCTGGGATTACCGGGAAGCCTCATCTGGGACTGCCGGGAACCGCATCCGGCCCGGCAAGCATGCTCCGGCCTGCATCCGGCCAGATCGTGCCCGGGGCTTGCTGCAACTCGCAGGATCTCACACGCCACTTCTCAGATCTTCACTCTCCACTTCTCAATTTCTCACATACCACTTCTCAATTTCTCACATACCACTTCTCAGAGTTTCACTCTCCACTTTTCGATTTCTCACACACCACTTCGCAGATTTTCACTCTCCGCGTTTCAGATTCTCACTCTCCACGTTCCAGATTCTCGCGCTCCACTTTCTAACTGTCCCGCCTTCTCACTTTTTCACATGCTCACGTTCCCCTAATCCCGCTTCCCGCCATTACCACTTTCCCACTTCCCATGTTCCCCCGTTCCTGCTTTCCCTCTCTCCTCCTTCCTCGTTCCCTCGTTCTCCCGTTCCCACATTCTCACCTTCCCACCTTCCCACCTTCTCACATTCTCTGCTGGACCCAATCAGTCCATCTCCTCGAACTCCAGCGGCTCCAGGTTGCTGTATTGCAGGTAGATGGTCATGTCCCCGATCGCTTTGAACCGCACCCGTGCCCGCGTGCCCCGGCCAGTCCATTCCAGGGCCTGGATCTGCCCGGTTCCGTAATCGGGGTGCCGTACCATCTGCCCTTCGCGCCACTCGTACGCGTCGTCCAAAGGCGCTTCGTCAACCTCTCTATCGTACCGCCATTCCTCTTCCTCGTCATGAACGGTGATTTGCTCGATACCCTCGCGCGGCAATTCGTGCAGGAACTGTGAACCGGTCGTCCGCTGGCTGATGCCGCGGCTTTCCCGCCATTTCGCGTACGTCATGGTCAACGCACGCCGGGCCCGGGTCATGCCCACGAAACACAGACGGCGTTCCTCTTCGATGTCCCCGTTCTCTTCCCGGCTGCGCTGGTGGGGGAGCAGCCCATCCTCCAGCCCGACCATGAAAACGTGGTTGAATTCGAGCCCCTTGGCGGCATGCAGGGTCATCAGCGTGACCGCTCCGACCTCCGGGTCGATGGCATCCACGTCGCTGACCAGGGCGACCTGTGTGAGCCAGTCGGTGAGGCTGCCGTCACCGTCGGGGTGCTGGCGGTCGTACTGGGCGGCGGCGCTGATCAGCTCGTTCATGTTCTCGACGGCGCTGCTGTCCGCCGAATCGTGGTGATGGGACAGCAGCCCGCTGTTCATGACCACGTATTCGACCGCATCGCGCACCGCGCCGTGCTCTGCGGCCTCGGCGATGCCGGCCAGAAGGCTCATCAGGCTTTTCATGCCCTTGACGGCCGCCTTGGGAATGTCGGGAATATCCTCCGGCCGTTCCAGCAGGGCCTGCGGCGGGCGGCCTCTCTGCCGGGCACAGGCAAACAGCCGTTCCACGCTGGTCTTGCCGATCTTGCGCGCCGGGGTGTTGATGATCCGCTCCAGCGAGACGGTATCCAGCGGGTTGGCCACCACCTTCAGATAGGCGAGCACGTCCTTGACCTCGGTGCGCTGGAAAAAGGCCACGCCCCGGGCGATCTGGTAGGGAATGGTGGCGTTGCGCAGGGCAGCTTCGATATTTCGCGAGAGCGCGTTGGTGCGATAGAAGATGGCCACGTCATCGTAGCGTCCGCCGGCGTTGACATGTTTTTTGATTTCCCGGGCGACAAAGGCCGACTCGGCGTGCTGGTCCTCGCACCTGGCCACGCGGACGGGCGGGCCGGCCGGATTGCAGGTGAATAGAGCTTTTCTTTTGCGCTTGCGGTTGTGCTTGATGACCGCGTCCGCGGCATCCAGGATCTGCGGCGTTGAGCGGAAATTCTCCTCCAGCCGGATGACTTTGGCCTTGGGAAAATCCTCCTCAAACTGCAGGATGTTCTGCAGGTTGGCCCCGCGCCAGGCGTAGATCGACTGGTCCGGGTCGCCGGTTACGCAGAGGTTCTCATGGTTGAGGGCCAGGCCGCGGGCGATGAGATACTGGGCGTGGTTGGTGTCCTGGTATTCGTCCACGAGAACATAGCGATAGCGATCGTTGAGGTGGTCGCGCAGTTCCGGGTCGCGGCCCAGCAGCAGGGCCATCTCCACCAGCAGGTCGTCAAAGTCCAGGGCGTTCTGGGCCTTCAGAACCTGCTGGTAGGCCAGGTAAATCCGGGCCACCGCCCGGTCCTCCCAGCCCTGGGCCTGCTGGGCGAAGTCCTCGGCCAGGATCATCGCATTCTTGAGCCGGCTGATCTTGTGCAGCATTCGGGCCGGCGTGAAGTTTTCTTCAGAAAGCTCCGCCTGTCTAATGGCCGCCTTCATGGCCTGCTGTTGGTCAGCTTCGTCGAAAATGGAGAAGTTGGGCTTGATGCCAGCCCGGTCGCCGTACATCCGCAGGCTGCGGGCGCAGAAGGAGTGAAACGTCGAGCAGGTCAGCCCCGGGCCGACGTCCAGCCGTTCCATGCGTTCGGCCATCTCGCGGGCGGCCTTGTTGGTGAAGGTAATCGCGAGAATATGGCGCGCGTGGGTGATCGTGCGGGCCAGATACGCTGCCCGGTGGGTAATCACCCGTGTTTTTCCGCTGCCCGGCCCGGCCAGGACCAGCAGTGGCCCGTCGCCATGCACGACGGCCTCCCGTTGCGGCTCGGTCAATCCTTCCAATAGCTCATCCGGTTCCATGCTGACTCCTGGTGCGAAGTTATATATCCGTAAACGGTCATGAAGTCGAACCCGGCCGGCTTTCAAATCACTTAATCCCGGCTTATCTTCTGCGCGCATGTGGTCTGCGTTATTCGGGTACCTGGGGCCGGTCTCGACCTCGCTCGTGGAACGCGCCGCGTTGCTGCTGTGTGTGGGTCCGTGGCTTATCCTGCTCGAAGCGTCGGCAGCCCCCTCACGCGGCTGGGGCAAGACGCTGGTTCGGTTTGTGCTCGTCCTGTTCCTGTTGGACCGGCTGGTGGAAGATTTCGCCTTCTGGCTCCTGCCGGCGCTGATCGTGGGCGCTGCCTGGCCCGTAGTTGAAGATCGCTGGCGACCGACCGACACGCCGGCGGCTTCTCACGTTCGAGCCGGGGCGTGGCTCATCGCAGGGACGGTCCTGGGGGTGGGGGCCGCTTATCTGGGGCGCTTCACGTCCTGGCAGTTCGCGGTGGTGCTGTACATTGTCGTCGGCTTGTACGCGAGTGGCTGGTGGCGCGGGTGGCGCGGCGTCCGTTCCGCCGATCCGCAACCTTCCAGACAGGACGGCCCGGCCGCCGGCAGGCCGTCACCGGCCCTGGATGCCGCCGGCCCGACCGACTGTATTGCCGGTGTGATTCTCTACGGCCTGGCCTCGGCTATCCTGCTCCTGGCCCTTGGAGGGTTGGAGCGACACACATTGCCGGGGCTGCTGCTGGTCGGCATCACCGGCTGGATCGGCGTACAGTTTTTCTGCTGGAGGGGGTGGCGTCACCGATCGGCTGGAGCCCTTCGCGGACTTCTGCGGGGCGCTTCCGTATCGGCTGGCGCGACGGCCAGTCTGCTGGCCGCGGTCCTCGTGGCCGAATTCTACTTTCGGCACGTCTATGACGCTTCAGACGCAAACGGTGAATTGCGCACCGCGCTGGCCTGGTTCCGGCGGCATGTGCAATGTAACAGTTGGGGCTATCGCGATCGGGAGATCCCCTCGCCCGACGAACTCAACAAACTGACGCGCATCGTATTGCTGGGTGACTCCTTCGTCTTCGGCTGGGGCCTGAACAATTATGACGATTTGATCGGCCCCCGGCTCGAACGGGCCCTGGCAGCGAAAGTCCTGCCGCCGCCGCGCGTGTTCAGCCTGGGCGTTCCCGGCATCAATACCCGGGACCAGATCAAGATCTTCAAGGACCAGGCGGTCCGGCTTCATCCCCGGGTGGTTGTGCTGGCCTATGTGTTGAACGACATCGAGGGGATCGAGAAGCTTCCGCCGCCGCGGGTGAGGCCGTGGCTGGGCTGGCAACCGATTACCGACAGCAGCGACTTCCTGGAATTTGCGATCTGGCACCTGGCCCTGCGCCGCCACCAGTCGAAGCTGCAGATTATCGACTTGCCCGGCCTTCGCGATTATCAAAACCCGGCCCTGCTGGCCCGCCAGGCCGAGGACCTGGGCACGCTGTTCCGCTTGATCCGCGAGGCGGGCGCCCGGCCAGTGGTCGTGTTGTACCCGTACCTGGGCGTGCCCGCCGATTCGGAGCCGCTGCGCTATGCCATGGAGCAGGTCAGGGCCATTGTCCGGGCGAATGACGTGCCGCTGGTTGACCTGAGCGTGCTGGTGGACGCGATGGATCCGCGGATGCAGGTCAACCGGTTTGACCCCCACCCGAGCCCGGCGCTGCACGAGGCCACGATCCCCTTTGTGGCCGAAGCGGTACTGGCCGAACTCCGTGAGCCCCCGGCCAGCCTGCCGGCCTCCGCACCATCCAGGTAGTCCGCAGATCCGCCCCCCCCGGGGCGGAACAGCTTGCCGTTTGCCCTGCCTGCCGGTTACCCTGACGCGTATGAACATCATCGGACTGGGCATGGATCTGATCGAGTGCGCCCGTATTCGCGACCTGTGGCAGCGGCACGGCGACCGCGTGACCGACCGCCTGCTGACCGACGCGGAGCTGGTCTACGTCCGGCGGTACGTGGGCGATATTGTGCCGCGATTGGCGGGGCGGTTCGCGGCCAAGGAGGCCATCCTCAAGGTGCTTGGCACCGGCTGGCGCGGCCGGATCGCCTGGCGAGACATGGAAGTGCTCAACGACTCTGCCGGCCGGCCGTACGTGACACTCCGGGACGAGTGCCAGCGCATCGCCGAATCGCTGGGCATCACGCAGATCCTCATCTCCATCACGCACACGGAGAACTACGCGGCGGCGACGGCAATCGGGGTCGGCGGGTAGGAGTCTCCGATGCGTTTTGTGCTCGGATTGTGCCTTGCTGCCGTGTTTAACGTCATTGCCGTTGCCTTCGTCTTTGGGTGGCCCCCTTCAACTATAGCCCTCCTGTTCGCGGGCATGCTCGGCCTCATGCCTGGGGCGGTTATCGGGCAGGTCGGCCACCAATACATGAGCAGACTGGACCGCCTGTTGCTCGCCTGTGTCACGCAGTCGCTCTGCACGTGGGTATCGGCTGGTCTGGTCTATCTGGCGTATCCAAAGGGAGTGCTGATCCTGTTCGTGGGTTATGTGGTTGGGCAGATGGTCGGGGTTGGGCTGGCCATACGCGTGATGTTTCCCCTTGGTCCTCGGCCACGACCTAACCACTGCGCAAAGTGTGGTTACTGCCTGACAGGTCTGCCCGAGCCGCGATGCCCGGAATGTGGAGCGCCTTTCCAGCCGGGCAAGCCACTCCAGTAAGTCTGACATGCAGCGTGGACGTCGGGTCTGCTGACCCGACCTACGCGTTAATGGCTTTGTGAACGGAACCAGTTCTCATCGGCTAGAACGACCGATGTTTCAACCTGCCGCTCGGGGATGTTCCAGTACTTGCGCAGCAGGCGGTCTTTCTCTTCGGGGGTGACCAGGCGAAAGCCGTGTTTCTGGTAGAAGCGAATAGCCCACGTGGCGGCGGCCCAGGTGCCGATGAGCACCGGGCGGTCGGTGAGCGTTCGCAGGTGCGCGAGCAGCTTGCCGCCGATGCCGTGTTGGCGATGTTTCGTGCGCACGTAGGCGTGCCGGATCAGGGTGACGTCTTTGACGTGCTGGATGCCCATGACGCCGATCAGTTCGCCGCCCTCTTCGTAGCCCCAGAAGACCACGCCTTCGGCCATCTGCTGGCGAAGCTCTTCACGTGGCATATACGGCTCATGCCAGCGGTCGGCGGGGATGATGCCTTTATAGGCAACGGCCGCGTCGTTGATGATGTCGAAGATGGTTTCGAACTCACTGTCGCGACAGAGACGAATCACTTTGGATCTCCTGGATCTGAATCTTCGTGGCCTGGACGGGCAGAAGGCGGCTGCCAAGACCGCCAGGATCGGGAGCCCTGAGAACGCCAAGAACTCAATGAATGGGAGATACCGGGCCGCTCCGATCCCGCCGGGGGCTACTCCCGGTATCGGTACTGCGGCGCCGCGGAGGATCACCAGCGAAACAGTCGCAAGCCCACACAGCCAGAGGACGGTCGCCCGCTTGCGGCCGGGCTGACGCCACATCCGCATGAGGGCAAAGGGCGCCCAGATGGCCATAACCAGCCCTATAAGGCTGCCGACGTGGCCGATCAGTGCGCCGGGAGTCCAGTTCCAGGACGCCTTCAGATCACGAACAAACGTCATTGCATGCAGAATGGCCGGTAAACCAGCTATCGCTGCGACCCACGACAGCAGGATGACCAGCAGCAGCAAGCGGTCGTGTGCGGGGTTGTATTCGTCCCTGGAGAGTGCCCGCGGCCCCTGTTCGAGCCCACGGGCCAGCGAGCCTCCCGCAATCCGCGCAGGCTGTATCCGCACGTCAGGCAGCAGGCGTCATCCGGCACGTTCAGGCCGGTCGCCGCCGGCGAAGGCTCCGATGCGCTATTGATGGCAGGCTGTGTGATCATCGCGACGATTCGTCCTTTGGGCATTACGCCAGTGCGATCTGCCCTATGCAGGCCCTACACAGGGTATTGTCGCCCCAGGGGGAGAATCTTACCAGCCAGGCAGGTCGGCCAGGGGTTCGTGACAGGAACGGCGGCGGCCGATTGAGCCCGAAGCGCATGGGCCCGAAGCGGAGCCGATCGAGCCCGAAGCGTATGAGCCCGAAGCGCAAGCGAGGGAATACTGAGCGAGCTTCACCGGGCCCTCGCTTGCGCTTCGGGCTCAGGCGCTCAAGGCTCAGACGCTTCGGGCTCAGAATTGGTGCTTCTCCGCTCCGAGGCCGTCACGGACCCGGCGATCAGCAGGTTGTCGGGTCTATTGTCCCGACCCGCGTGCTCAGTCCCCGATCGAATCGATAACTTGTCCGTCGTACCCCAGTGCCATATTGCGCGGCAGTTCGACGTTGGTGGCTTCGTGGCCCAGTTCATGGGCGATGTGTGTGAAGTAGGTCTGGTCGGCGGCGATCCGGCCGGCGGTCTCGACCGCCTGTTCGAGGTTGAAGTGCGTCGGGTGCGGACGGCGGCGAAGCGCATCCAGGACCAGCACCTCCAGGCCGCGAAGCAGTTCGAACGACTCGTCCGGGATGCGGCTTACGTCGGTGCAATAGGCGAACCGGCCGACGCGGAAGCCCAGCACCGGCAGTTCGCCGTGGAACAGACGGATGGGGATGATCCGGACGCCGTTCAGTTCGAGCGGCCCGTCGATGGGGGCGAGGTTCAGTTGCGGTATGGCGCTGACGTAGTTGGGGTCGTGATTGAAGGCGTAGGAAAACATACGCTTCAGGATGGCCCCGGTGTGGGCGTCGGCGTAGCAGGTGATCGGGCCGCTCTGAAGATGGTTGAACCGCCGGAGGTCGTCCATGCCGGTGACGTGGTCGGCGTGGGCGTGGGTATAGAGGACGGCGTCCACCCGCCGGACGTTGCAGGTCAGGCACTGCACGCGCAGCTCGGGCGTCGTATCCACGAGGATGCTCTGGCCGGCGGTTTCGATGAGGATGCTCGAACGGGTCCGCTTGTCGCGCGGATCGGGCGAGGTGCACACCGGGCAGTCGCAGCCGATCATGGGCACGCCGTGGGAGGTCCCGCTGCCGAGGATGGTGACTTTTACACTGCTCATGGCGTAAGGCAGTTTAGCCACCTCGGGGGAAAGTGAGAAGTGAGAGGTGAGCCAGACCGGCCAGTTGTGCCGTCCGATCGGACTGATCCGACAGATCCGACCGATCGGACGGCTCGGACGTTTCCGATGCCTCCCACAACTGACAACTGACCACTGACAACCGACTAATCCCCAATCATCAACGTCATCCGCTGCTGGTCCGTGGTGGCCCCGAGCTTGTCCTCGATGGTGACCTTGAGGGTGTATTCGCCGGGGGGAGTCTCCGGTGGCAGGCGGATCTCCAGTGGGATAAAGAAGTCCCGGCGGGGGGTGAGGACTTTATCCTCGATGGTGTTGGCGGTCTGTTGCCAGATGACCTTGCCGGCGGCGTCGAAAATCTCGACCTTCTCGGCCAGCAGTGTGCGGAGCCGGCCGTCAGAGGTCGGCTCGGAGCGGAAGTTGGCGACCTCTGTATAGAGGTACACGTGCACGCCCTGTCCGGCCGGGAAGCGGGGCGGCTGGACCGCCTCATAGTCGCCGAAGCTGTTGACCCGCGTGACCAGGGCGATCTTGGGGATGATCACCGGCGTCTGCTGGCCGAGCAGCCGGCGCAACTCATCCACGGCAGCCAGGGCCGGCGCCGGCGAGGAGGTCGGCTGGCGGATGGCCGTCTTGGCCGTGGAGATCACCTGGAAGAGGGCGGTGGTCAGGTTGGCCTGGACCGGATCGGCGGCCACGACCGGACCGACGGCCTTCTCGTCCTGGCCGGTGGCCAGGTAGAGCAGGCGGAGGCGGAACTGGTCATCAAGGTGCTCAGGGTGGGCTTTGACGGATTCTTCCAGTTCGGCCACGACGGCGGTCAGATCAGCGGGGCGGCCGGCAGTGGGCCCCAGCACGGGTTGGTTGGCCGGCGAGGCCTGCTCGACAGGACTGGCCGGCGTTGCCGTGGCCGGGGCGGGGCGGACGTCGATCAACTCGACGCGCGGCTGGCGCGATTCTGGAGAAGCTACGGGTGGCGGATTCTTCAGCGG
>JAAXZI010000017.1 GCA_012719955.1 Phycisphaerae bacterium | reverse complement strand
GAGGAGGCCGTCCATGCCCAGGACTCCCGACACCCGCAGCGCCGCCGATTTCCTCCCGCCTGGGCGAAGCCTGCCCGCCCTGCGTGAGGCTGCCGCGGGCTGTAGAGGTTGCGACCTCTACCAGCAGGCCACCCGGACCGTCTTCGGCGAAGGCGCCCCCGACGCCGGCCTGATGCTGGTAGGCGAGCAGCCCGGCGACCAGGAAGACCGTTCCGGTCGTCCATTTGTCGGCCCGGCCGGCAGACTGCTCGACCGGGCCATTGCGGAGGCCGGCATCGAGCGCGAGCAGGCCTACCTCACCAATGCGGTCAAGCATTTCAAATGGAAGCCGGTTGGCAAGCGGCGAATGCACGACAAGCCGCGCGCCGCCGAGATCAACGCCTGCCGCCCCTGGCTGGAAGCCGAGATCGAAGCCATCCGGCCGCGCGTGCTGGTGTGTCTGGGGGCCACGGCCGCCCAGGCCCTGCTCGGCCCGCAGTTTCGCGTGACCCGGCAGCGCGGCCAGGTGATTCAGACCCGGTGGGCGCCGGCCACACTGGCTACTATTCATCCTTCGGCCATCCTGCGCGCCCCAGACGACGACGCCCGCCACGCCATGTACGAAGCGTTCGTCGCCGACCTGCGCATAGCCGCGGCCCATCTCCATCAGGAATTACGGCGGACGGAAGTCTGACCAGCGTGATAAAAAGAACGGGTGGCAGGGGCCATCAGCGACAGCCCATGCCACCCGCGTCACATTCATTGGCGAGGTACGGAGATGATTCCCGCGTTACGCAGGCCCCGCGCTCACACCGAAGCAGGCGCCCCGCTCACATTCCCGGTGATCCGTGCGCAGGTGTCGCACGGTCCGTGCGTCCCGTGTGGCCGGTCGCGAGCGCCGTTCGCGATAAGGCCACCGCGGCCAGGAATGTCCCCCCGATGAGCAGGTGCAACCAGTGATCGGCGCGGTTCAAGCTCAGGAAATCCACCACCGCCGGCACATTCAGAAAGCCGAGCAGCGCGACGAAGCCATACGCGGCCGCGGACCCGATGCAGAACTTTCGGGCCACCCGTTGATCAGACCAGCTCGCCCACAGCGCGGCTGACCCCAGGGCGACCTGCAGAATGTGCTGGACCGGGTTAACCTCAAAGACCCAGAAGGATCCTCTGGCCGCAAAACCCCACAAGCCCAATCCCAGAAGAATAAAACCGCACAGCCGGCACACCAAGGCTGTCATTCGCAGACTCCGTCATCCATCGGCGAACGCACGCCCACCCCCACACGAAGGCCGCGTTCACAATAAGGTGCCCGTTTGTTCAAGGGGGAAATCAATCGCGCGAGATCAGGCGCCTGGCATCATGCTTTATAGGATTTTCCGACGGCCGGGAAGCAAGTCAAGCTCATGACAGGGATTTCAGGAATCATGCGGGCCGCTTGCGGTACACCCGTTTCGCCTCTCCGAAGCATGAACGGCCGGAACGGAGCCCAGACGCAACGAGCGGCGCCCCCTGGCAAGGGCATGAGGAGGGACTCATACACTTTTCGTTGCAAACTTGGGCAGGTTCCTGCCTGGTTGTCAGTCGCCGCGCTGCTGATCGCTTAAATCTTCGTGCGTTCGGAGTACCTCACCCTCTGAAAAGGCGGGGCACCCAACGCACAAGATTCATTGGGGATCCGTATCAAGTGGACAAGACCAGACCAGGCCTTGACCGACCGGAACCTTGCTCATGACTTATTCATCCGGCGAAGCGGGAGGGTTCACGTCCGCCGGCGCGGTTGCGGGAGGCTCCACGTGGATATAGAGCCATAAGGTGTATGGAAGAGGTGCGTGCCGGCTTTCAGTGGCAAGCCGCTGGAACGGTTGGCTGGTCGGGGCGGCCGCCGGCGAGCGCAGGGACGGTTCCGTCTCCACCTGTTCGATCTCGGTCCCCAGCGCGGGGGCCGAACGGGTCGCGGCGTCCGTTATGGCCGTATCGGGCAATGATGCCCGCATCGGCCGCCTTGCGATGCTTGCGGCCGGTGCGCTGCTCGCGCCATGGGCGCCCTGCCCGTCATCCGCACTTCGCACGGCCACACCGGCTCGCCCTTCGAAAGCGGCCTTGTGCCGTGCATCCACGCGCATGGCCGCCTTTTCCTCTCCGTCCGATGAGTCCACCATCTCGAAGGAACGAGAAGACGCGTCGGAAAGGGCCGCTACGGCCGGCTCCTGCTGGACGACCACGGGCAGAGGGGGCGCATCCTCCCGGCTCACGATCCGCAGATTGTCGGCTGACAGCGTCTGCCGCAGACTGCTCACCACCCGGCGGGCCGACTGGACGTCGGGAACGCGCACCTCAAGCGAGGCCGTCTCCAACGGCTGCCCCGGAGGCGAGACCGGTTGGAAGGCGTATTCCTCGCGCAGCCACGTCACCGCCGCGCGCCGGCTGACCGCATCCGCAAACGTCGCTTCCAGCACCGTCGAATCCGCCGACGGCCGTGCGAAGAAGGCGGTGAACTCGTCGGAATGTTCCGCGGCAGCTTCCACCTTGTCGTCCGCCGGCTTGGCCATCGGCACCCGCCGTTCTGTGGGGGCAGTCCGAGCCAACGCCCGATCAACCGCCGCGTCAGCCACCGGCTGCTCAACTGGCGCGGCGGCCGGCGGCGCCCCGGCCATCCGTTCTTCGTCCGCCGCGCCGGGCGCGCGGTCCGGGAGCCCCTGTTCCGCCAGGTGTTCATGCTGCCGCTCATCCAGTCGCAGGGCATATTGTTGGCCCGGCCGGGCGATCCACTCCTGAGCCCAGGGCCACGCCAGGTAGCCGGCCCCCACCACAAGGCCGATCGCGGCGGCAACGGCCATCCATTTGCGATAAGACCGTCCACCGTCGGCCGTGCGGCCCGGCACCGGCCGGCCTTCCAGCAACGACTGGCGTTCCATGCGCGCTCGCAGGGACTCGATCAGACGCTCCGAGGCCCTGGCCCGCGGCAGGCCGCGAACCGCCTCGACGGTGGCGCGCAACTGCTTGAGCAGCGCGCGCGCCTCCTCGTCGGTTTCCAGCAGCGCTTCCACCGCGCGCCGTTCCGCAAGCCCCAGCTCGCCGTCGAGGTAGGCGGAAAGCTGCGTTTCCAGTTCTCGTCGTCGATCGTCGCTCACCTGCTCACACCTTCAACACCCTCTTGAGTCGATCTCTCAACTCCATCCGTGCCCGATGCAATCGCGATTTGACGGTACCCACCGGCAGTTCCAGGATCTCGGCGATCTGCTGATAATCAAAACCCTCGATGTCGCGCAACACAATCACCGAACGGTGGTCGTCATCCAGCGCGTCCAGCCCCTCCTCCACCAGTTGCCGGGTCTCCATCGCGGTCAAACGGGCGGCGGGGTCGGGCGCCTGCGCTTCACTGGCCGGCGGATCCATCCCATCGGACTGACCGTCCCCACAGTACAGCGACAGACGAGGCCGCCGCCCCTTCCGCCGACGATGCGAAATGGACACATTCACCGCAATGCGAAACAGCCAGGTATAAAAACACGACTTCCGCCGGAAGGTGGCGATGGACTCCAGGGCTTTCAGGAAGGTTTCCTGGGCCAGGTCCTCGGCATCCTCCAGGCATCCGCTGATTCGCCAGCAGGTGTTCAACACCCGGTCCTGGTATTGGACCACCAGCCGGCTGAACGCGTTCATATCCCCGGAACGGGCGCTCTCCACCAGGACCGCCTCATCGGCAGTCCGAAGTTCTGCGACCGTTGATCCGACCGTTTCCTTACCCATTTGGACGCCTGGAAGAGCCACAAGTTCCCGAAGCCGCCCGACCGATTCACCGCCCCCCTGCACTTATCTTAATTCCGGCTTCGCCGATAACAACTACCGCGGACGTGCCGCCACTACATACAATTGACAAAACCCTACAGCACAAAGTGGGCCATTTTCTGTGGCGGCCGGGCCGGGGACCTGGCAAAAGCTGGGTGCCGGCCGTTTTACGGGCAAAACGGCCGGTACGGAGCCCGGCCGCTACGACCTTGCGCTGTAGTGCCAAAGGACCAGTGCGGGACCCTGGGCGGAACCCCGAACCAACAACTGACAACTGACGACTGACAACTGACACCCGCACAAGCCTCCTGGGTTGCAGGCGCAGCCCGCGCTGGCCCCCCCAAGGTCGAGCGAGCCGACTTTCCTTACACCCCCATTCCCGCTACCATGACGGACAACGCGGTTCAGGAGGAATAGCTCATGCGTTTACCCTTGGCCCCCGGCGGCCTGCGGGAAATGATCATCCTCACCCTGGTTTTCGGCGGCGCAGGCGTCTGGGCCCTCTTCATGGGCCTGGCCGGCTATGGGTGGGCCTGGCCGGTGGCCATCCTGTTCATCATTGTCTGGCTGAGCGGCCTGGCCTTCTTCCGGGACCCCGAACGGACCACCCCCTTAGAGGAGGGCATCATGATCGCGCCCGCCGATGGCAAGGTCACCGAGACGACCCTGCTGGAGCAGCACCCGGACATCGGCGGACCGGCCACGCGAATCGGCATTTTTCTGAGCGTGCTCGACGTCCACATTAACCGCAGCCCGTGCGCCGGGACGGTCCGTTCCGTCAGCTATAAGCCGGGCCAGTTCCTCGACGCCCGCGATCCCCAGTGCGGCGAGCTGAACGAGGCCAACACCATTGTGATCGATCCGGACCCGCCGCACGCCGGTCCGGTCGTGGTCCGCCAGATCGCCGGCCTGATCGCCCGGCGGATCGTGTGCAACGTCAAGCCCGGCGACCGCGTCTTCACCGGCCAGCGGATCGGGCTCATCAAGTTCGGCTCTCGAACCGAGCTCATCCTGCCCGGCCACAACCTGTACAAACCCGCCGTGACCATCGGCGATCGCGTCTACGGCGCGATGAGTATTCTCGCGCGCCGACTCAGCGAGACCGAATCAGCCGATGCGGAGGCACTCGATAAGGCGGAGCAGACCTCACCTTCGGAGTTGAAACATGCTTGAGCCTTCCCACGAGAGTCCCGGCGACCCCTTACGCCCCCTGCATCGTCGGCGTCGCCTGGCCGCCGTTGCCATGCTGCCCACGCTGTTGACCCTGGGAAATCTGATCTTCGGCTTCGGCGCGATTTATCAATGCGGGCTCGAAATGCGCGACCTTGGCGCCGGTGTCCGCTTCCAGGAGAAGCGAACGCTCAACAGCGACTTTGCCGAGGCCCGGGCGCCCTCCTACCTGTCCATCGCCGTGTGGATGCTGGTGGCGTCGGCCATCTGCGACGCCCTCGATGGGCGCATCGCCCGCCTGGCCAGGAAAAGCAGCAAGTTCGGCGAACAACTCGACTCCCTGGCCGACGTGGTCAGTTTCGGCGTGGCGCCCGCCCTGATGATGGTCACCCTGGTACGTCGCGAGATAGAACAGTGGGGCTACGCACCGTTCGGCATCAGCCAGTTCGGACGGCTGACGGTGTTTGTCGGCGTGATTTACGCCTGCTGCACGGCCCTGCGTCTGGCCCGGTTCAACGTGGAAACCTCCCTGGATGAAAGCGCCCACCGGGGCTTCAAGGGGCTTCCCTCGCCCGGCGCCGCCGGCGCGGTCGTCAGCGTGATCCTGCTGCACGACCACCTCGACCAGCGCGAGATGTGGCCGAACATCGCGGCCATTCTGACGCGGGCCTACCCGTTCCTGACCCTGGTCATCGCCCTGCTCATGGTCAGCCGGGTTCCCTATACGCACGCCGTCAGCTCTCTCTTCCGCCGCCGGCCGCTGGGACACGTGGTTATCATCCTGCTGATTCTGCCGTTCCTGATCATTTACAGCGAATTGACCCTGTTCCTCATGGCCTGGGCCTTCATTTTGAGCGGGCCGATCCGGCTGCTGCTGCGCCGTAACCAGCCGCAAGCGGTTCCCGCCGGCGCCCCGCCCGCGGCCCCCGCCGAGGAACCTTACCCAAGATCATCCACGGAATAGTCCAGCTATGAGTGACCAACCACCGCTTCGCCTGCGTTTTGCACCCTCGCCGACCGGCTACCTGCACGTCGGCGGGGCCCGCACCGCCCTGTTCAACTGGCTGCTGGCCCGAAAGACCGGTGGAACGTTCATTGTCCGCATCGAAGACACCGACACCGACCGCAACGTCCCCGGGGCCGACGCCAAGATTATGGACGACCTGCGCTGGCTGGGACTCCTGTGGGACGAAGGCATCGACGTCGGCGGCCCCAACGGCCCCTACTACCAGATGCAACGCCTTGAGCTGTACCATGAAGTCGTCCGCCGGCTGATTGCGGAAGGCAAGGCCTACTACGCCTTCGACACCCAGGAAGAACTGGAAGCCCGCCGCAAGCAGGCTGAAGCCGAGAAGAAAGCCTTCAAGTACCCCCGGCCGGAGCGCTTCCCCGATGAAAGCGACGTGAAACGGGCTCGGCTCGAGGGCCGGCCGGTGGTGGTCCGGTTTGCCATCCCCGCTGAGGACATCACCGTCCACGACGAGGTCATGGGCGACGTCACCGTGCCCGGGGCGGAACTGGATGATTTCGTTATTCTCAAGGCCGACGGCATCCCCACTTACCACCTGGCCAACGTCATCGATGACGCCGGAATGAAGGTCAACTTTGTCATGCGCGGTCAGGAGTTCCTTGCCCAGACGCCCCGGCACATCGCCCTTCAGCGGGCCCTGGGCTACCCGACGCCACGCTACGCCCACCTGCCGCTTATCATGGACATGAAAGGCCGCAAGCTCTCCAAGCGCGACGGCGACGTGGAGGTGCATTCGTTCCGCGCCCAGGGCTACCTGCCCGAGGCCTTGATCAACTTCATCGCCCTGCTCGGCTGGTCGCCCGGCGCCGACCGCGAGAAGATGACCCTGGACGAAATGGTCGAGTTGTTCAGCATCGACCGCATCGGCAAGACCAATCCCAAGTTCGACCGCGAGAAACTCTTGGCGTTCAACACCGATTACGTCGGCGCCGCCTCGGAGGAGCGACTTCAGGCCGCCTACGACGATTTCCTCTCCGTCAGCGAGACCTCGACCATCGCCAGGGCCAACCCCGACCGCGAGACCCGCCGGGAGCTGCTTCGCGTCTGCAGAGGATTCCACACCTTCCCCGACATCGACACCAAGGCCGGCTTCATCTTCGTGGACGATGCGGCCATCCAATACGACCCAGCCGCCGTGCAGAAGGTGCTCGTCAAAGACGGCGGTTTCGCCATGCTGGAGAACCTCCTGCCGTTGCTGGAGAAGGTGGAGGTCTGGACCACCCCCAACCTGGAGGCGCTCTTAACCGGCATCTGCGAATCGCACGGCGTCAAAATGGGCAAGGTCGCCCAGCCGCTGCGGGTGGCGGTTTCCGGCGGGACCATCAGCCCGGCCATCTACGACACGCTGGTCCTGCTGGGCAAGGATAAGACGCTCCGGCGCATCCGTAACGCTCTCGCCCAGAGATCCTGACGATCCTGAACGTCCCAGCGGCGCGTTTGCACGCCGTCATGGGGGGCGGGCATCCTGCCCGCCTGTTGCGGGGAGTGGGCATCCTGCCCGCCTGTTTCGGGGGGCGGGCATCTTGCCCGCCTCAACTCGGGGGACGCGCATCCTGCCCGCCTCATGGCACGAAGCCCAATATTTCCAAACCGCAAACGCAGCCGGCACAAGCGCATCACTTCCCGCGGCTCCAAATCCAATCCGTGACCCGATGGGATATACTGGAGCATTATGCTCGACGACTGGTTCCGCACGATCGAGTTGGGCATCAGCCTGGAGGAGTTCAACTCTCTTCCCCGCCACGCCGCTTACAAGTACGAATACCTGGGCGGCTCGGCCTGGCTCACGCCGGATCCCCGCTATGGCCGGGCCCTGCTCGATCTGGCCTCGATCGCACCGCCCGCAGCTCCGCAAGACGGATCAGCATCCGGCAGTCTGGCGAACTTCACCCGGCGTCCCTTCTCCGATGCCGACTGGGGTCGATTGGCCGGCCTGATGGCCGCCGCGTTCGAGCAGGTACCGCCCTTCTGCGCACTGGACAGCCAGACCGCGGTGGCCGCCGCCCGCGATTGCCTGCGTCACACCCGCGAGGGCGGCGACGGCCCCCTGATCCTGCCCGCGTGTTTCGTCGCAGAAGGACCGCACGCCTGGGACAACCCGGCCGGCGCCATTCTGGTGACGCTGGTTCCGCCGGGAGACTTGACCGAATGGCACAGCCTGCGCTGGCAGCAGCCGCCCCCGCCGGACGCCATCGAGCGGCGCCTGGGCCAGCCGCATCTCACCTGGATCTTCTCCAGCCCCCGAATCGCCGGGCATGGCCTGGGCACCGAACTGCTGCGCCTGGCGGCAGCCAACCTGCGTTCACTGGGCTTTACGGAACTGGCCAGCACCTTCCTCATCGGCAACGTCCGCTCGATGACCTGGCACTGGCGCAACGGCTTCCGGCTCGTGCAACACCCGGCATCCCTGCGGAAACACCCTTGATCCGCGACCAATTCACCTGCGCGCCGGCAAGCCAACGCCCAAAGGAGGTGTGTGCCACGGCTCTTGAGCCGTGCAGCCTGTCTCACAATTTACTGCAGAAAAAATAGGGCCTCCCGTATGTTAGAGTGTCCCAAAGCCCAACAGGAGGCCCCGTCATGTGCCGTTTTGCCAGGGATGGCCGGCACCTGGCGAACCTGGTCGTGGAAGCCGCTGCTGTGTGCCGTGCCGCGGATACTGCTCGACGTCGTGGACCAGGTCGCCCAGAGACTTACCAGCAGTGGCAGATCGCTGTCCTCATTATTATCACCGTGACCCATCGGTGCAAAAGTAAATCCAGCCAGTACCGGTTCCTCACCCAGCACGCGCCGCAACTGCAGGGCCTGTGG
>JAAXZI010000190.1 GCA_012719955.1 Phycisphaerae bacterium | reverse complement strand
GGCTCCGTACCGGCCATTTGACGGACAAAACGGCCGGTACGGAGCCCGGCCGCTACAACCTTCACACGGGGAGTGCCACGGCTCTTGAGCCGTGCGCGGACGACCCGGACATTCGGCACGGCTCAAGCGCCGTGCCACACATATCACATGCCACACATATCAGACGTCTGGCCATTTCCTCATCGCGCACGGACATTCAGGCCGGCCCGTGCAGCGGCTCAACCGTCTGGGGCTCACCCGAATGCAAAGCGTCGACGATGGCAAACGTTGCGAGCGTCGCCGCGGACGCCTCCTCGGGAGGGATCGGCGACGGCAGGCCCTCCCGCACGGCCGTCACGAAGGCCTGCATCTGGGCCTGGTGCCCCTTGCCGGTGCCTCCGGGCCGTACCTTCCGTGTCCGGCCCCTGGCCATCAGCCGGGCCATGGCCCAATTCTCGATGACCGCCGCGCGCCCCTGGCCGAACACCTCCACGCGCTCTTTCTCGAAGTACGGATCGCCATTGGCCACGTACATGAGCGTGGCCACCGAACCATCTTCCATCTTCAGGGTCGCGCAGCAGTTGTCGTTCTGTCCACCCGGCACGTGCCCGGCGATCATCTCCGCATACACGCGCACCGGCGGGCTGCCGCAGATGAACTGGATGAGATCCACAAAGTGGCAGCCCTCGCTGATGATACGCCAGCCACTGAGCTCCACATCCGCGTACCAGGAGTCCGACTGCATCTCGCCGGCATTGACCCGGCAGACCACCTCGATAGGCCCGGACCGGCCGGAGAAGAAGTCGCGCACCGCCACCGCCAGCGGACTGAACCGCCGGTTAAACCCCGGCATCAGGATTCGTCCCGTGTCCGCCTGGGCCTCCATCACGTCCTGAAGCTGTTCGCGCGACAAGGCCAGGGGCTTTTCCACGAACACGTGCTTGCCGGCCCGCAGGGCCCGGGCTGCCAAGTCGGCGTGGCTGTCATGGCGGGTGGCGATGACCACCGCCTGGACCTGCTTGTCCCCCGTCACCTCATCGGCGCTGCTGGCACATATTTCAAACTGATGCCGGGTCGCGGCACTTCGCGCCGTCAACCCGCCGGCCGACGCAACGCTGCGCATCCGCACTCCATCCCCGCGCTTCAGCGCGGGGATAAGCGTGGCCGTGGCAAAGTGTCCCGCCCCGATGACCCCGATGCCCACCTTACCCGGGAGGGCCTCTCCCACGCTGACATGCCGTGGCAACAGCACACGCCGTTCCAACGGCGCATCCTGCGGATACTCGAACAGGACGCCCGTCGCCTGCCACCCGGGATCATCCTGCAACTGCTGGTACACCTCGGGCGCCTGTGCCAGCTTGAAGATCCGTGGCGCATGCCGGGTCAGGCACACCTGGCCGGTCTCCAGCAGACGAACAAACTCCTCCATGTTGCGCCGCTCGGTCCAGCGCACGTGGCCGATGGGGTAGTCAACGCCCTTGTCCTCGTAGGTGCGATCGTACCGGCCGGGGCCGTAAGACCGCGACATGACCACGGATAGCTCCTTGTAGTAGTAGGTCTGCCAGTCGGCTTCGACCCGCACCCGCCCGACGATGACCACCCGGCCTCGATCGCGTAACAGCCGCCCGGCCAGCATCATCGGATCCTCGCTGTGCGTGCTGGCCGCGATATACGCCGCATCCGCTCCCGCGCCCGCGGTCAGAGAGCGAACGCCATCCTCCAGCGCCGGGTCATCCCGGTGGAAAGCCAGATCGGCGCCGCTCTGCCGAGCCCATTCCACCTTCCGCGGATCAAGATCCACCCCCACCACCCGGCAGCCGGCCGCCTTCAGAATCTGGACCGCGATCAAACCCACCAGGCCCAACCCGATCACCAGCACGGAATCCCCCAGGGCCACGCCCGCCTGCCGTACCCCCTGAAGGGCAATGGCCCCCACGGTAGTGAACGCCGCATCCTTGAGATCCACCGTGGGCGGTACAGGGACGCACAGGTTACGCGGCACGTATACGAACTCGGCATGGCAGGCGCGTTTTTCGCCCCCACACGCCACGTAGTCGCCTACGCTGAATTCATCAACGCCCTCGCCGACCTCCACCACGGTGCCGGCCATGCTGTACCCCAGCGGGGTCAGGGCATTCAACCGTTCGCGGACCTTGTTGTACGTCTCCAGTACCCCGACCTGTTTGACGCTCTGAACCACCTGGTGAACCTTGTCCGGCCGGGCGCGGGCCTTGGCCAGCAGGTTCATGCGGGCCTGCTCCACCTTCATCCGCTCGGTCCCCGCACTGACCAGCGAATAAGCCGTTCGGACCAATACACCTCCGGGACGGCACTGTGGGACGGGCACCTCCTCCAGGCTGAGTTCCCCTGTGCCGTAGTTCTGCACAATCTGCTTCACCGGTAACCCCCTGTCGTTCTAACCAGGGTCTACGGCCCCGAGCCGGATTCTTCGGGGCCCCAATGCTCCACTCCGCGCGTTCTGTGTTTTACAAAAGACATGAGCCGCGCTCCTTGGAAGAGGCCGGCGCCGACCACACCCGGGCCGGCACACGGCGACGAGCTGCCAGTTCACGAAGGATGCATGTCCAACGACGGCTGACAGCGGGCAAAGAACACATTTGACCTGCCTCCCGGACGCATCGCTCCGAAAACGATTTCAGAGCGGTCCCGTCCCTGAGCAGATCCTCGATGGCGGACGCAAAAGCCGCCACATCTCCGCGCGGGACCAGGCGCCCGGTGTGGCCATTCCGCACCAGCGCTCCCAGTTCACCCACGTCGGACACCACGGCCGGCAGGCCGCAGGCCATGGCCTCGGCCATGGCAATGGAAAAGCCTTCTGAATCGCTGCACAACACGAACAGACGCGACTGGTTGAGAATCAATTCCACCTTGTCGCTCTTGCCGGCAAAATGGACGCGTCCGGCCAGGCCCAACGACTCGCACAGTCGTTCCAGGTTGTGACGCTCCGGCCCCTCTCCGACGATGGCCGCGGTCAACTCCGGCAGGTGGCGTGAAACGCGGGCCAGCGCCTGGATGAGCACGTCCACGCGCTTCAGCGCGCTCAGCCGCCCCACCGTGACCACGTCGAAGCGTTTCTCCACCTCCGGCATGGGGCGAAACCGCTCGCAATCGATGCCCGCGGTCACAATCTCCACGTTCGTGTCGGGAAAATGCTTCCGGCAATAGGCCCGCGCCGATTGGCCGCGCACCACGATGAGGTCAAATCGCCCGATGACCCGCATCAGCATGCGATGTAGACCTGGAAAACGCGGCAGCGCTCTCCTCAGAAACGTGTTCTCCGAACACGATCCACATTGTTGAATCTCCAGCGGCCCCCCGCCCATCTGGTAGACGGCGCTGGCTCCACTCAGCCGGGCCAGCAGGAGGGCCAGCAGCGCGTTCGGAAAGATGAAGTACCCCATCATCACATCCGGCCGCCAGCGCAGCGTTTGCCAGGCCGCCATCAGCCCGCGGGAGAGGTTGCCGCCCGCCAACCGGCGCATCCATGCCGGCGGAACACGCCAACACACGCTGCGGATCGCCTCGCCGGCCACTCCACTGACCACCCGCACTTCAGCCACGGCCTCCGAGGTGGCCAGCGGAATCAGATGGGCGCGATACCAGTTGGCGTTGAAAAAGCTGCCCATGACCAGGATGCGCAAACGGGGTCGAGAAGACGGATCGATTGCGGACAGCGAACCGGCCCCCATCCGGTCCAGCACCGTCCGCCACAGACAGGCCCCCTCCACCAGCAGCAGGAACCCCGTCAGGCCCGCGGAGGCGGCGATCCCGACCAACACGCTCAAGCCGCCCCTTGCCAGTCCCATCGCCATCAACCTCCACTGCTCGCCGGGCCGTGGTCGATCTTGATCCGCTGATCCACATAAGTCGTCTTACCCCGTTCAGTCAGACGGATTTCGTCGGCCAGCTCCACTTCGAATTGGATTCTTCCATCCAGCTTCTCCCGCAGCCTGCGCTCTATGCGCTCCCGGTCGGCCGGCGAGAAACCCGCCGCCGGAACCACCCGCAGCACCGCCCACCCCGGCGTGTCCTGGCGGAACTGAAACTGCCGGACGTTGGCGAACGTGTCGTCGTGCATGTTGATGGCCGTCCACGAGATCAGCCCGCCATCGCCAGCCACCAGCATCTCCTGGGTACGGTGGCCGAGCACCTCGCGAATGAGCACGTGCTCGCGCCCGCAGGCCTCGCACCGCTCGCCCACGTAGGTCGCCTCATCGCCGGTGCGGTAACGGATAAACGGCGTCACCGAGTTGATGAAGCCGGTGCCCACGATCTCGCCCCGCTTGCCCGGCTCGCGCACCGGTTTGCCTTCGCTGTCCAGCAGTTCGAACCAGCCGTAGGTCGGCCAGATATGGTAATCCGTGGAACCCTCGCACTCGGCCCCCAGTACCACCTTCTCGGTCATTCCATAGTCGCTGTACAGGCGGACGCCAAAGACGCGCTGGGCGAGTGCCCGATCCTGCGGATAGACAATTTCGGAGCTGGCCAGCAGGCCGCGAATGTTGCCGGGCGCTTTCCGTCCGCAACGCTCCATGTACCGCGCCAGCATGATGATCGACGACGGATAGGCATGCAGGTAACAGGGGCCGAGCCCACCAATGTGATCCAGGTAACGGCCCATGTCCTCATCGGTCATGTGGAAGCCGCTGTAATAGTGGCGGCGCAGGAGGCGATCGTATTCGTGCCGCAGGCCGTTCGCGTCAGGTTTCACCACCGCGCCGCGCAGCACCGCCTGCGTCGTATGGGCCGTACACCCCACCCGTATCCAGCCGGAAACCAGGTGGGCGTATTCGACCGCGGAGCGATCCGCGCCGATGTAGAAATGCAACGGCGACCCGCTCGTTCCCCCCGTGGAGGTGTAGTCAACCCCCGGCGAGTCCGGGGGAACCGTACACATCTCCTCCAGATGCTCGCGCAACGTGTTCTTGTCCAGCAGCGGCAGACCGGACAGATCCTCGGGACGCTTCAGATCGCGGGGATCAAAGCCCGCCGATCGAAATACGCTCCGATAGTACGGTGATTTCTCGTAGGCCAGACGGCACAGTCTGCGCAAACGCTTGACTTGATAGGCGGTCGCCACCTCCCGGGTCCAATACTGGGCCCGGTTCAGAAAGCGCAGCCACGTGCGAAACTTGCGGCCCAGCAGCCACTCCGGCGAAACCCAGCCCAGAGATCGGCCGGCCACCGCTTTCACTGGACGTGGAAGCGTCTCCCAAAGGTTCTTGCGAGAAAACGCCCGTTTCATACTCCGCCTTTCATGCAAAACCGACAGGCCACCCCAACCAGATCAGTCCTGCGCTCTCCCACACCCGTTCCAGTGTGAGCGACTCCTGAGGCGGGTCGTCGATTCGCAGATAATAGAATTCCCGCCTCCCCACTACGGCCTCCAGTTGCCGCCGGTCCCAATGCCCCCCGGAGGCGTTCACGTAGACCACCTCGTCATCCAGGAAAGGGCTGTTCCGGCCGGTGAGATACGCCCCCCAGCGCGACCACTCATCCGGGGCCATTAATATGGCCGCCGGCCGGCCGGCCAGACGTTCGAATACCTCTTCGTGAACGTTGTTAAACACCTGCACGTAGTCGTGTTGCCGCGCCATGGCCAGCGGTATGCTCTGCACGCAGGAAAGAATGACGCCGGCACACACCAGCCGTGGCAGCGCCCGGATCAGGAAAGGTCGCTGCCGTCGGCGGACCCAGGCCCGCATCAGCACGACGGAGCGAGCGCTCAGGATGTACATCAGCGGCGCGACTTCGAAATAGTACCAACCGGTCACCGCGCGATAGAACGCGTAGAAACACAGCACGCTCACGACGGGCACGATCAGCACCCACGTTCGGGCCCCCTTGCCGGGCAACAACGGGAGTACCAGCAGCGGCAGCAGTGACAGGGGCCAGCCGTGCAGATAGATGTTCAGCCGGGCCAGGCCGATCAAGGTACCCGGCAGATGGATGGCTTGTCGCGGCGGCGCCTGAATGACGTTCTCGGGGGACAGCTCGCCTGAACCGAGGCGTTCCGCGTAGACGCTCCCGGGCGTGAATGCGGGCCGTCCGGAGACGTACGTGCAATACCCGATGTACAGGGCTACCAGCGGGATCACGCCGGCCAGGCCGGCCGGCGCCAGGCGCCAGGAGCTGACGCCCCGTACCATACAGACCAGCAGCCAGGCCGCCATGGGCACAGATACGAATAACGCTGCTGCCGGACGAATCCAGCACACCAGGCCGATACAGACCCCCAGCACGAAGGCCCGCCGGGCCGTGGCCTTGTGCAGCAGCGCCGCCCAGGCCCACAGCGCCAGACTGACCATGCACGCCGTGGAAGTGGAAGCGGAGTACCCCGAGAATGTCGTGTAGACATAGGGGGACGTCGCAAACAGGATGGCCGTCAGCGCCGCCGTCCGACGGCCGAACAGCAACAACGCCGCCCGATAGGTGGCCAGGCCGGTGACTACTGCTTCCGCTGCCGGCACCAAACTGAACTGCCCCAGCCACGCCCCCGGCACCAACAGCAGGCTGTGGCCGGGAACCTGAAACGAGCAGATCCCCCGAGTGCCCGGGATGGTCCACCACCACTCGAGTCCCTGGGCCAACGGCCCCCACTGCGCGGTGGGCAGCATGGTCTGGCCGTTGGCGAAGAGGCGGGCCTGAAAAAAGTACGTCAGGTCGTCCTCCGACGACGGCGCTCCTCTTAACACGCCCGTCAACCACAGGGTAACCGTCAGGCCCGTTACCAGGGCCGCGCCCCAGCCGATCCATCGATGATGCCAGGCCCAGCCCCGCAGCTTTTCCAGCGGCACGCCGCGCAGCCCCCGGTATAGAACCAGGAACAATGCCCCGCCGGCCAGCAGGTGCAGGACAGCGGCGATGCGGGCGCTGACCGTGTGGATGTCCATGATGTACTCGGCATTGGCCAGCGGAGACTGCCCCTGCATGAAATGGGCAACCAGCCAGTAGTACAGCATCAGCGTCAGCAGGCTCGCGCCGGCCGCCAGTGCCAGGAGCAAACCCATGCGTCCCAGCCACTGCGGCGCGCGTGGTCCAATGATCCTGTTGATGCTTACCGATATATCCCATGGTGAACGTCTGACTTCATACGGTCGATCGCTCAAGGTGAACCCCCCGGGTCTCCAACTCGATGTGCCCTTTCCAGCCGAAATGCGGCTGGAACCCCAGTGAGCCATCGATCCCCCCCAGGGATCCGTGGTACCCCTCGTGATTCGAAACCACCTCTACGTCCTGCGCCGAGAAGTCGGCCAGCGTCAGCGGATGATTCTCCAGGGCGCAGCGCAACAGTGGAATTTTCTGATAATCGAACCCCATCAGCCGGGCCGCGACCAGGTCCACCGCCACCGGGTTGAAACCGGCCAGGATGACGCCGGCCGGCCTGGGAGGCGGGTCCAGCGGGCCGGTGCCCTCACCGGCAATGATTCCATCCACCAGACTGAAAAAACGCCGCGCCGGGGCATCCTGCCAGTTGCCCTCCGCGTCCGCATATACCAGGATACGGTTCAGATCCAGGCACATTCGCCAGGTGGTATCATTGCCGTACCAATTGCCCGAGCGGATCGTGTCCCGGTTCGTATCGCCGAACACGCGTTTGCCCAGGCCCTTGACCGGACCGGCCACCAACGGCCGAATCGGCCCCAGCAGCGGAAACGCCCGTTTGAACCGCTCCACCACCCGGCGCTCCAGCCGCCGGACCCACCGGCTGTCCGCGAATTGATCCCCACCCTCCAGGGGCGTGCCCTCCCGATGGTGCGGCAACCAGTTCTTGTTGCCATTAATTCCCACCAGGTTCTTCATGTTGACGGTCAGGCCCGTCTTCTTGTGCGCCTTCAGCTTGGGCAGGCTGATCACCACGTCGGCGGACAGTACCGTGCGGGAGATCAGGTATTCATGCACGTCGCCGCTCTGATGGCGACGCAACTCGGACATGTCATATTCGGAGCCGTACAACAGGTGGCACAGATGATTGATTTCATAAAACGCGGAGTGGCGCCCGAGGTTTATCTTGACGTATCCTGCCGGATCGCCGGGCAGTCGCGAATGGCCCACAATAACCCCATCGATCTTGTCCGCCTTCTCCGGACGCAGATCGTAGACCTCGATGTTGAAACCGGCGCGCTCCCGATAGAACCGCTGGATCTCGGCCAGCCCGGCCTGCCGGCACACGGCCTCGAAATCGCAATCGTTCTGCGGCGCGTCCGCAATGATAATCCGCCCCTTACCGTCCAGGGCCTTGTACACGTAATCGATCACCGCGCGCAGCACCGTGCCATGCGTGGTGAGGCAGTCGGCCGGATCGGGATGAGTCTCGCGGAAATCGCGGACAAAATTGGGTTTGAGCACTACCATGTCGCCCGGAACGACCACACAGGCCAGCGGATCCCACTCCGGCGTGCCAAACCGCGCTGCGTCGAGCCCCAGCAAACGCAGCGTCTCGCGCACGGTTTCGTACGCATGGTTCGGATGCGGCGCCGGGCAGAATGAATACTCCGGGTACGCCCGGCCCGGCGAGAACGGCGGCGTGGCGTCATAGTCGGCCGGCCCCACGCCGATGGCCACCGGGCTGGTGCATTCCAGATCAAAGGCCACATTGGGCATAAGTGACTACCACCGCTCCTCGGGAAACTCCAACGGCCGCCAGGGAATGGTGGCCCGCGTGAGCTGTCCCTCGTGCATGACCTCAACGGCGACCGCTTCGCCCCGCGGGCTGTAAACCTGAACGCCCTCGCAACGCGGCATTTCGAAAGTCAGACCCTGCAGATCACCGGCGGATGGGATCCACGTGCCAAACACAGGGTCCGCCACGACCTCGATGGTCACTCTCATTATTCCCCGGTCACAAGCGGCGGCGAAGCATAAATGCTCCCGAATAACGAGATATTTAAGCAGGCGCTGCGTGGTTCGAATCAGAATCCGTCCGTCATGATGAAAACGGGCTAACCGGCGAAAGGCCGCCTGGGCCTCGGGACCGAACGGCCGGCCGGGATCACTGACCTTGCCGAGGTGGGTATACAGGATACACGCCCCCTGCCGGCGGATCAGCGTTCGCAGCATCTTCTCCGTCAGCACGCCCGGGATGCCGTCGGCGGTATCGCCTCTTCCCGAACCGCCCCAGAACGGGCTGGAACGCAGAAACTCCCAGATACCTTGCCCGTCTCGCAGCGTACTCTGCCGATAGGTGCGATTGTCCGCGTACATCTCCCAGCGCGGGTGGCCGCATTTGCCCAGATGCACCTTGACGGCTTCCTTGGCCGCTGTCTGCGCCGAGACCAGCGGATGCCGCCAGGTCCAGATGTTAGCCAGCGCGGCCGGACTGGCCGGCGCATCCTGCCCGGTCACCACGGTGGTGCGTCCGCGCCACACGTAGCGAATCCCGTAATTCAGCGTCAGGTCGGCGTGGTACATCGGCGCGGAGGGTACGTCTCCACGCCCGCACATGATGTCCGGCCCGAAGTTGGTCGGCGCCTTGGAGTGATCGACCCATACCTCCAGATGCAGTTCATGCCGGCGCAGCTCGTCCAGATGCCGGGCCACCTGGTCACGATGTCCGCAGTAGTCGCCGTACGAGTGCAGCACGTCGATGTGCCCGCTGCGAATCAGGGCGTGGATCATCGCCCGCCCGGCGTCGTCGGTCGTCCAGTAGGCAAACTGGTCGGGCGGCATATCGAAGTAAATACTGTTGCCTACCTCCAGCCCCACGCCGGGGCCCATCTCACCGGTCACGGTCGTATTCAGAAAGCGGGCAATTCGCAGGTATACGTGGCGGTCGGGCGTCTCATCGAGGTCGCTGCAGATGGCCAGAGCCGCCGCGTAAGGATACGTCCAACGACGCAGCCGAACGCCGGTTTCCGTCGGCGCGCTCCCGGGCGAAGACTCCTTTCCGGGCCGGAGGACTGTTGCCGCATTCGGGCTCATCCCCGCACCCCCTCCCGAACACGAAGCGACCGAATCATCGCCAGTAGCCCCTCGATTGGTTCAGCCGCCGATACAGGCAGCAGGCCCACCACCTGGTCGGTCTTGAGCCGCGGCAGACGCGGGCGGTGCACGGACACGCCGGGCAGAATCCGTTGCAGGTGGACGCCCAGCCTTTCTCCCGCCGCCTTGGCCGCCACGTATTCGCCAAAATCGGTCTTCGGATCATCCAGGAAAACCGTGGACGGATAGACGATGATCAGCGGTCTTGCGGTCAGCGCCCGGACGGCCGCAACCGTCTCGTAAAATCCCTCTACATAGTACTGACAGAAGGTGTTGAACAGGGTCGGTGAGAATGTGCCCGGCCGGCCGCGGCGGATCCGTGGCGTTGCGAAGTAAAACAGGTGCGTCGGCATCCAACCGGCCAGCGAATCCCGCAGATCCAGCGGGCGGGCCGTCACATCCAGGTGGAACACGCCGGCCTCGCCACCGGCCTTGGCGATCTCATGGGCGACGCGCTCGCCATCGGCCCGGCCCTGATGATACGTGAGGCGAACGGACGCACCCCCGGCGGCAAGCAGCTTGGCGGTGGTTTCGCCCAGACCGCGCGTTCCCCCGATGATCAGGGCGCGACACTCCTTGAATTCATCCGGTCGAACCCGCCTGGCCACATCCGCCATGCTCGCCTGGACCGCCGGCCGGGGTCGCAGAAACGTCCTGAGCATGCCCACCATCCCCGGCGACTCGATATGCAACACGAGTTTCCCCGTTCGCCCGTCGGCACTGGCCACCGCATAAGCCAGCTCCGGCGCCACCGGGGAAGCGGGGGTGAAACAGAACTCCAAATCGCACAAGAGCGAGTGCCGCCCCGGACAGTGCATCCCCACCAGCCGGGTAATGGCAAGCAATTGAGCGGCCTGAAGCATGGGCAACCCAGCCGCCAGGTTGGGAAAGGCCCGCGTCCATGCCAGGGGATTCAAGACCAGCGGGATCCGCCCCCGGTCGGTGGAGGCCTGTTCGAAAGTGAGCTCGCGGCAATCTTCGCCGGTGCTGAAATCCTCCCGCGGCTTCACCGCCGCGGACCACTTCCAGGTTACCGGCATGAATTCCAGGAACGCCGTGGTCTTGACCTCTTCTTCCGCCAGAATGGTCAGTTCAACGCATCCGACCTTGGGGAATGCGATCGCCGCGACCACCTCGTCGCCGACGCCAATCGGCCCGCAGAACCGCACGCGCGCCGAGCGCAACGCGATGGGAGCGGCAAGCCGGGCACAACACGCCTCCATCGCCCACAACAGGCCATGCAGGCCATGCACCACCACCTTGCCAAAGAGTAACCGGCGGGCCGCGACCGGATCGACATGCATCGGGTTATAATCGCCGGACAGACCGGCAAACGCCCGCTGATCCGCCATTGAGAAGATTCGTGAACACGTTGGGCCGCCCCCCTCACCAGGCTGCGCCATCGCCATCTCCCGGAGACAGGTGCCATTGGTCCGCTTCTCCGGCCGGAAGCAGCAGTTCAGGATTCAGCGTCTTCACCAGAAAGGGGTTGACTTCCAGTCGCCGGCGTCTCGCCCCCCAGGAAGTCAGCCGCTCCATCCACCTTTCCGGCAGGCTGCGGAATTCCAGCGTGTCCATGCCATCGGCTTCGGCCCTGGACAGGGCCTGAGCCACCAGGGCGTCAAAGGCGTCCAGATCTTCAGGCGCCGTGAACAGGTCCATCACCTCCCGCCGTCGCACGCCGCGCGTCTGGGCGCGATCCTGGCACACCAGACAGCCCACCAGTTGTTGCCCCCGGAATGCCCCGAAGACCAACGTATCCGGCCGGGAAGCCGGACCCTCGAAATAGAGCCACTGCATCCGCCGGGCATCGCGCCGGCTGGTAATGCGCCCGCCTTCCGCCCGCTCCCACCTCTCGTCCATGCGCGCATCACAGCGGTCCAACAGCTCCACGCGCACGGCAGGCCGAGGCCCCGGCGGGCTGCACCGGACCCGCTCGACCAGGGTCAACGCCGCCCCCACTCCGCCCGACACCAGCCGTGCCAACGCGCCCTCGTATCCGTGCCGCTTCATCAATTCAGATACCACCGGCGCCCCGCGCAGGACGAACAGGGCCGCCGCATCGCCACCGGCAATCTCAACGGCGCCAAACCGCTTCAACACCGGCGCGCTCGATTGGCTGCCGGTCGAACAGAACAGCAGGTCCACCCCCGTCTGTTCGAAATAAGCCCTGGCCAGCAGCAATCCCTGGACCCGATAGCTGGGCAAGACCACGTATTTCGCGGTACAGGCCGCCAGAACATCGCGCCCCGCCGCGCTCATGCGCCGGGCCACGTTGGCCAGGAAGCCTACTAACACACCCCCATCTTCCAAGACCCACCCCCTGGCC
>JAAXZI010000001.1 GCA_012719955.1 Phycisphaerae bacterium | reverse complement strand
GGCACTACGGATTGGAGAACAACCGCGCGCAACTGCTGGCGGCGATGTTCTGTTACCAATTGCTGCTGCGCTACAACCGCTTCTGTGGCCACCGCGACGGTCAGGTCAACTGGATCCTGGATGCATTATGAGATAGGCTGCGTGCGCACTGGATGAGGACCGCTTGCTTGCCCGTGGCTCAGGAACTGTAATACCCAATCGTTCACCAGGACAGCTCGCTCACCTGGGGCAGATCGGTACTGGCAGTTTTCTTCTTGATCCGGAACTTTACATGCCGGGGTGGGCCGTCCACCTGGACGTCGCCAAATTCCGGCGGAAACACGAAGCGAATCTCGCGCTGGGTCCAGCCTTCTGTGCCGGCCGGTGCGGTGGTGGTGTCCGGCAGCATCTCGCCGGGCAGGTCGGTCTTCTCGAGTTGGATAAAGGCCGTCACGTCGGTGTTGGCCAGGGCCCGCGGTCTGCCAATGGGCAGACGCACGTCGATGTCCTGAAGCAGATCCGCGCGGGTCTGCCACTCGATCTCATAATCGCCCATGATCACGCCGGGCGGATTGAGCACCCGCAGGGGGATGACGCTGATATTCACCCGCTCATAGGACTTGGCCAGCAGAACGGTGACGCGAACCTGCGCAGGCTCGAACCTCGCGTCCATGCCTTCCCACTTGGACCCCAGCGGCACCTCGAAGCTGGCGGTTACGTCCTCCGCGCGGGCACGGATCCGCTCTTCGATGGGAAGCACCACCCGCGGCTCGAGGTTGGCGCGCTTCTTCAGTTCGCTCTCCAATACCTTGGCGATAACGGTGCTGGGCTCGATCCGGGGTTTTTCGTCGAGGGCCTCGCTGAACTTTCCGGCGTCGGTGTCGACGTTGAGCTTGACGGGAACGTAGCGGTCCAGCGTGAAGAGAATGGTCTGACGCGAAAGCTCCTCGAGTTGCAGGCCGCGGTCGCGCAGGGCGGGCATCCGGGCCACGTCGTCGCGGATGTCGCGGGTATACGAGAGCTGCATCTCCAGCTCATCGGAGATGGAAACGTCCAGTTTAAATGGCGTGGGGCCCGCGCCCTTTTCTAATTCCAGTTTGCGGATGGCCGCTTTCGGGCCGCGCACCTTCATGGGGATGTGAACGACCTCTGCGGTGCTGACGCGCGCCCCTTCCGGACGGGCGGCCCCGTCGGGCAGAATGGCGATGCGCGCCACCACGTCCGGGCTGGAGGTCGCAATCTGCACCGCGACCATCGTGGAGTACGTCTCATGGCTGGCCTGATCCGCATAGGTCCAGATCAGTGCAGTCAGGAAGAGTGTCTCCAGCAGCAGGCGAAACTGAACTTTCATACCGACGCGGTCTCAGCGGGTTTTCGGGTCCGAGTCCGTTCTTCCGGCAATGAGCCGGACAGTGGGGGCAGATCCAGCCCCTCCTGCTCGGCGTCGTCTGAGCCGCCCGTGCTGGGGCGAGTCGGATCCAGCTCGCCCCCGCGCGTGCTGGCCAGGCGCCGCCGGAGCATGCCGGCCAGGGCTTCCGGGGGAATGTGCCGATCCAGGCGGCCCCGCTCGGCAATGGAGATGGAGCCGGTCTCTTCGCTCACCACCACCACCACGGCGTCCGATTCGAGGCTCAGACCGATAGCCGCCCGGTGACGACTGCCCAGACTGCGATCCATTCCATCGGTGTCGCCCAGCGGGAAGGGACAGCCCGCGGCGGATATCCGGCCCTGCTGGACGATAACGCCCAGGTCGTGCAGGGCTGAGCCGGGCCAGAAAATGGTGTTGAGTAACTCCGGGGTCAGCGCCGCGTCCAGCCGCACGCCCTGTTCGGCCAGACCGGCCAGACCGATCTCCCGCTCAATGGCGATGAGAGCCCCGATCTTGTTCTTGGAGAGCTGCGCGCAGGCCGCCGCGATGGCCTTGGCCATGTCTTCGATCTGGCCCTGATGAGCGCGCCGGAATCGCGTCTCACCGATCCGCATCAGGCCGCGACGCAACTCCGGCTGAAAAACGATGAGCGTCGTCAGCAAGGCGGTCCAGACGAAGGGCTGGTACAGCACGGTGATTCGCTCCAGCCCGAACTGGTCGGCCAGCACGCGAACCACGACGAACCCCAGCATCAGGATGATGACCAGCCCCTGAAGCAGGTGAGCGCCACGCGTCCCGTGCAGGAAGCGCAGGACGGCGTACACCACCACCCCGATCAAGATCATCTCAATAGCGATCGTCTCCGGTCGATAGGCCGAAGAATGGATCAAGCTCCTGAGATAATCCAGTATGCCTTGGATAGCGCACCCGTTGAACTGAATATCAGCGCCTGCCGGAAACCACCTCAGCTTAGTATACGATAACAGACTCGTTCGGCCAACCCGGGGTTGGTGAAAACCCGCACTTTTCCTTGCTCACCGCCCGATTGGCGGGGCGGAGACCAGATCGCCCGACCGGCGCCTTCAGCCGTTCGGAGCCTTGCCCGATCCGGTTCGCCGGGTCGTCGGTTCAGGTTGACTTCACCGCGCTAGTGGGAATAGGAACCATTTGCAGGGAGGTGCTTATGGATATCCGTGATCCACTCCAACCCTCCGGCAACATCGGCCCATTCTCACAGCACCCCCGACCTCAAGGGATCGCTCGTGCGGACGAACCCGGCCCCGACACCCCCCTCGAGAACGGGCCGGATGCCGAGCCGGGTTACCCCCACGAGGCGGATTACGGCGAACAGGAAACGCGCTATGACAACAAGCCCCCTGGCCGGGGGCATGGCGATGCGGGCTATGGCTACGGAGGTCAGGCCGGGTTCGGGCCCAGCGGCGGCTCTGACGTGAGCCAGTAGCCTCCTCAGACAGACGCTCTCAATCAACACGGGGGAGAACTGCAATGAGTCAATATGGGAGTCAATATGGCGGCGGGCGTGACCCACGCTGGGAGCAGAGACCCATTCCGGGTCACGAATACATTGACCGTCCGTATGGCAGTCCCGGGCCGGGCAGTCAGCCTCCCGCAAGCCAATTTGAACCAGGTGGCGGTCCCGGGTACGGG
>JAAXZI010000189.1 GCA_012719955.1 Phycisphaerae bacterium | reverse complement strand
TCACGCCGCCCCGTTGGGGCGGCCGTGTGACGGGGGCGTATTGTGACCACGGGTTCCGCTGCGCTCCACCCGTGGCTACTCTCACTTGGCCCCTTCGGGGCCTTTCGTCGCCACGACACGTCACTCATGCGACCCCTTCGGAACCTCACGCCGTCGTGACACGTCGCTCTCGCGGCTTCTTTGGGGCCTCACACTGACGTGACACGCCACTGCGGGGGGTCTACTGGAGCTTTGCCTTCAACCACTGCGTTGCCGCCGCCAGGGCGTCGGGCAGGCCTTCGGGTTTGTTCCCGCCGGCTTGGGCGAGCTGAGGCTTGCCGCCGCCGCGGCCGTCGATCAGGGGGGCGATCTCCTTGATCAGATCGCCGGCCTTGAGCCCCTTCTTCACCAGATCGTCGGTCATGGCCGCCAGCAGCATCGGCTTGCCCTCGATGCGCGTGCCCAGGCACAGAGCCGCCGAACCCGCCTGCGTGCGCAACCAGTCGGCCGCCTCGCGGAGCTGCTGGACGGGGGCCTCCGGCAACTCGCCGACGATGATGCAGTGGCCGTTTGCCCGTTCGGCATTGTCAAGCAACTGCCGCTGCACGGTCTTGATGTCCGCCGCGGCGCCTTTCTGAAGCTGCTTGCGAAGCTTCTTGATCTCCTCTTGCAGAGCAGCAATGCGCTCGGGCAACTGTTCGGGCGCGACCTTGACCAGCTCGGCCGCCTCGCGGGCGCTGCGCTCGATTTGGTGAATGGCCGCAACCGCCTGCGGGCCGGTGACGGCGGTGATTCGCCGCACGCCCTTGGCGATGCCTTCTTCGCTGACGATCTTGAAGAAGCCGATCTCGCCCGTCTGTGAAAGATGCGTCCCTCCACAAAACTCCCTGGAGAACCCGTCGCCGATGGAGACCACGCGCACCGTGTCCCCGTATTTCTCGCCAAAGAAGGCGCGGACGCCCGGGAGCTTGCGAGCTTCCTCGATAGGCAACTCCTGCGTGTGCACCAGCAGGTTGGAATAGACCTTCTCGTTGACCAGCCGCTCGACCTCGGCGAGCTGTTCGCGGTTCACCGGCTCATAGTGATCAAAGTCAAACCGCAGTCGGTCGGGATCAACCACCGAACCGTGCTGCTTGACGTGCTCGCCGAGGACCGTGCGCAGCGCCCAATGCAGCAGATGGGTGGCGGTGTGGTTCTTGCGGGTCAGGTCGCGAACGGCCTCCACCTCCAGGACGGCCCCCTGCCCCGCCTCGATCCGCCCCTGCTTCACCGAGCCGAGGTGGAGGATGGCATCGCCCATTTTCTGGGTCGTGGTGACCTGGTAGGTGCCCGTTGGCGTCGAGATCGTGCCGGAGTCACCAACCTGGCCGCCCTGCTCGGCATAGAAGCAGGTCCGATCCAGCACCAGCGGCACCTCGCCGTCCTCAGGGGTGAGCGTCCCCTGAGTGACAAACGCATTGTTTTTCACCCAGCCGGCCACCTTCGCCTCGGCCGTGCGGCCCAGGTATTTGGGTGAATCATCGGTAGCGGGCAGCTCGCCCTCGATGGCCACGGCGACATGCTGCCTGGCCGCGCCGCGGGCCTTCTCCCGGGCGGCGGCCATAAGCCGGTCAAAGCCGGCTTCGTCCACGGACAGGCCGCGCTCAGAAGCCATCAGGACGGTCAAATCCAGCGGGAAGCCGTATGTGTCGTACAGCTTAAAGGCGTCCTCGGCGCTGATGGACTTTCCACCCCGGGCCGCTGCCTCTTCAAAGAGGGCAATACCCCGGTCCAGCGTCCGGCCGAAGCTCTCCTCTTCACCGCGGATCAGATCGGCCACCTGCCCGGGGTGGGACTTGAGCTCGGGGAAGGCGTGGCCCATGTGCTCGATGATGGTGGGCACAAGCTGATAGATGAACGGCTCGCGCTGCCCGAGATGCTGCCGGCCGAAGCGGGCCGCCCGCCGCAGTAACCGCCGGAGGACGTAGCCACGGCCCTCGTTGCTGGGTTTCGCACCATCCGTGATGGAGAACGTCAACATACGGGCGTGATCGGCCACCACCCGGAAGGCGTTATCCACGTCCGCCCCCGCGCCCAGCTTGCCGGTGTAGCGGTGACCGGTCAGCTCCTCGATCCGCTTCATCAGCGGCGAGAACACGTCCGTATCGTAGTTGCTCTCTTTGCCCTGCAGGACGCGAACGATGCGCTCGAAGCCCATCCCCGTGTCGATGTGTTTGGCCGGCAGGGGTGAAAGCTTACCGGATTCATCCCGGTTGTACTGGATGAAGACGAGATTCCAGATCTCCATCACCCGTGGATCACCGGCGTTGACCAGCCGACCGCCGGAGCCGTCCGGCGTCAGGTCGATATGGATCTCGCTGCACGGGCCGCATGGACCCGTCGCCCCCATTTCCCAGAAATTGTCTTTCTTGCCGAAGCGTTGAACGTGGGACGGATCGATGTCGGTGACGTCTTTCCAGAGTTCAGCCGCCTCCTGGTCCCAGTCGAGGCCTTCGCTCTCGTCGCCGCCGAACACCGTCGCGTACAACCGTTCTTTCGGCAGGCCCCAGACGCCGGTGAGCAACTCCCACGCCCAGGCGATGGCCTCGCGCTTGAAATAGTCACCGAAGGACCAGTTGCCGAGCATCTCGAAGAAGGTGTGGTGGTACGTATCACGCCCCACCTCTTCCAGATCGTTGTGCTTGCCGGAGACGCGAATGCACTTCTGGGTGTCCGCCGCGCGCTTATACGGCCGGCTGCCGGTGCCGAGGAACACGTCCTTGAACTGGTTCATTCCGGCGTTGGTGAACATCAAGGTGGGGTCATCGGCCGGAACCACCGGCGCCGACGGCACGATGGTGTGGCCTTTGCCCTTGAAGAAGTCCAGAAACTCCTGGCGGATCTGGTCAGCCGTTCTGAAAACCATAGTCGCTACCTGCAAGCTGGTCCATCCTGTATGGGTTGGCCCCCGGCTCACCGGAGGCGATGCTAAGTCCGGCAATTTTAGCGGGTTCGGACTCAGGTAGGAAGTGCCTGCCGGGGATGATGCCGGTTTCGGGTCCGGCAAGGGTTTCGGATCCAGCCAGGGATCACGGTGAACCGACCGGCCGCATCAGGAGGGCGGGTATCCTGCCGGCCTCAAAGGCGTGCAAGATGCACGCCCTCCGAGGTCCTGCCCCCCCGCCGCAAAGCATTGCCACGCCCCCGGTTTCGGTGCTCGTTCCAGGCTCGTCGTCCCGCGACGCGTCTTTGTGAGAACGACCAACACAGGGCGGAAACGGCCGGCACGGGATCCCGCCCGCCACGACGGGAACGGCCGGTACGGAGCCCGGGCGCTACGGAGGTAGCATGGAGAGCGGCCGATGCCACCCTGCCCGGTGGCCCTAGTCCTGCCCCTTGTGAATCTTGCCCACCATGAGGTGTTTCGGGAATTTACCTCAACCATGGTCCCAATACATGAGGCGTATACTCGATTAGAACCACGGCAGCATTCCGGCCGCGTTCTGACCGGATCCCTGGGGGAAACGAGGCCCATGCCGCCAGCGGAGTTTTTCACTCACCCGACCTCGGGCATCGCGACCAATACTCACCTTGCCGGCCTGACCGCCGGATGCGGATTAGACCGGTAACGTCCCGGAGTGATTGCATGCCCCGAGGATGCACGGAGGCCTGATGCGCTCCCCCCGAATGACTCCACCGACATGGACCCGACAGACAACTTCAATCTTCCTGGCCTGTGCCGCCCTGGGCGTGGCCGCGGGTAATGCTTCCGCCTACGAAGGCTACGGAAGCATCAGCCAGGGCGGCGCCGGCGGCGATGTCTACCACGTGACCAACCTGGCCGACAGCGGGCCGGGCTCTCTGCGCGACGCGGTGCTGAACCGGAGCGGACCGCGCATTGTCGTCTTCGACGTGGGCGGCACCATCACCCTTAAGAGCGACCTGGTCATCCGCATGTCCTACCTGACCATCGACGGCTCTACCGCCCCCGCCCCGGGCATCACCATCAAGCAGTCCAGCCTGGAAAACGGATCCACCGTCATCGCCAAGTGCAGCGACATCATCCTCAACAACCTGCGCTTCTACGGCGTGTATACCGCCGGGGGAACCTCCCAGAACGTCACCGGCGTCTTCGGCGTGGAGGGCAGCACCAGCCGTATCGTGCTGGACCACCTGACCGTCCGCAACTCCAGCGATGCCGGCCCGGACTTCTGGGGCGGAATCAGCGACGTCACCATGTCCTACTGCCTGATCATGTACAGCCACCATCCCACCACGATTTCCCATTACCCCGCCCCCTACGCGGTTCGCCAGCGGTTCTCCCTGCACCACAACGTCTGGGCCCGCAATACCGACCGCAATCCCCAGATCCGCGCCGACGTGCGTGACCTCGATTTCGTCAACAACATCATCTACCACTGGGGCTATTACAACGGCTCCGGCCAGGGCACGCGCATCCGCAATGACGACGGTGAGCCCAAGGTGAATCTCAACATCATCAACAACTACTGGATCCCGGTCACGAATCCCTCCTGGGCCCTGGTGTACGGCCTCAATCCCGGCGCTGATGCCACCGAAGGGCGGGGCACCAGCAGCGATCCGCCCCAGGGCACCGTCCTGACCAATACCAACATGGGCAAGATCTATACGCGAGGGAACATCCTGCCCCCGGAGAACCGCGATCACTATTCCACCATCGCCTCCCCGCTGCCCGTGCCGGCCTATGCCCAGGTGACAACCCACTCCGCCGACCAGCTCAAGGCGGTCGTCCTCCCCACCGTCGGCACGCATTACCGCCTGCCTGACGAGCAGTCGGCCATTGATGAGCTCTACCAGCGGATGATCGGCGACGTCACGCCCGAATGTACCAGCAATGCCGAGTGCGACGACGGCAATTACTGCAACGGGGCCGAAACCTGCTCCAACGGATCCTGCGTCGCCGGCACTCCTCCCTGCCCGGCGGGCGCCTGTAACGAGATCACGGATACCTGCGAGACAACCGCCGCCAGTACCGTGTGGGTCGCGTTCAGGATCCCCACCGAAGTGCCCGGCGTGGGCACGGTGCAGGATGAGGACATCGTGGCCCACAACCCGGCAACCCAGACCTGGTCCATTGTTTTCGACGGCAGCGACGTGGGCCTCTCGGAACTCGCGATTGACGGCGTTGCCAAGTTGCCCACCGGCGAGATCTTGCTCTCTTTCGCCAAGACGGGCAACGTGCCGGGGCTTCAGGGCGGCCCAGGTGGCACTGCCGTGGAGGCTTCAGACATCATCAAGTTCACCCCCGCGTCGCTCGGCGAGGACACGGCCGGAGCCTTCACCTTTTACTTTGATGGCAGCGACGTGGGACTCACCGGCGACGCCGCTAACATCAACGGCATTGCCCTGGCCGCCGATGGTCGATTGCTCATCACCGTCGCGGGGTCAGTTGTGGTCGGGGGTGTCGCCGCCGATGGCAAGGATATCCTCGCTTTCGACGCGGCCAGTCTCGGCGAAAACACCCAGGGAACCTTCAGCCTCTACTTCGATGGCAGTGACGTCGGATTGGACACTGACGATGAGAATCTGGACGGCCTGGCCATCGACAGTGACGGCAAAATCTTCCTGTCTACGCTCAACAGCTTTCAGGTGCCCGGGGTGGTCGGCGGCGATGAGGACATCCTCGTCTTCCATCCCACCTCGCTCGGCGCGACCACTGCGGGAACATTCTTCATGCACCTGGATCTGAGCGCGGTGGGAATCTCCGACGCCGCCGACGTGGTGGCTATTGAGCTTGACCGCCCACGCACCCCACGACTCAAGGCAGATTTCAACAGGGATGGAGTGGTCGACACCAGCGACATCGAGATCCTGAATGCCTGCATCAGCGGCGCAGATATTCCCCAAACCGATCCGAAGTGCGCAGAGGTCGACCAGGACGGCGACCATGACGTCGATCAGAGCGATTTCGGACTGCTTCAGTGCTGTTTGACCGACGACAGCGAACCGCTGGACAACCATTGCTATGAGTAGCTCCGGTCAGGAGTTGGTCTGAGCCAGTGCCCTATCCGGTCCAGAGGAGGTTCGCGCTTCGGCCTGCGAGGCGGGCAGGATGTCTGCCCCCCGACAACGCCGACCGGCGGTTCGTGGCCGGTTGACCTGAGGAAAACGCTAGGACGCCCGGCGCCTGCGGGTTGCTCCGGTGGCGGCAGATCGCCGCTCGCCTGTATCGACGCAAGCCTGGCCGGCGGGTAGACTAATCCCCATGTGGGCGTATATCCAACTGCTGCGTCCGGCCCAATGGATCAAGAACACATTCGTCTTCGCTGCGCTGATATTCGGCGCCAAGCTGGGCGACTGGCATGCTATTGCGCTGGCGACCGGGGCCTTCGTCGCCTTCTGCCTGACTTCATCGGCGGGTTATATATTCAACGACATCCTCGACCGCGAACGTGACCGCCTGCATCCCGTCAAACGCAATCGCCCTATCGCCAGCGGACTTATTCCCCTGCCTGCCGCGGGGGGTGTGGGCCTGGCCCTGCTGCTTGCGGCCGCCATTGTCAGCATCCGTCTGCCCCCGGCTTTTATGATGGCCCTCTGCACCTACCTGGCGCTGACCGTCCTCTATTCGCTGTTTCTCAAACACCGGATGCTCCTGGACGTCATCACCATTGCCCTCCTTTTCGTCATCCGGGCCGTGGCCGGCGCGGTGGCCATCAATGTCGCCTATTCCGACTGGCTGCTGGTCTGCACCTTCATGCTGTGTCTGTTCCTCGGCTTTGGTAAGCGACGGTGCGAAATCGCCATGCTCGCCAACGGAGAGGCCATTCACGGCCATCGCCGCACCCTTGACCGCTACAGCCCTGATCTGCTCAACCAGCTCTTGAGCACCTCCGGCGGGATCGCCATCATCACCTTCCTCCTCTATACCCTCTGGCCGGACGCCTACGTAGGTAGCCCCTTCGGCGCCCAGAGCCGTCACGACCTCCTCTATACGCTTCCACTGGTAGTTTACGGAATCTACCGATATGCGATGCTTATTGAGTCCGGTAAAGCTACCGGGCCCACCGATCTGATCATCAAGGATCCGCCTTTCCTGGTCTCCATCGCCTTGTGGGTGGTCCTGGCCGGATACATTCTATACGGGCGCAGCTGAGGTCCAGACGCCGCCGAGGGCACCCACTTTGTTGTGAGCTTGTTCGTAAATCTCGTCGGCGCAATGTCTAGGGAATCCGCCCCGCATTTGACTCGCAGGTGGCGAAGGCTAGAATGGATCAGACACATCCCAGGCCGAAACATACACGAGGTGGCATGGTCGAGCTTTGTTGTCTCTGCCGCCTCGGTATTGTCCAGATTCGTCGGGGATCGAGGAACGCGTTGTGGCTATCCTGCACGTGCTGCAAGGTCCGGACAAGGGCCGTACATTTCGCACGATGAACGAGTCGGCTATCCTGGGCCGGGAGAGCGAGCAGATTCCGCTCACCGACCGGACGATCTCCCGTCAGCATGCGCAGATCTCGCCTGACAACGGTGCCTGGATTCTGAAAGATTTGAACAGTGCCAATGGAACCTACATCAACGGGGTTCGCGTCCGCGGGCCGGTTCGCCTCAAGCACGGCGACCAGATCAAGATGGGTTCCACCCTCATCGTCTACACCGGCGATCAATCCGTCGAAAAACTGAGCGGCAGCAGCATCCCCCGCGACATGATCGACCTTGACGCGGCCAGCCCCAGCTTGGATTCCGCGATCCTGGCCAGCTCGAATCCCGAAGACTCGGTCATCATCGCCCAGCCGGAACTCACCGAGGCGGCGCGTGCCTGGAAGGTCATGTCCGAAATCACCGCGGCCATCGGGGCCATCATCGACCCCGAGCAACTCCTCGAACGCGTGATGGACGTGATCCTTGAGGAAATGCCCGTCGATCGCGGCTTCATCCTCATGTATGACCGGAGGGGCGAAGAACTCATCCCCCAGGTCGTCCGCTACCGTCGCGGGGTTCGGGCCAAGAAGCAGAAAATTACCACCAGCCGGCGCATCATCCAGCACGTGCTCGATCATAAGTCGGCCGTTCTGTGCACCAATGCGGCCGACGATAAGCGATTCCGGCAGGACGCCGGGCAGGACAGCATCACTGACTTCGGCCTGCACTCGGTGATCTGCGCCCCCATCATGGACAAGGACCTCCTGCTGGGCGTGATCCACATTGATTCGGCCGCCGCCACTCACACTTATACCCAGGAACAGCTTCGCCTCATGGGCGCCATCGGGCAGATGACCGGCATGGCCATCCAGAACGCCCGACTCGTCCAGCAGCAGATGCAGATGGCCCGGCTGGCCGCCACCGGCGAGACCGTCGCCTATCTCTCGCACCACATCAAGAATGTTCTCCAGGGTATCCAGAGCGGCGGCGATCTCGTCTCCCTGGGGCTGCGCAACCAGAAGCTGGACACCATCAAGCAGGGCTGGGAGATCGTCGAGCGCAACCTCGAACGCATCCTCCGGCTCAGCACCAACATGCTGGCCTTCAGCAAGGCGCGCGAGCCCCGGCTGGTCCAGAGCTATCTCAACAAGATCGTGGCCGACGCCGTCCAACTCGCCCAGAAGCGGGCCGACGAAAAGAACGTGGTCCTGCTCAGCGACTTCGAGGAGACCATCCCGCCCATGCCGCTGGACCCCGAGGGGATCCACCAGGCCACCCTCAACATCATCGGCAACGCCATCGACGCGGTTGCCCCCAAGACCGGGACCGTGCATGTCAGCACGCTCTTCGATGCCGAGCAGGGTATTGCCGATATCGTCGTCTCCGACAACGGTCCCGGCATTGAACACGAAAAGATCGAGGAGATTTTCGAGCCCTTCAAGTCCAGCAAAGGCCAGGCCGGCACCGGGCTGGGCCTGGCGGTGGCCCGCAAGGTCATCCGCGAGCACCACGGCCGGATCGTCGTCGAAAGCCGCCCCGGCGAAGGTACCACCTTCCGCCTGCGTCTCCCGGTCCAGGAACTCTCCCGGGCCAGCGAAGAGACTTACTCCACGCTCCAATAGGAGCCCACCCCGGCCACTGGATCGAAACAGTCCGCTTCCGCTACCACTGCAAAGACGACAACACCCCCCGGATCATCAAATGCCAGCCCTTCGCCCGGAACGTTGAGATCCTCAGCGCATGCCTATCCGCGGCCCGAGGGGAACAGGCGCTGACGGACCGAACTCGGCGGGGAGAGCGTACCAGGGGACGTGGGCGTCTTCCCCGGCCTGTGGACTGCCCGGCATCGAACCCGCCCCACTCCCATCCCGCCCTGACGACGGCCCGGCCATGGGAAGGACCTGACCCGTAGCGTCCCCTTCCGGCAAGGGTTCACCCAGCAGCAGAGGCGTGACGGCGTGCCGTCAGAAAGTTCCCAGTCGGGGTCTCGCCTCCTGTGAGCCACCTACCCATGCTCTTTGTCCTGCCCGGATGGCTTGGAGCCTATATGATTGTTATGGCCACCCATGATGCATCATAGATCGGCCGGCCAGGCGAGACGCGCGGCCGCCGCGGCGCGATTTGACAAGGCCGGGGCGACGCGCTATGTTACCCGGGAGACTATCGGACCTGACGCGGAAGGATCTGCTGTCCGAGAGGTCAACCCCGATGTATCTGGCAACGTGTCTGGCGCTGACCGACCCTTCTGCTTATCGATAGCCTGGGTTTGCCGGCTGTACGCTCTGGATGCGGGTGGCCGCCCGTGGGTGGCGAACTGGTGGATCGAGGAGTTCGGCGACCATGAAAGTTCTCATGCTAGGATGGGAATTCCCTCCGTTCATCTCCGGCGGATTGGGAACGGCCTGCTATGGATTGACCAAAGCCATGAGTCAGGTCGGTGCGGAGGTCATTTTTGTCCTCCCCCGCCCGGTCGCATCGCAGTACACCAGCCACGTCAAGCTGGTCTCTCCAACCCTGCTCTCTGCGGCGGCGGGCTCCTATTCCTACCAGGTGGAAGAATTCGCCAACGTCACCTTCCGGGCTGTCAATGCCGGCGGAGGCTATTCGGCCTACGAGTCGGCCCGAACCGCCTCTCCGGCCATCGAAGAGCAGATCCGCACCGGCCGTCACGCATCCAAGCTTCGTCAGACCGCCACCCAGGGCAAGGCCCCCTCTCAAACCGTCGTCGAACCTCAGGCCCATTACGGCGGCGACCTCTTCAGCGAGGTCGAACGCTATGCCCGCATGGCCACCCTGATCGCCACCGAGGAAGACTTCGATGTCGTGCACGCGCATGACTGGATGACCTTCCGCGCCGGCATCGCCATTTCAGCCATGAGCGGCAGGCCGCTGGTCGTCCAGGTCCACTCCACCGAGTTCGATCGCACCGGCGAACACGTCGACCAGCGGATCTACGACATCGAGCGCGAGGGCATGCATTACGCCAAGCGCATCATCGCGGTCAGCCATCTCACCAAGCGGATCATCGTGGCCCGCTACGGCATCCCCGAAGAGAAGGTCGAGGTGGTTTACAACGCGGTTGATTTCAACGGACACGACAACGGGACGCCCCTGCCGCCGATCGGCCGAAACGACAAGATCGTCCTCTTCCTGGGCCGCATCACCATGCAGAAAGGCCCCGAATACTTCCTGGCCGCCGCCAAGAAGGTTTTGGAGGTCATGCAGAACGTGCGCTTCATCATGGCCGGCTGGGGCGACATGATCCGCCGAACCATCCAGCTCGCCAACGAGATGGGCATCGGCCACAAGGTCCTCTTCACCGGATTTCTGCGCGGGCCGGATGTCGATCGCGTTTTCCGCATGGCCGACCTCTACGTGATGCCCAGCGTCTCCGAACCGTTCGGCATCGCCCCTCTGGAGGCCATGAACAATGACGTGCCCGTCCTGATCAGCAAGCAGTCCGGCGTGTCCGAAGTCCTGTCCCACGCCCTCAAGGTGGACTTCTGGGATGTCAACGAGATGGCCAACAAGATCGTGGCCGTGCTCCGCCATCCCCCGCTTCAGAAGACCCTGCGCGAACATGGTCGGATCGAGGTCCGGAAGCTCTCCTGGGCCGACTCCGCCCGCAGGTGTCTGGAGGTCTACCAACAGGCCGGCGCTTCCCGCAACTGAGCGGATCACCGCACGACAGGTCCTGTCCTCAACACGGCCGGGGGCCGCGCGCATCGTTTCAACGCGGTCGCCGAGGCGGCAAGACTCCTGAACAGCCGCCGGATACGGTTTCCATTGCAAACGTGGGTGGGTTCCTGCCCGGTTGTTTGTTGCCCCGCTGGTGATCGCTTGATCTTCGCGCCCCCTCTGAAGAGGCAGTGCACCCAACGTGCGGGCTTCATCTCCACGCGCCCAGCCGAAACCAGGCCAAGCAGAGCCATTAAGTATCGTCAAAATAATAGCTTATAAAAAGATTGCGCAGAGTTGGGCGAATAGATGGGGGGAACAGGCCGCGGCCGGATTCGAACCGGCGAATAACGGATTTGCAATCCGTCCCCTTAGTCCACTTGGGTACGCGGCCAGCTATACCGCATGGAAGTTTAGCACACCCGAACGAGGGATGCAACATGCTATGAACGATCAGGTTATACGGATCCCCAATGAGTCTTGTGCCGTGGGCGCCCCCCTCTGAGCCCGAAGCGCGAGCGAGGACCAGCGAAGCCCGCTCGGAAATCCCTCGCTTGCGCTTCGGGCTCAATTGGTGGCGATTCGGGCTCAATGGGCTCGAGTGCCCGGCCTCTTCGGAGGTGGCGGCACGCCGATGCGGGCGATTCAGTAGCGCCCGTACTCCTGGACCAGTTCCACCATCCGCACGAGCCGCTCGGGCTTTACCCTGGGGGCTACTGAGCAGGCGCTGGACAGGATATAACCCGAGCCGGGCATGCCGATCTTGAGCCGCTCGCGAACGGCATGCTCGAAGGCGGCGTCATCGCCCAGGAGCATCTCGTTGACCGCGTCGAGATTGCCTTTGAAGAAGAACCGCTCGCCGAACTCCGCCTTGGCCCTGGCCAGGTCCACCGTTCCCAGGGGCGGCGGGTCGAGGGTGTCCAGGCCGTCCGCGCCGCTTTCGGCCATCAGGTCGAGTCGATCCCCGATCGCGCCGCAGGTGTGGATATACACCGGCAGGTCGTAGCCGTGGATCGCCTCCACCACCCGGCGCTCCCAGGGCACCACGAATTCCTTGTACATCTCGCGGCTCACGAACCCCGCCCCGGCAAAGGCTGAGCTGATCAGGATGGCGTCGGGGTCACAGGCGGCGTAGCGGTGCGCTTCCGCGATGACATGGCCGGTGAGTACTTCCAGCAGCTCGTGACAGATCTCTGGCGAGTCCAACAGCGCCATCAGGCCCTGCTCGTACCCGAACAGCTCCAGCAGGTGCGTGAACGGCGAGAAGATCTCCATGTGCACGGATATGTCCGGGCAGTTTGCACGGGCGGCGCGCAGCCCGCGCGTCAGCCAGTCCGGATACGCCCCGGGATCCGACAGATCCGCATCGGCGGGGACATCCCAGAGCGTCGGGGCGTGTTGCGTGTTCCAGAGATAGCCGGGGATGCGGTACGTGGCCGGATCCGAGGGTTTCACCGTCTCGATGTCCGCCCGGGGCAGTGGCTTCCGGCCGGGCAGGAAGGTGTGGGGATTGTCGTCCGGCGGAACCCACGTCTCCAGGCCAAACCGCCAGGCGAGGCGCTCGCCCTCTTGGGTGTTCTCGTAGGAACTAATGTACTCCTGCCAGTTCGCCGGCCGGCCCGGCAGGTTGATCAGGAAGCCGTCGAACCCGTAGCGCCGCTGAAACTCGGCGAGCGTTTCCACAAACACTTCGCTGTCGAACCAGATCTCCGACGGCCGGCGGTCACTGTTGACGAAGTAATGGCCGAGCGCGAGCTGGCACATAACCGGCACGCGATCACACGGCTGATGGCGCATCGCGGCGCGGACTCGTTCCCGAGAATTCATGAACAGGCACTCCACATCGACATCGCGGCGTTCTCTGACCGAGAGCGGGCGCCTTTTCCAGAACACCCGTTTGGCGCCGGATCAGGCGGGCAGGATGCCTGCCCCCCGGAAGAGTAGGCTGCTGCCATCGGAGTGCGGGCATCCTGCCCGCCTCTGAGCAGCGGCACAAACCTTTGACGCCCCACGGCTCAAGCACCTTGGCACACAAACCCCGACACGGCACAAGGCCGCGGCGCACCAATCGTATGCCCGGCAGTCTCACCCTCGCACACGGCCCTCTAGAGGATAAGGAGCCGTTGGCGTCCCTGCAATTAAGTCCAACAGGCCTTCCGCCCCCCTTTCGTTCAAGGGGGTATCGCCTGCCGTAGGGGTCTGCCGGCCACTGGCAAAACCGCAATATGAGCCACCTCCGGCCTTGCGAGTACAGCTTGAAATCAACAGTCTCGGTGCCGGTCAGCCGGATGAGAGGCCGGGAAGCAGGCGCCCGGGTCCGATATCCACAGCCAGACACAAATCGGCCACCACGCGGACCCGATATATGCGATATATGAGAAGAGGCGGCCGGTTGGCCGCCCCGCTTCTATTCGAGTGGAGCTGAGCATGAGCCGGTTTTCCGTAGTCGCCGCCCCTTCCCTGCCCCGACGTCCCGTTCGCGAAGCGCCGATGGGCGCCTCGCCGACCGAACCGCCCGCACCCAAAGTAACCTTTCGCCCCCCGCCGGTGAATTCTTTGGCGGAGGCTGGCCTGACCGACGCCATGGTGGATGCGATAATCTTCAAGTACCTGCTGGGCGTCGGTTCGGCTACCGGGGCCAAGGTGGCGGCCACGCTGGCCCTTCCGCATCCGCTGATCGTGGAGCGGCTGGCCGACCTCAAGCGGCAACAGCTTGTGGGTTATGTCGGGTCGGCCGTAATGGGCGATTTTACCTACACGCTCAGCGAAACCGGGCGCGAGCGGGCCCGCCGGCACATGGAGGAAAGCATGTACGTCGGCCCGGCGCCAGTGCCCTTGAGCGTGTACTGTGAGGCGGTGAAGGCCCAGTCGATTACCCTTGAAAAACCTGACGAGTTGCGGCTGCGCGAGGCGTTCAGCGACCTGCTGATCAATGATAAGATGTTCGCGACGCTCGGGCCGGCCATCAACTCCGGCCGGGGCATGTTTCTCTACGGCTTTCCGGGTAACGGTAAGACCAGCATCGCCGAGCGCATTACCCGCTGCTTCGGCCACGAAGTCTACATTCCCTATGCCATCCACGTGGACGGCTTCATCATCAAGCTGTTTGACGCTGAGATCCACGAGGTCGTGCCCACGCCGCGTCAGGGCCTGCTCAAGCCCGAACCGGTCGATGAGCGTTGGGTGCGCATCAGTCGCCCCACGGTGATTGTCGGCGGCGAGTTGACCATGGATTCGCTGGAGGTGCAGTTCAACAGCACCACGCGGATCAGCGAGGCGTCCATGCAGCTCAAGAGCAACTGCGGCACGCTGGTCATCGACGACTTCGGCCGGCAACGCATGAACCCGGTGGAACTGCTGAATCGCTGGATCGTACCCCTGGAGAAGCGCTTCGACTTCCTCGCCCTGGCCAACGGCCAGAAAATCCAGGTGCCTTTCGACCAGTTGCTGGTGTTCTCAACCAACCTGGAGCCGAAAGACCTCGTGGACGACGCTTTTCTTCGGCGCATTCCCTACAAGATCAATGTGCCCGACCCCACCGAGGAAGAATTCCGGGCGTTGTTCCGGATGATGAGCAAGATCATCGGTTTCGAGCATAACGAAGCCCTGGTCACCCGGCTGATCGAGGAGCGCTACAAGAAGACCGGCCGGCCCTTCCGCTGCTGCCAGCCGCGCGACCTACTCACTCTCGCGAAAAACTGGTGCCAGTATCGTGGGGTGCCGGTGGTGCTCAGCGAGGAGAACCTCGACTTCGCGGCGGACGTGTATTTCACGATTCTGTAGAGAAGGGTTCAGGGTTCGGGGTTCAGGGTTCAGTGTGGTACCGGCGTCTCGCCGGTGCATCGGAGGGCGGGCATCCTGCCCGCCTCATGGATCGAAGCGCAAGGCTTCTGCACCGGAAAGGGCACGAGCAGGATGCTGCACTTCGTCAAAGGTGGGGAACACGAATCTGTCTGGAAGGTGAACATCTCGCCCATATTTGAGCCCGAAGCGCAAGCGAGGGACGCATCAACCCGCACCGTTTGCCATGCATCAGTTTCTCGGCGAATGAGGTGGGCAAGATGCCCGCCCCCCGAGGTATTCAGGCGGGCAGGATGCCCGCCCTCCAAAACAGCGCCGGCGTTACAGGGCGCCCCGCTTCTTCAGAGGTGGGGAACACGCGCCCAACTATCGCTTGCGCTCCGGGCCGGTACACCCGACAGCCAATCCAGCCGTGACGGCATATCACCGGTTTGCGTATCGCGCCCCTTTCGTCCCCTTGTACAGCTGGACCAGGTAGGTGATGGGCATGGCGAGGCTGGGCACGAGCCAGATGAAGAAACTGACCACCCCTCGCGAAAGTCCCCAGGAACGCTCCATGTCGTAAAACCAGCGATGCCATGACATGTAGTAGGCCATAATGCCCAGCGCCACGGACACCAGCGTGCAAAATGCCAGGTAGCCGGTCAAATACGCCGCCACCTGCATCGCGGCTGGAATCAGGTTGCGGCGATATACCTTCCCCAGCAGGAGCCCAATGTCGCCGGCGCAAATCAACGCAAGCAGCAGCGAGGATGTCGCCCCGGTGATCCTGAACCCGGGGCCGACCGTGCACAGATCATACCGAAGTGACTCGGGCCCAGAACCCGCTATCAGATCTGCGAAAGGCACGATCGCATAGCAGATGATGAAAAATGGAACAAAGTGGGCTACCAGAAAGCGCCGGTGATCAACCACCCGGGTGGAGACGCGCAACTGCCGCCCGAACCACGTCGGCCGGAAGGCTGCGTCCACGCTGCATCGCCACCAGGTGCGGAGCCGGCCGCGTTCACGACGGTACTCCCAGGCCGTCCCCGGCCGGTTCGCCGGCCCCAGCGAGTTCAGCACCGGCTCGCCGCACTCGGGACAGCGGGCCTCCATCGGCAATGCGGTCAGGTTGTACCCGCAGGCCTCACACACAGGCGGCCGGATGATTGGTGGCACGTGCCGCCGGGCTCCGATCGCCCGCATGACGGCCCACAAGATCCAGATGACTGCCGCAATTATGGCCCATTCCACGATCTCATCAGCATAGCGGACCAGCCACGGTCGGCTCGCCAAGTAAGCCTTCCACTGTCGACGATATTCCGCGAAGTACTTATCCACCAGCCGGTTGTACTCGGCCAGTCTTTCCATGTTCTCCGGCGTGTCGGCGTCCTCAGTGGGCGTCGTCAACGTTGGCAGCGAAGGAGAAAACGGGTGGGCCAAATCCGATTTGCGTCGCATGTCGAACAGCACAGACACCAGCAGGATCAGCAGCAGAAGCCACGGCAACGCATCAGCCGTGTGCAGCCAGGCATTCCGCAGCGCATTGCGGGCGCTGGCCCCAAGCGGTTCGTCCGCCGCGCCCCAGGGGGCCAGCAGCAGCGCCAGACCTGCGAACCCGGCCTCAACCGACACGATCGCAACGATCATGACAAACGCCGCCGCGACCGGGTCGTGTGGGAATACGCTGGTGAGATTCTGGCAAACCCAGCCTACACCGTGGTCAAACCCCTGAGGGTGAAACGAGGCCAACAGCAGAAACGCCAGAAACGCGCCTGACACGCTTGCCACCAGGTGAACAACCCAGGCATCAAGCAGGGGCACATGCTGCGTCCGGCGGGCGGTCGTGGCCGGCAGCCACCAGGCGGTCAGGAAAGCCATCCAGGCCGGCCAACGCGGCTGGGCTTACTCGCCAACCGCCGTCGGAGGGCCTTCAATCACCCGCAGATCTTCTGCCATGTCGCTCGTTCCCAAAGGATTCATCGATGGTGATTGTCGCTCCAAGGCCTGTATTCTTACTTCATGTTACCTGACGAGCCCTCGAATGCCAGCGCGCGGAATGCCGTGCGCCCAAAGCGCATGCACCCAGAGCGCATGAGCCCCAAGCGTGTGAGCCCGGAGCACATGAGCCTGAAGCACAAGCGAGGGACGCATTAACTCGTACCGCTTTCCATGCATCCGTTTCTCGGCGAATGAGGCGGGCAGGATGCCCGCCCCCCGACGATAATTCACGCGAGCAAGATACCCCCCCGAGGTATTCAGGCGGGCAAGATGCCCGCCCTCCGGGACAACCAGCCGGGGGGATCCACCTTGCTTTGAAGGTGGGCTCGCAATTTCGGCAGTTGCCGCGGGCCTCGAAATCGTGACCCCAGGTTCAGAGAACCAGGCCCACTCCTGAGCAGTTGGCATTGCGGTTCGCACAGACTACGCTAGAGGACAATGAGAACCTCCAAGCTCCTTAACCGTCGCGCCGCCCTGTCGGTCGCTTTCCTGGCTCTCGCCCCCGTGGCCTGCATCGACGCCGGCCTGCCGGCCGGGGCCTTGCCGTACAATTTTGACGTGCTTGATGACGGGCAGGTTTACCGCACGTCCCAGCCGACCGCCGACCACCTTGAGACCATCATCGACACCTACGGCATTCGCACGGTCCTCAACCTCCGGGGCGAGAACCCGGGCTCAGACTGGTACGACGCCGAAAAGGCCGTTTGCGAAGCTCGCGGCGTCACCTTGATCAGTTATCCGATGAGCGCCAAGTCGTTGCCCTCCGCCGACGTCCTGGCGAGCGTGATTGAGACGCTGAAAACAGCCGAATACCCCCTGCTGATCCACTGCAACGGCGGTGCGGACCGCACCGGCGCGGTGTCGGCCATTTACCGCATGCTCATCCTGGGTGAGGACCGCAAGGCCGCCCTGGCCGAACTCTCGCCGGCGCACCTGCACTTCCGCTCATACGCCCCGTGCATGGATACGCTGGCCGAGATGTACGAACCCACGCCCGAATGGCTGGAATGGTACGCCGCGAACGTGGAACAGATTCAATGCCGATGACGCCGGCGCGCCGCCTCCCTTCAGCCGGAATAGTCCGATGTCCGATCTAAACAAATGCCTCTGCCCGATCAGCACATTTTGCCCAGCTTCTCTTTCCCGCCTCGCGGTGAGGTTGAACTGGTAATTGACTCCCAGCACTTCCAGCGCGTCGTCCGCGACGGCATTCTGAAGGCCCGGACCAGCCTGGACATGGCCACGGCCGATTTCAAGAGCATGCTGGTGCCCTCTGCCAGCCGCCGGCAAGCACGATCGATCCTGCAATCGATGCGGGATCTGGCCCGCAAAGGGGTCGAAATTCGCCTTCTGCACAGCGGAGTGCCAAGCAGCCCGGTCCTGCGGGAACTCCGTCAGGAGTTACCTGGAGGCATCCAGATCCGCCGATGTCCCCGGCTGCACGCCAAGGCGGTGGTGATCGATTGCCACGCCATGTATCTCGGCAGCGCCAACCTCACCGGGGCGGGCCTGGGCGCAAAATCAGACGGCAAAAGGAATTTCGAGCTGGGCATCTGGACCAGTGCGCCGGCGTTGATCGATCCGGTGATGGAACGCTTCAATGCGCTGTGGGAGGGGCGGGAGTGTTCCCGGTGCCGGCGACGCGCGATCTGCCCGGTTCCACTGGAAGAACCCAAACTGTCCTGATTACCACTATTCTGTACTTTTGCTGCAATTACCTCTTGCACAATCCTTCGCGCGGCATTATCGTTGGACGACGTAGTCAACCTTTCTGTGGGACGGCCGGGCGTCTTCCAGCCGGGCCAGCGCATATTTGATAGTTGAGCCAGGAGGAGGTTTCATGGACAAGCCCAAGCGCTCTTACTACCTGCCGAGCAAACTGGTCAATGCGTTTGACAAGGACGTGGAAAAATCCGGCTACGTGCGGGAAAAAGTGGTAGCCGCTGCCCTGTTGTCGTTCCTGGACAGCGACGCGAATACCCGGGCGAAGATGTTCGACCGCCTCGATTCCTTTATCAACGGCAGGAAGTCTTAGGCCCGGATGACGTCGCGTGATCGTTTGCTGGCCGTCCTTCGCGGCGGCGTGCCGGATCGTGTGCCGGTTACCCTCTATGAGTACTCCCCATACGGAGATGATTGGGCCAATCGGGAACCGTCCTATGCGCCGCTGCTGGATCTGGAACACCGCTTCGGAGCCAGCTTTCTCTTTGTTCCGATTGATATACCTGTCCTGCTGGGCGATCCCAATGTTGCCCGCGGTACCGAGGAGTCGGCCGGCGACGGCACTATTGTTCGCACTGTCCAGATCGAAACGCCCCGGGGTCCTGTCCGCACTATCACGCGGCGCGACCCCGGCCTGATGACCTATTGGCAAGTCGAACCGCTTATCAAATCCGACGAGGACATCGAGCGCGTTCTGTCGCTGCCGGACCCCGTCATCGACTTGGATCCTGCGCGCGTCCGCGAATGGGAGGCGCGAATCGGAGAGAACGGGGTCGCGCTCTTCAGTCTTGGCGATGCCATCGGCCACGTGGTGGGTCTGTTTGATTTCGAAGATTTCGTGGTGCGCTGTCTTGAAGACGACGCCCCCATACGAGCATTGCTGGACAAGGCCCAGCGCCAGGTACTGAATGCGATCCAGGCCATCGGCGGGTTGGTGAAGGATGCCTGCATCCGCTTGTGGGGGCCGGAGTACTGCGGCGCGCCGCTCATGGACCCGCGGATATACTTTCCTCGATATGTTCTGCCTTACGACACCGAGGCCACCCGCGCGATCCAGGCCACCGGCAATTTCAGCGTGATTCACTGTCACGGGCGGTTGCGCGACCTGCTGGACATGATCGCGGACATCGGGGCGGATGCCCTTGAACCCCTGGAAGTCCTGCCATGAGCACGGCTGACGTCACCCTGGCGGAGATCAAGGCGAGGATCGGCGAGCGAATGTGTCTCATGGGCGCGGTCCAGTCGCTCATCCTCGAGACCGGCACGCCGGAACAGATGCGTGAGGCGGTACGGAGTGCGATCGCGGCGGCTGCGCCCGGGGGACGCTTTGTGCTGCTGCCCACGGCCGCCCCCTTCATGGTGCCGCTCGATCCACGGACGTTGGCCAACGCCGAGGCCATGTTTAAAGCCGCGCACGAGTTCGGCAGCTATTGAGAACGTGGCATGTAGCCCGCCGGCCCCGCAGCCTGCCCCCGGCTTGCGATTGCAATGGGAGAAGCGGCGGCTCTGATGCCAACATCGCCCCCCCCTGCCGATGACTTATCCTCTGGTAACCCTCTCGTCCCCGTCTTCACTCATCAGCTTGCACGTGATCCCATGAAGTGAAGTCGTCAATCTCGGCCAGACCCAGTGCTACGGCCAACTGACGGATTTCCGACAACCCAGTGTCTTCCACGAAAGGCGCACTGGGGCCCTCCTCTTCGTCCGGCCGGGAAGGCACGAGCCTCGCAGGTTCGGTAGCCGAACATTCGTCCCCTTGGTTTTCCACGCTGATCGCGTTCATCTCTGCGCCTCGCCAATTGCCCCATTGCCCGCGCCAAACCGATGGTGCAACAGGAGTATCCAGAGCCCAGTCAGGTGAAAATGCCTCTCCTCGCCTATTTAGTAGAACACCGATGGGGCCTTTTTGTTTCAATATTCCGGACGTTTCCTGGCCGGACGGCCGGTGTCCGGGCCTCATCGCCTGCATCGGAGGGCCGGCGTGCGGTTTTCGCACCTCATCGCCTGAATTCATCTTAAGCTCAATATTTTCGGGAGGTTACGTCTTAGAATAACACAAGGGAAAAGCGAACTCTTTGGAAAGGAGGCGCGTATGTACCAGCCCGACAACCCAGATCCAAACCGGGAGGACACGCGCGAAAACAATCGCAATGTGGGCCGTGAGGCGGAGCAGGAAGCAAATCGTGAACCGGGCGGCGACACGTCCTCTGCTCACCCGTTGGGCGTTGGGGTGGGTGCGGCCAGTGGCGGAGCGACAGGGGCGGTCATCGGCGCAGCCGCAGGCCCGGTGGGCGCGGTCGTTGGTGCGGCCGTCGGCGGTGTGGTCGGCGCCCTGATCGGCGAGGGGGTCGCTGAAAGTATTCATCCGAAGCTCGAACATGATTACTGGCGGGCGCATTACAGCGATCGCAGCTACGTTCAGCCGGGGGCGACGTACGAAACCTACGGTCCCGCGTACCAGTTCGGGTGGGAAAGCTGGTTACGATATCCTGAGCGTGATTTTGACGAGATCGAGCCGGAGTTACGGCAGGAGTGGGAAACCACCGGCGGGGACCGAGACCTGAACTGGGATCATGCCAAGGAGGCGGTCCGCGATGCCTGGAACCGGGTACGGGAGGCCACCATTGGCCCCGGCCGGCGGCATGATACCGGCTATTAAATGGCTGTGCGTGCTCTTGCGCCGGGCTCGGAAAGGTGCGTATGCGGGCTGACGACGCAGGAGGCCTTCTTTCCGGCCCCCGCCACACTTGCCGGGGGATAAGGCTGCATCTGTAAGTTCACCGGCCCCACAGGCGGAACCGGTTCGAAGACCATCCTCGTGAGGTTCTCGCATTACTGATCGCGCATCACTGATTCTGAAATTTGCAGTGGGTTGCTGGGCGGGCTCATGCCGAGGGCTCGGTCAGTTTCCTGCTTATGCTTTGGGTTGCAAGCGGACGTTCCTCCGTTACCGTGGAAGCGGTGAGTAATCACCTGGCGGGTGGACAACACACGCGCCTGGCTAGCCCTTTGCCCCCGCGGGCGTATACTTACTCACTTTAACGACGGGAGGAATTCATAATGGTCCGTGTCACCATCATTGCTCAGCTTTGTGCCGCCGGACTCGCGCTGGCGGAGGTAGCGTCCGTCCCGGCCGGTGGGAGCGAAGCGGTCGAATGCCCGCTTGATTCGGGTTATATCCCGGCCGCCCCGGCCATTCCCGGCGGAGACAAGCCGGTTACCCTCGACACCCCTATTGTGGAACCCGGCCCAGTGGCCCTGCCGGCCAGTGCCGTGTATGCCGAACCGGTCCGAAAGACCTTCTTTGCCTATCTTGCGGCCGGGAGCGACCGTGGTGGTAAGTCAAAGGATGGCGGTTCGCCTGGCAAGAGCCCATTGCGGGTCTCCTATTTCGATCATGCGAGGAGTACGGTGCCCCGGCCGGCGATTCTACCGCTGGACGGGGTCGCGAGCGTTGTTCCCGCCGGCGTGTCTCTGGCCCTGGATGAGCAGGGCTACGTATGGGTCTGCGCCAGTCCGGCCCTGGCAGCCTCAAATTCAGGAGCCGGCAATAAGGAGCAGCCAACCACCCAGCCCGCGCAGGGAGCCGGGACAGCCGCGGTTGGAACGCAAGGCCAGCCGACCATTCTGTTCAGAAGCAGCAAACCGCATGACATCAGGGCCTTTACCCGCCATGCCGGCCCGCCGATGGCCGACGCCCGGCTATACCATCTGGGCGAGCAAGGCTTCCTCCTCATCGGTTTGCGGGACAGAGACGGCGGCAGCATTCCCTGTTTCGCGACCAGCCCTGATGGGCGAAGCTGGAGCGAGCCGCGGCAACTGGCTGACATCGACGCCAATCACTCGTTGGTGACCGCCTTTTTCAAGGGCAAGACCGGGGCTACGAAGGTTGGCGTGGCCCTGGCGGCCTGGCCGGCCGGCAAGAGCCCGTTGATGGCCACGAATCTCTACTACGTGGAGACCCCGGATGGAGGCAAGACCTGGCAGAGCATCCGGCGCATCCCGCTCAATCTGCCTGTCCGCGGGAATGAGAACGGCGTGCTCGCCTGGGACTACAAATCCATGCGCTGGACCGTCTATCTCAAGGATATGGAACTTGATTCGGCGGGCAACCCATCCATCGTTTTTATTGGCGGCCGGGGTGGGACGGGGCGAATCCCGCTCATGTGTACCTGGATCGTTGGACGCTGGGTCGGGCGGGAGTGGGAGACCAACGGCGTGATCCCCGCGGCCGGCCCGTTCGATGCCACGGCCTTCCAGATCCTGCCGGACCGCTCCTGGTTGCAACTGGTGGCCCGGAACACCTCCGCGCCACGGCAGGCTCACGAAGAGGTGGTGCTGTGGTCCAGCAATGATCAGGGCCGGGCATGGTATAAGCAGGCGTGGGTTTCGTCGGACCCCAGCATCCGTCACGCGCTGGTCCGCCCACTGAATGCTTCGCCGGAGTTATTCGCGCTAGCGGTCATCGGGCTACGAGGGATAGAGAAGAGCATCCCGCCCTTTGGGGAACACCCGGGCTTCACCAAGCCGCCCATCGATGCGACGAGGCTGCTGTTCCACAATGCCCGGGGAGACTCGTTGATGCTACCGCTTGCGATGCCCGATTCCGAGGCCCGGCTTGAGCCGATAGACGCCCCTCCCCCGCAAACGCAGCCGAAGTAGAGCAGACCGTAGAGTACGCCGGCCGGCCCGATTCCTGCCGGCTCCGGGTGAGAGAGGAGATCCGCCGCCATGGAGTGGCTGAATGAGCTTTTTCGCGATCCGGCCTCAGCGGCCCACACCGTGCTGATCATCAGCCTGGTGGCCACCACGGGGCTGATCGTGGGCAGCATCCGCGTGTTCGGCATCAATCTTGGCGTCGCGGGGGTGCTGTTCGCCGGGCTGGTCTTCGGCCACTACCAGTTCAAGCTCGATGAAACGGTAATGGATTTCGCCCGCGAGTTCGGGCTGATCATTTTTGTCTACACCATCGGACTGCAGGTTGGGCCGGGCTTTCTGGCCTCGTTTCGGCGACAGGGATTGCCGCTGAACCTGATGGCGGCGGTGATCGTGCTGCTGGGAGCGATCCTGACCATTGTGCTTGCCGGGAGCATGGGCCTGGAGATACCGGTGGCAGTGGGCATCTTCTCGGGAGCCACCACGAGCACCCCAAGCCTGGCCGCCGCCCAGCAGGCGATCCGGCAGGTCCCCCACCAGCCCGGCGACTTGAGCGGCCCGGGGCTGGGATACGCGGTCGCCTACCCATTCGGCGTCATCGGCATCATCCTGAGCATGATCGCGGTGCGCTCGTTGTTCAAAATCGATCTGAAGCGCGAAGCCGAGGCCCTCTCGCAGTCGCAGGACGGCAGCGGTTCCGGGCTGGCCACGGTGAACCTCGTCGTTCGCAATCCGCAGATTCAGGGCGCGCGGATCAAGGATCTGCCCATCGTCGGCGAACACAACGTGGTGATTTCACGGATTCTCAAGGGCGGACACCTGGAGGTTGCCCGTCCGGAGACGACGCTGGACGTGAGTGACATCGTTCTGGCGGTGGGTCCCAAGGAGCGACTGGAACAACTCAAACTGATCATCGGCAATGAGAGCAGTGTGGACCTGCGACTTATCCCCAGCAACATCACCACCCGCCGGATTGTAATCACCCAGCCCAAAGCCCTGGGCAAAACCATCCCCGAGCTGGACCTGGTGCGGCGTTACGGAGTGAACATCACCCGGGTGAGCCGCGCGGAGATCGACTTTGCCCCCACTCCGCAGTTCCGCACGCAGTTCGCCGACACGGTGATGGCGGTGGGCGATTCCGCGGCCATCGAGCAGGTGGCCAGAGAGCTGGGCAACTCGCTCAAGCAGCTCAACAGCCCGCGGCTTGCGCCCATCTTCCTGGGGCTGGCCCTGGGAATTTTTCTCGGCAGCATGCCGGTGCGTGTCCCGGGCGTGCCCGCACCCGTGACCCTCGGCCTGGCCGGCGGCCCGCTGCTGGCGGCGATCGTGCTGAGCCGGATCGGGCGCATCGGTCCGCTGATCTGGTACATGCCCATCAGCGCGAACTTCATGCTCCGCCAGCTTGGGATCGTGCTGTTCCTGGCGTGCGTTGGTCTGCGCGCGGGGGACAGGTTTATCCCCACGCTGCTGGGGGGGAGCGGGATGCTGTGGGTATGCACGGGCGCGTTGATCACGCTGGTACCGTTGCTGGGAGTAGCGGTGGCGGCCCGGTTCTTCTTCAAATTGAACTATCTGACGCTCTGCGGTCTGATGGCCGGTAGTACCACGGACACCGCCGCACTGGCTTTCGCCACCCAGATGGCCAATTCCGATGCCCCGTCGGTCTCGTATTCGACGGTGTATCCGCTGGTGATGCTGCTCCGGGTGATCTGTGCGCAGGCGATGGTGCTGTTCTTCATGCCTTATCTCTAACGGCCTTGTTTTCCCTGCCGGCCCGGCTTCCCCCCGGCCCGGCAAAAGCTTATGCTAATCGGGGTGAGCATTCGCCTGCCCAGGACTGTTCGTTCGATTCGCCGCGTGCAGCAAATCGCGCGCGTACTGAGCCGGCATGGGTTCGGACACATTGTGGACCGCCTGGCCCTTCGCGGCTACGTGCCTATCCCGCGATTCCGGCCAGTGCCCACCACCGCCGCCGAATCCGAGCAGGCCAGCCTCGGCCAGCGACTGGCTCGGGCCTTCGAGGAACTGGGGCCGACCTTCATCAAGCTGGGCCAGCTCATCTCCAGCCGCCCGGACGTGTTTCCACCGGACATCGTCGAGGCCATGATCCATCTGCAAGATCAGGTGCCGCCCTTCGACACCGCTACCGCCCGGAAAATCATCGAGGCCGACCTGGGCCGGCCGCTGGAAGCCTGCTTCAGCCACTTCGACGAGGTTCCCTTCGCCAGCGGGTCCATCGCCCAGGTCTATCGCGCGACGATCCGCCCCCGCGGCGGCAGGGATGCCTTTTCTCTCACCCCCCACTGCTCTGGTGCGGGAGGTCAGGCCGCCGGCGAGCAAGACGCTCGACCATCCGAAGCGGGCAGTGCAACCCCCGGGCGGAAGGTTCATCCTGCCGGACAGCGCGTGGTGGTGAAGGTCCGCCGGCCGGAAATCGAGGATGTGATCCGCCTGGACATGACCATTCTGCGCTGGCTGGCCGAGTTGGCCGAACGGGTTATTCCCGAGTGGATCAACTACCAGCCGGTCACCGTGGTGGAAGAGTTTGAGCGGACTATTCTGCGGGAAATGGATTTCATCAACGAAGGCGCGACCGTCACGCGTTTCGCCGAAGCTTACGGATACGATCCCGCTTTCCGCATTCCGGTGGTTCACTGGGAGCTGAGCGGCCCGGCCGTGCTCACACTCGAAGAGCTGCCGGGCGTGAGTGTTCAGGCCCTGATCAACAACCCGGATCCGCTGGTGAATCACAAGCTGCTTGCCGAGCGGCTTGCGCTGGCCTTCGTCCGGCAGTATTTCCAGATCGGCATGTTTCATGCCGATCCGCACCCGGGCAACCTGCTCATCACGCCGCCGGCCAACATCGGCTTGATCGACTTCGGGCTGACCGGACGGGTTGACGACGAGATGCTCGGCTATCTGGTCGTGGGGCTGGTGGGCGCATTCAACCGCGAGGCCGAGCTGATCGTGGAAGTCCTCGCCGAGATGAACGCCCTGGGCGACGACACCGATCGCCGCCAGCTTCGCCGTGGGTTGCTCGAACTGATCGACAAGTACTACGGCCTTCCGCTGCACCGCTTCAACCCGCAGACCATGCTGTATGAAATCACCGGGTTGATGCGCCAGCACAACGTGACCCTTCCCCGCGAGTTCGTGATGCTGGCCAAGTCGCTGGTCGGCGTAGGCGGGATCTGCCTGCAGCTCGACCCCGATCTCGATCTGCTGGCCCTGGTGGGACCGCGGCTGCGCGGCATCATGGCCCGGCGGCTCACGCCTCGCCGGCTGCTTCGCTCCACGGGGCTGGCCGGGTGGCATTTAACCAACCTGCTGAAGAGCGCGCCGGGGCAGCTTCGCGACGTGGCCCGGCGGCTCGCCCTGGGCAAGTGGCAGGTCAACATCCGCCACCAGAACCTCGACCATCTCGCCACAGAGATCGACCGTTCGAGCAATCGCCTCAGTTTCGCGATGATCATCGCCGCGGTCATCGTGGGCAGTTCGATGATTCTGTCCACCCCCGGCACGGTGAAATTCGCTGACCTGGAGCTTCCTCTTCGGGTGTTCGGGATTGTCGGCTATATCGTGGCCGGCCTGATGGGCATGGGCCTGGCCGTCTCCATCTGGCGCAGCGGGCGCCTGTGATACTGGCGGCGACAACAGAACACCCCGGCGCCCGACCTTTGTGGCAACGGACCCCGCGTACCCCGTGGGATCGCGAACGGTCATTCAGTGGGAACGCCTCGCGCCGGCTGTAGCGACCGGGCTCTGTACCGGTCGTTCGTGGAACTGCCAAAGCGGAAGCGGCACCAGCGCCGTTTCCAGTGCGCGGGTCTCTCGGCGGATCAGGCGGGCAAGGTACCCACCCTCCGACGTATTGAGGCGGGCAAGATGCCCGCCCCCCGACAAGCCGTCACGCCTCCTCGAGAACCTTCCAGCCCATGGCGTCGGCCAGGGCGAAGACCGGCTCCTTGAGGTCGCCGTAGTAGGTGACGCGATGCCAGCCCCACTGGTCCCACTCACGGAACAGCTTCTCAATGTCACCGACCGGCTCGGCGGCAAGCTTGGTCCGGCAGGCGCGGTCGTCGTCCACGTTGGCGACGGCCTTGCCCTGATGGAAAAGAATCACCTTGCGGTCGGGACCAAACTCGACCGTGGTGGTCATGTAACCCAGCGGCAACAGGGAGCGCACCGAGGCCCCCTGGCGATCCTCGGAGTGCGTGAGGATCTGGAAGGGATTCGTCTGGCCCTTGGGCCCGAACGCTCGGTTCGAGGCCACACAATGGGCATAGATGATCTGACGATGGGCGGTATCGATGACCGGATCGGAGATGAAACCCGGCCGGCCTTGCGTGAGGGCGGTCATGGCCACCATGGTGGCCGTCGAGCGGGTATCGGCTTCGCAGGCCCCGATCAGACCCTCGTTGAGCAGTTCGTGGAAGCCCAGGCACGGGTAAGCCTGAATATGCTTGCCGTAGAAACCGCCCAGGCAGTTGATGGTGATCGCATTGGCCCCGTACTTCTTGAGCAACGCCTTCTCGGCCAGGTACATGGCCGCGGATTGCTCCAGCGTCTCGCGTGAAACGTCGGCGATTTTGGCGGCGGACTTCTGCCAGCGATCGACGATGGCGCGTGCTTCGTCCTTATCGGCGGCCTCCCAGGCGGCATTCAACTCCTCAAACGGCACGTCGCGGACGTCGATGCCCATCTCCCTGTGAATGGCCTCCCCGAGACCGTCACGCCCCTTGGCGATGGCCAGAATTCTCGATTCCTTCATGCGGGCCAGGCACTCGCTGGGAGAAAGCGACGAGAGCTGGTCGGGTTTGCCCTTCAGGTCGCCGGGGGCGGGTGTGCGTTCCTTGCGGATACGGGCTACGGCGGTGGCAAATTCGGCGGGGGTGGCGCCGCGTTTGACCATTTCGAAGCAGCGGGCCGCCGCCGCCAGGTCCTCTATGCGCGAGGAGGCCACGTAGCCCACGTTGGCCGTCTGGCTTCGCAGGAAGCCGGCGGTGTAAACCAGGAACCCGCCACTGCCGCCGTATTGGAAGTCCGCGTAGAGAGTGGGCTTGCCGGACTCGGCAATGGTCTGAACCACGCGGTTCCAGCAGTTCATCTGGTAGACGAGATACCCGTCAATGGCCGCCGACTTGTCTTGTTCGAGGATCTTGGCGGCTTCTTCGGGCCCCTTGGCCGTCGAGGTGACGAACTCGATGTTCGGGCAGCGCTGCCGGAGTTCGGCCGCGATGCGTTCCATGTGGGGCTGGAAATCGAAACCGATGTTGGGCCAGTCCGGGCGGGGCTGCCTGGGTGCATGCAGGGAGTAGATGATCCGCACCCGCACCTTGCTGTTGTCCTGGGCCGCGCGGGCCCGGGAGGGGGTGGTGAGGACTCCGGCCGCACCCACACAGGCCGTGCAACCGGCCGCAAGAACCTGCCGACGGGTAAATGAACAACATGCGCATCCGGATCTCATGGGGGGCACCATCTGGGGATCTCCTTTTGATCTGTCACACCAGCCATTGCCACGGCAGACTTGTTGGCCCGTGGGATGCCATGTCCGGATCTTACCGGAAGGTTTGCGCCACAGAAAGGGAACAATCCGATTTAATTCGCACAGAAAGAGGGGCCAGAAACGCTGGGCCAATCCAAGCAGCGCTGAAAAACATCAAATTCGAATTGGCGTATGGACCGTTGAGTTCGTACGTTCCCATCTCGCCAACGGCTCCCCATCAACGGCAGAGGACGTCGCACGTGGTCGGTGCGCACCGGCCGTCCGTCGTAGGCAAGAAGGATGCCGTATACCCCCATGTGCAGCCCAACGCGTCGGGCAATCGCGACGCTCTCAGCAAACGACGGCCACCTGTAGACCGGCCGTTCGCTTTCGGGCTGCGGGTCAGCGTTCCTTAATCTGCAACGCTGCTCCCTGTACCTCAGCAGTTAAATTATCGGTCTTAAAGCAAAAAAAGCCCATGAACCGTTTGATTTGCGCGCGTCTGAATTCTATTACTTAGGTGGAAGCTGTCGTGTCCCCTTTCAACGGCCCCGTGTTTTCCACGTCGGGAAACACGGGGTTTTTTTTCGCCCCCCTGCCACTACAATGGCTGAGGTGAGGCAAACACCTGCCGTCGGCGAGACAGGCTTGCCAAACGGCCGGTTTTCGCTTAACCTAAGTGGCTCGTACGGCAGCCCCTGCCGACGGGTCGTCAGGGGCTATTGCCCGTGCCGATGTAGCTCAGCGGTAGAGCACGGCTTTCGTAAAGCTGAGGTCGTGGGTTCAAATCCCACCATCGGCTTTTATTCCCAAGGACTTACGATCGCATTGAGTCAGCCCGCGCTCCCTCACGAGCAGCGCGGGGTTCTCATTGCGCCCATTTCAGGACCCCACCGGTGGCTGCGCTGGTGGCCATGGCCGTGTACTTGGCCAGATAGCCGGTTTTGAAGCGCGGGGCCGGGGCTTTCCAGCTCTTTCTGCGCTCGGCCAGTTCGGCATCGCTGAGCTTCACATTGAGCGTCCGGCCAGGGATGTCATACTCGATGATGTCGCCGTCGCGGAGCAGGCCGATGTTGCCGCCGCACGCCGCCTCGGGGCTCACGTGGCCGATGCAGGCGCCGGCCGTTCCGCCGCTGAACCGGCCGTCGGTGATCAGCGCGACGGTCTTGGCCAGGGCCGGGTTGCCCTTGATGTAGCTGGTGGGCGCGAGCATCTCCTGCATGCCCGGGCCGCCCTTGGGGCCTTCGTAACGGATGACAACCACGTCGCCGGGCTTGACCTTGCCGCCGAGGATGCCCGCGCAGGCGTCCTCCTGGCTCTCGAAAATGACGGCCGGCCCGGAATGGCGGAGCATCTCGGGGTCTACGCCGGCGGTCTTCACGATCCCGCCCTCCTGGGCGATGTTGCCGTAAAGGACGGTCAAGCCGCCCTCGGGTGAGTAGGCGTTCTCCACCGTGCGGATGCAGTCGTAGGGATCGAAGCTCTTGCTGGCCACCAGGTCGCGGATCAGGGCACCCTCTTTGCCGGCGTGCTCGGTGTATTTGCTGAGATTGCTGCGCGTGGCCGTGCTGATGCCGTCCAGGCGGATGCTCTCGCCCTTCTCGCGGATGTCGTTGGCCTTGATGGTTTCGCCGAGCGTCCGGCCGGTGACGGTGATCGTGTCCGGATTCAGCAGACCCTTGGCCCCCCGCAGAATCTCGCCCAGGATGGTCATGATGCCGCCGGCAGCCTGGCAATGCTCAATGTGATAGATCCTGCCGTCCTTGCCTGAGGAGGGAGCGAGCTTGCAGATATTGGGCGTCTTGCGGGAGAGTGCGTCGATATCGGCCATGGTGAAGGACACGCCGGCCTCGTGAGCGATGGCCAGGATGTGCAACACCGTGTTGGTCGAACCGCCCATGGCCATGTCGAGGATCATGGCGTTCTCGAAGGCCTGCCGGGTCATGATCTCACGGGGCAAGGGGCCGTTGGCCTTGGCCATCTCGACGATCCGACAGGCGGCGGCGGAGTACAGCTTCTTGCGGTCCTCGCTGGTGGCCAGGATCGTGCCGTTGCCCGGCAGGGCCATGCCCAGGGCCTCGCACAGGCAGTTCATGCTGTTAGCCGTGAACATCCCCGAGCAGCTTCCGCAGGTCGGGCAGGCGTTGTTCTCAATGTCGGTCAGTTCGGCCTCCGTCATCTGGCCACTGGTCACCTGGGAGACCGCGTAGAACGCGCTGATCAGATCGACGGCCTTGCCGCTGGAGGTTTTGCCGGCCTCCATCGGGCCGCCGCTGACGAAGATGGCGGGAATGTTGCAGCGCGCGGCGGCCATGAGCATCCCGGGGACGATCTTGTCGCAGTTGGGGATACAGATCATGGCATCGAAGCGATGGGCCTCGATCATGCTCTCGACACAGTCGGCGATGAGCTCCCGGCTGGGCAGCGAGTATTTCATCCCCAGGTGGCCCATGGCGATGCCGTCGTCGACCCCGATGGTGTTGAAGATGAAGGGGACGCCGCCGGCCTCACGGACGGCTTCCTTGATGAAGTAGCCGACGGTGTCGAGATGGGCGTGGCCGGGAATGATATCGACGTATGAATTCACCACCGCGATAAACGGCTTGTTGATGTCTTCGTCGCGGAAGTTGCCGGTGCCTTTAAGGAGGCTGCGATGCGGGGCCCGCTCGACGCCCAGCTTGATCAGATCGCTTCTCATAACTGTGTCTCCAGATGGATCGTGATAAAACGTGCATTATAGACGTTTCAGAGCTGTCCAGGAACAACCGCCGAAGCCCTCGACATTCAGCCTATTCTATCCAGCAGGACTGGAGCACCCAAGTGATGTCCGGCCACAGCAGATCACCGGCGGAGGCGGGTCGCCGGTTTGCTCTTGCGGGGGCCACTCTTTACAATCCGCCCCATCCCGGAAGCTCAACCAGGGCGACCCGGCGCGAGCTCCATCACAAGGCACTACAACGAAAAGTCGTAGCGGCCGGGCTCCGTACCGGCCGT
>JAAXZI010000188.1 GCA_012719955.1 Phycisphaerae bacterium | reverse complement strand
CCTTGTCTCCTTGTCTCTCCCTCTCCGCGTCGCCGCGTCGGCCTACTCCTCCATCACCCGCCGGGTCTTCTCCAGTGCCGTCCTGGCCACCACCATCGGGTCCTGCTTGTAGTACTCCGGGTTGAACAGTTCGATCGACACCGCCCCGCGATAGCCGATCGCGCGCAGGTCGCGGAACAGTTGCTTGAGGGGGGCCACGCCGTCGCCGGGGTAGACCCGGTCGGCGTCTTTGAGTTGCCCGGCCGGCGGACTGGCCGGATAGTCATTGAGATGGAAGCCGGCCAGTATGCCCCCATTGAGCTTGCCCACGTCGGCCAGCCCGGACCCGCCCCGGTGCAGATGGTACACATCCGGCAGGATGCAGGCCCGCAGATGGTGCGCTTCCAGCGCGATGCAGACCGCCTGTCCGAGGCGGCATACGTTCGCGGCCGGTCCCCAGATCTCCACGGCGGGAACGATTCCGAAATCCGCCGCCATTTCCAGCAGCGCTCGGTAACGCTCCGCGGCGGCCAGCAGGCTGACATTCTTCACATCGCCGGCCGGGGGCGCGGCCAGGTGCGTCGCACCGATCTGTGAGAACTGCTCGAACCGCTGCCGGGCATGCTCGAACGCGGCCTTGCGCCGGCTCTCGTCGTCCACCATCCACTCGAAGAACGCGATCCCGCCGGTGACCTTCAGGCCGTGGTCCCTGATCCGCTTGCCGATGTCTTTGAGCGAACCGCCGGACTCCACGTGCCGATCGAGCTCGTCCATCCACGGCTCGATGCCCTGGTAACCGGCCTTGGCGACGATCTCCACCAGTTCGACCAACGGCAGCTTCTGACCACGCAGGGTGCTGGTGTTGAAGCTGACGGGAAAAAGCGCGGCCGGAGCCGGCGTGACACGGGCCGGCGGATCACTGGCCAGGGCCTGCCTGGCGCCGGCCGTGCCCAGCGCCCCCAGGGCCAGCCCCCGCTGCAAAACCTCACGACGATGGATGCGCAGTTCCGACATCACTGACTCCGCAACACCTGCTCCACGAAGCGATACGCCCTTTCGCGGATATTCTCAGGAAAATCATGCGTGGCATCGGGATGCACGGCCACCGGCCCGGGCGCCTTCAGCAACTTGAAGACCGGTTCGGCGGCCCGCACACAGTCTTTCACGCCGGAGATCTCAAAATTGTCATCCCCAACGGGCGCGTTGATAAACACGGCCCGCGGCGCGATGGCCGCGAGCACCTCGGGAAAATCGAACGGCATGCGCTGCGGGTCTTTGCCGTATACCTGCTCGATCCGCGGCATGTAGCCTTTGTGGCTCCATCCGGTCAGGTTGCCGCCGTAGTACTTCGGAAAAGAGGTAAACCCGCAGCTCGTCACCGCGATCTTGATGCGCTCGTCGAACACGGCCACAAACAGCGCATTGTGTCCGCCCAGTGAGTGGCCGATGGCCCCGATGTGTTCCGCATCCACCTCCGGCAGCGAGCACAACAGATCCACGGCGCGAATATGATTGACGATGCCCTTCATGGTGGCGCTGACGTAGCCGTTGGCATAGGGATCGAACTTGTAGTCGCCGAAATTGGGATAGTCCGGCGACAGGGTGACGAAACCGCGCTCGGCCAGTTCGATGCCATAGTTGGCGTTCGGCTTTCGGTTGCCCAGGCCTACCAGCTCCGCCTTCCCCAGCGGCCGGGTCGGATGCAGGCACAGCATGGCGGGCGCCTTGCCCTTCAGGTCGTGCGGAATCATCAGGTAGGCCAGCAGGCGATCGCCCTTTTCGGGGACGAAGGTGATCTTCTTGCGGGTACACTTCTCCAGCCGCTCTTCGCCGAGCACCTGCATATCCAGGGGCACGCGCTCGGACAGGTCCGGCAGCGGCCCCATGACCTTCTGCATGTTGGCCAGGATGTGCTCGCGGCGGCGCTTCCAGTCAGCGGGGGTACGAACCGGCCGCTTCCTTCCCTCGGCATCAATGTAGACCAGCAAGTCCGAGTGGTCGTCGTAGAGGGAAGAAGGGTCTTTACCCAACGCCCCGCCCGGTTGTGAGGCGGGCCCCGCCGCAGCAATCAACCCCGGCCACGCCAAACCACCGATGATGCCCACGGCGCACCCGACCGCCTCTCGCCTCGTAATCGGTTCGCTCATAGCGCAAAGACCCTGGAACAACTGACAACGAACTACTGACCACTGACCAAACTACTTCACGATCTTGAGAATCCGCTTGAACAGCTCCGTCCCCGCCTCGCCGAGCAGCTCGAAAATGACGCTCTCGGTGGTCGTAACCACCGCCCCCGCCTGGCGCATCCGCTCGATGGCCGTATCCCGGTCCAGTGGCCGCCGGGAACCCACCGCATCCGCACAGACCCAGGGGCCATAGCCGGCCCGCAACAGGTCCAGCACGGTCTGCTGCACACAAACGTGGGCCTCCACCCCGACGACCACGACGGCCGGCCGGCCCAGCTCCGCCAGCTTATCGACAACCGCCGGCACGCACGCGCTGAAGCGGGTCTTCTCAATCACCGGCGCCTCGCCCAGGGCTTCCCGCAGACCCGCGCAGGTCGGCCCCAGTCCGGCCGGGTACTGCTCAGTCACCAGCGTCGGCACCCCCAGTACCTCCGCGGCTGCAATCATTCGTCGAGCATTCTCAAGAATTTGCTCCCCCTCGTGAATGGCCGGCAGCAGCTTCTCCTGCACGTCCACAACCAAGAGAACCGTGGTATCCGCCCGGAGAGGGGTAAGATGCCTGTTCATTCACGTAACTCCTGATAGGACCGCATACTGTAAATGCCCCGGTCAGGCCGGTCAACGCCCGTCGGAGCAGCGGTTCCGCGGCCGCGGGGCCGACCTCGCCGCCCCGGCCAATCCGCCCGGCCGTGCCGGCCAACCCCTGGCATATTCCTTACTTCTCATTTCCGGCTGTTGACAACCGCCGGTCGAACCGATATATATTCCCGCATGAGTTCCGTTGCGTCCATTCAGATGACCCTCACCAACAGCCAGGCCCTGGGCCTATTGCCGGTCCTGTTGCTTCGTGGCTATTGCGTGGGGTCTTCGGACGACTGATTCGGAAGGAATCAAAAGAACGAAGAAATAAAACCCCACGCCGGTGAGCGTGGGGTTTTTCGTTTTGGCGAGGAGTTGTAGCGGCCGGGACATCGAACGATTGTTCCCCGGCGACACAGGAAGATGGCGGCCGGACTCGATCCCGGCCGTTCGAGGCGATGACGGCCGGGATTGAACCCGGCCACGACGAAGCGCTCGCAAATGAGCGAGGACAGGTGAGCACATGGCAACTGGCGACCAGCAACACATCCAGGCGGCGACCGAATTGCCGATGATCCGCATCTTCGACACCACCTTGCGGGATGGGGAGCAGTCCCCCGGCGCGTCCCTGAATACCCGCGAGAAGCTGGAGATCGCCCGCCAGCTCGAACTGCTCAACGTGGATATCATCGAGGCCGGCTTCCCCATCACCTCGAACGACGACTTCGAGGCGGTCAGGCAGATCGCCGGCGTGATCCGCAATTGCTCCGTGGCGGCCCTGGCCCGCACGGTGGAGAAGGACATCGTCCGCGCGGCCGAGGCCGTGCGCGAGGCGGCCAAACCGCGCATCCACGTGTTCTGCGCCACCTCCAAGATCCATCGGGAATACAAGCTCAAGCGGGCCAAGGAAGAAATCATCAAGATCAGCGTGGAGGGCGTTAAACTCGCCCGAAGCTTTGTGGAAGACGTTGAATTTTCGCCGGAAGACGCCTCGCGGACGGAATTACCCTTCCTCAGCGAGGTGGTCGAGGCGGTTATCGAAGCGGGCGCCGGAACGGTTAATATTCCGGACACGGTTGGCTATTCCACCCCCGACCACTTTGCCCATGTCATCACGCATCTCTTCGCGACGGTGAAAAACATTCACCGGGCGGTGATCAGCGTGCATTGCCACAATGACCTGGGATTAGCGGTTGCCAACTCGCTGGCAGCGGTTCAGGCCGGCGCCCGCCAGATTGAATGTACGGTCAACGGCCTCGGCGAGCGCGCGGGCAACTGCTCGCTCGAAGAGGTCGTCATGGCCATCAAGATGCGCCCCGACGTGTTCAAGGCCCAGACGCGAATCAACACCAAACGCATCTACCCCATCTCGCGGCTGGTCAGCTCACTGACGGGCATACACGTACAGCGGAACAAGGCCATCGTCGGCGAGAACGCCTTCGCCCACGAGTCGGGCATCCACCAGCACGGGATGCTCAGCAACCGCAAGACCTACGAGATCATGGACCCCGAGGACGTGGGCATCCCCGCGTCCAAGCTGGTGCTCGGCAAGCACTCCGGCCGGCACGCCCTGCGCGACCGGCTCATCCAGCTCGGCTTCGAACTCACCGAGGAGCAGATCGACAAGGTCTTCGAGCAGTTCAAGGCCCTGGCCGACCGCAAGAAGGAAATCTTCGACGAGGACCTCGAAGCCCTCGTGAAAGACATGTTCGACGAGGCGTCCAATGGCCGGGCCTGGGAGCTGGTCAGCCTGCAAACCACGGCCGGGACCAACACGGTCCCCACGGCCACGATCAAGCTCCGCAACACGGCCACCGGCGAGATCATCACCGACGCCGCCACCGGCGACGGGCCGATCGACGCGGCGTTCTCGTGCATCCTGCGGATGACCGGCACCGACGCGGTGCTGCGCGAGTTTGAGTTGCGGGCCCTCACCGGCGGGCGCGACGCCCTGGGCGAGGTCAGCCTGGAGCTGGTCTCCCGGGCGCGCTCCTTCCGCGGACGTGGCCGGTCCACCGACGTGATCGAGGCCAGCGTGCTGGCCTACATCAACGCTCTGAACCGCCTGACGCGGGCAACCAACGACCGCCAGAAGGTGGAAAACCCGTAATCGAGGGGCGGGCCTCCTGCCCACCGTGAGCCCGAAGCGCAAGCGAGGGCATTCCAGGGTGGGCAAGGCCCCAAGGGAGCGGGCGCCTCGCCCACCCTGAGCCCGAAGCGCGAGCGAGGGATTGGTGGCTATTGGCGCTGAGGGGGAACGGGGTGAGGGGACAAGGAGACACGGGG
>JAAXZI010000016.1 GCA_012719955.1 Phycisphaerae bacterium | reverse complement strand
GTCTTGCGCGGTCGCCCACCGCCGGGGGCGGCTGGCAGAAGGGGTTCGATCAACCGCCACTGGGCATCCGAAATATCGCTGGGGTAAGATGTTCTTCTCATGAACCATTTTAGGTTCCTGGCCACTTATGGGACAGACTCTAAGCTCAGCAAGAACGGCGTTCCTGGCGACGGCGGCAGTAGATGCGCTGCTAACCGGCCCCCCCGCCCTGAACGGAGCACCCTAAACACAACCACGCCCCAGGGGACACCGGACGGATTGCCGTCACAGGCAAAACGAAATTCATGTGTCAGTACGAGGACGACCGATAACGCAAGTGCGGCGTCTTGATCAGAGGCGCTCCAGGCAACGTGCCGGTTCGACATGCGCGGCGAGCCGGGCCGCTACTTTTATCACCGCGCAGTGGAGTAGCTTTCGATGAAGAATCTCAAGTGGATGACTCTGGCCGCTGTGGCGACCGGCATGCTGTTTCAGTTTGGGGCATGCGGCGTGTGGGGCCAAATCGGGGCCACGGTGCTCGGTCTGCTTGCCCTCCAGAACCTCGGCGCGTAACCCACACTAGAATCCAGCTCTGGCGATGTGCTCGCCGGCGCGTTCGGATCTGCTCGAGCGGCCGCTTGCTTGTGAACGACCGCTCGGCTCGTTTTTGGGGTCGATGGGGTGTCGCACGGTCTATCTTCGAACCGGGAGGATCCACGTGAAAGCATTCGACAAGCCTATCCTGATAACAGGTTACGGGATTGTGGCCCAGGCGCTGCTGCCGATGCTGGTCAAACATCTGGGCCTTTCCTGCCGGAATATCACGGTGATCGATTTTGTGAACCGGGAGACACTCCTGCGCCCGTGGCTGGCCCGGGGCCTGCGTTTCGTGCAGCAGCGTGTGACCCCCCTGAACCTCGCCCGCCTGCTGGCCACCCACGTCCGGCCCGGGGGACTGATCATCGATCTGACCTGGAGCATCGATTGCCTGGAGATCCTCGAGTGGGCGCGGAACAACGGCGTGTTATACGTCAACGCATCCGTCGAGTCCTGGGATCCCGGGGCCGAGACGCACACGAAGACGGCCGTGGAAAAGTCGCTCTACAGCCGCTACAGCAAGCTGCTGGAGCTCGCCCCGCGCTGGGAGGGCGCATCCACCGCGGTCATCGACCACGGTTCCAACCCGGGTCTGGTCTCGCACTTCGTGAAACGGGGCCTGCTGGATATCGCCGAGCGCATGCTCAAGGATGGCCTCGGTACGAGGGTACAGCGGACCCGGCTGAAACGCCTGATAGCGGATGAGTCTTTCGCGGAGTTGTCCCGGGAGCTGGGCGTGAAGGTGATCCACTGCAGCGAATGGGACACCCAACGGGCTTCGCGGCCCAAGCGCCCGGACGAGTTCGTGAACACCTGGAGCGTCGAGGGGATGTGGGAGGAGTCCATCTCTCCCGCGGAACTCGGCTGGGGCACGCACGAAAAGTGGCTGCCGCCCGCCGCCCAACGACCCAAGACCGGGCCGGGCAACCAGATCATCCTGCCGCGAATGGGCCTGAACACCTGGGTCCGCTCCTGGGTGCCGTGCCAGGAGATCGTGGGCATGCTGGTTACTCACGGCGAGTCCTTCAGCATCTCCCACGCGCTGACCGTTCGCAGCGGAGGGCGGGTGGTGTACCGCCCCACCGTGCACTACGCGTACATGCCGTGTGCCGATTCCCTCGTCTCCCTGCACGAGCTGCGCTGCCGGAATTACGAACTGCATCCCAAGAAACGCATCCTCACTGACGAAATCGCCGAGGGGCACGACGTGGTCGGCGCGCTGATCATGGGGCATCGCTATCAGTCGTGGTGGACAGGCAGTATTCTGTCCATCAACGCGGCGCGCAAGCGGGTGCCGCATGTGAACGCCACCGCGGTGCAGGTGGCCGCGGGCGTGCTGGCCGCGGCCCGCTGGGTGGTCAACAATCCCCGGCGGGGCCTGTGTTTCCCCGAGGACCTGCCCCACGAGGAGATCCTGCGGTTCGCACGGCCCTATCTGGGGCACGCGGTTTCGCTGCCGGTGGCCTGGACTCCGCTGAACTCCTATCGCGTGTACTTCGACGACAATCTGGAACCCCGGCCGGACCCAGCCGACCCCTGGCAGTTCCGGAATTTCCTGTTTCGCCCCTGATGTCCGGGCTTTGCCCGGGGTGTGGCGATTCTTTATGGCGAGGCGGCGCAGGGTCCTGGAGGGCGTGCATCTTGCACGCCTTTGAGGCGGGCAGGATACCCGCCCCCCTGATGCGGCCGGCCGCTTCAACAGAATCCTTTGCCAGACCCTTCGCCCGGGGACGGCCGGGTGGCCCACCTCTTCCAGAGGTGGGTTCACGATTTGGACAACCGATGAGGGTGCCGACGGCATCAACCGCAAGCCCGGCTGAAGCCGGAGTAAGTCTAAGGCTGGAGATGTGTTTGTCGCTCAGGTGATCGCCAGTGGCCCTGAGAGGGGCCAGGTGAGAGTGGCCACCAGTGGAGCGAAGCGGAACTGGTGGTTGCGAGTGTCTGGTACACAAGTCCCCGCCCTGATCGGGGCGGAGTGAGAGACTGGTGAGGGGGCTCACGCCGCC
>JAAXZI010000187.1 GCA_012719955.1 Phycisphaerae bacterium | reverse complement strand
CCTGAACCCTGAACCCCGAACCCTGAACCCTCCAAAGGCGGGCATCCTGCCCGCCTCATCAGAACAACTCCATGACCGGCCGAACGCCCGAATCCACCACCGGCACCAGCCTGCCGTCGGGCCCGGGAACCTCCGCTCTGAGATCGATCCCCATGCTGTGATAAATGCTGGCAACCACCTCGGCCGGCGTCGTGGGCCGGTCTGCCGGGTGCGCCCCCCGCTCGTCCGAGGAGCCGATCACCTGTCCGCCCTTCACGCCACCGCCGGCCAGGAGAATCGACCAGCACCCCGTCCAGTGGTCACGGCCGCCGGCCGGGTTGAGCTTCGGCGTCCGGCCGAATTCCCCTGCGGCCACCACCAGCGTGTCTTCGAGCATGCCGCGGGCACTGAGGTCCTCCAGCAGCGTCGCATACGCCGCATCAAACGTCGGCGCAACGACGTCTGGATATGCGTCCAGCGTGGCGAAGGGCGACGAACCGTGGCAATCCCAGGTAGCCTCGCCCGCGACCCGTTCGTACATATTGACGGTCACAAAGCGCGTACCCGCCTCGACCAGCCGCCGGGCCAGCAGGCAGCTCTGGCCGAACCGGTTCCGCCCATAGGCCTCCCGCAGCGACTCGGGCTCGCGCGACAGCTCGAACGCCTCGCGTGCCCGCCTCGACGAGACCAGCCGGAGGGCCTGCTCGGCGACTTGCGGGTGCGAGGCACCCATCTCGACTCCATCCGCCGTGGAAAGGCCGTCCCGAGAGGCCCGCCCGGGCGCATAGGCTACTGTCCGCACGACCGCTTCGCCCCGGGCCGCCCGCCAGTGGCCGCGAATCGCGCGCAGATACTCCGGCGGCAATGCGCTCAGCAGTCCGAAGTCCGCCCTCGTCGGGTCCGCCTGAAGCGTCAAGGGTTCATATGCCCCACCGAGATAGCCTGCCGACTGGCCATGCGGCATCTGTCCGCCGGTGTTCCCGATCGGACCGGGCAACACCACGTGAGCCGGCAGTTCGGACCGCCGGCCCTGCAACAAGTCGATCACACATCCAACGTGCGGATGCTCGACGCCGCCCTCAAACAGTCGCCCGGTCTGCATCAACTGATGGCCGACGTCATGCACCCCCGCGGCCGTATGGTGCATCGAACGGATAATGGCGTACTTGTCCGCCTGCCGGGCTGTTTTAGGGAATAACTCGCTGATCCAGATACCGGGAACATTTGTGCGCATGGGGCGCCACGGCCCGCGCACCTCGGCCGGCGCCTCCGGCTTGGGGTCAAACGTATCCAGTTGGCTGGGCCCACCGACGAGGAGGAGGAAAATGCAATTCCGGCCGGCGCTCCTGCGACTCACCGCCCGGGCCTCACTGGGCACAAGCTGCGGCCAAGCCATCGTCGCCGCCACGGCCGACCCGGCCTGCAAGAAACCCCGACGGCTGAGACCCTCACGCCCGCCTGCCGTATGCCCGGCATTCTCACGACTCATGACCAGAACTCCTCATCCCACTGGACTTCCCTGACCGGGCGCGATCCGGCGAGACACCGGCACCACACGGCACGGCTCAAACGCCGTGGCACACAAAGCGTGCGTCTTGCCGTCTCACCATCGCGCCCGGGCATTTGAGGCATTATCGCCTTGGGCAGTCCAGGCGTTTCGCGCTTCAGCACTATACCATGCGCATTCCCCGGCATCTACCCGCCTGTTGCGGCCAGCCCCTGTTCCGGCGCCCGCATCGCGCTCACTCGCCCAATTCTGCCGGAGGTTGCTGGCCCTCTCCTCGCTTGCCGCCTATAGCCCGGGGGAGTATCCTTCCCATCTCGTTGCACCCGTCATTGTCTTTGCAGGAGAGTAGCCCATGCGCCTCACTTCGATATTGCCCATACTGGCCATCCTGGCATCCTCGGCCCGCGCCGACCTGCCGCCGGTTCCCTCGCCGGAGCAGATACTCTCCACCCTGCGCCCCGGTCATCCGCGTCTGGTCGCTCTGCCGGAGGACATGACACGCGTAAAACAGCTTTTGGAGAACGACGAAACCGCCCGCAAGTTGCGCGACCAGCTTCGCGCCACCGCCGAGAAAATGCTGAACGACAAGCCGGTCGTGCACCAGTTGATCGGCCCGCGCCTGCTCCAGCAGAGTCGCCTGTGCCTGGATCGCGTGTACGTGCTAGCGACCCTGTATCGCCTGGAGGGCGACGAACGCTTCGCCAAACGCGCTGAGAAAGAAATGCTCGCCGCGGCGGCCTTCCCCGACTGGAACCCGAAGCATTTCCTCGACACCGCCGAGATGAGCCACGCTCTGGCCATCGGTTACGACTGGCTCTACGACTTCCTGTCACCACAGAGCCGGGCCACGATCCGGCAAGCCATCATCGAGAAGGGCCTCAAGCCCGGGGAGGAGTTCTACCGCAAGAACGGCTGGTGGGTGAAAGCGACGCACAACTGGAACCAGGTGTGCAATGGCGGGATGGCCATCGGGGCCCTGGCGATTGCCGATGAAGCGCCCGAGCTGGCCGGCTACATCCTCTCCAGGTCGGCCACCTCGATTCGCCTGCCCACCGCCCGACTCGCTCCCGACGGCGGCTGGGACGAAGGGCCGGGCTACTGGGACTACGCCATGCGGTACACGGCCTGTTATCTGGCCGCCATGCGGTCGGCCCTGGGCACGGACTTCGGCCTGAGCACCATGCCCGGCATGGCCGAAACCGGCCTGTTTCGCATTCACTTCGCCGGCCCGACCTGGTTCACCTTCAACTACGCCGACGCCGGCCAACATGCCGGCAGCACGCCGCAGATGTACTACTTCGCCCGGCTGTTCGACCGGCCGGTATACGCCTACCATCAGCGCAGCCACCAGGGCCGCGCGGGCGGCCTCGACCTGATTTGGTACGATCCCCGGGGCACAGTCCAGGACCTGAACCGCCTGCCGCTCGATGTCCGGTTCAAGAACATAGACGTGGCTTTTCTGCGCAGTAGCTGGACCGATGACGCCATCTTCGTCGGCTTCAAAGGCGGCGACAATCGGGCCAATCACAGCCACCTCGATCTGGGCACGTTCGTGCTGGATGCCGCCGGCCAGCGCTGGGCCAGCGATCTGGGGCCCGACGATTACAACCTGCCCGGTTACTTCGGCGCTCAGCGGTGGACGTATTACCGCCTGCGCACCGAAGGCCAGAACACGCTGGTCATCAACGGCGACAACCAGGACACCAAGGCCAAGGCCCCCATCGTCGCCTTCGCGTCCAGCCCTCAGCGGGCTTTCGCCGTCGCGGACCTGTCCAAAGCGTACGCCAAACACGCGGCGAAGGTGTGGCGCGGCGTGGCCCTGCTCGACCGCAAGGTGGTTGTGATTCAGGACGAGATCGAATCCGAGCAGCCGCTCGAGGTTGAGTGGGTCATGCACACCCGGGCCGAGGCCAGGATCAACGGACCGCAGGTGGCGCTGGAATGGAATGACAAGCATCTCTATATGCGGGCCACGGAAGCGGCCGGCGGAACGTGGTCTGTCCAGCCGGTCCGGATCGACCCGCCGCAGCGCCAGGCCCCGGATTTCAAGCGGCTTGTTCTGCGGTTCAAGACGGCCCCGCCACGGACGCGCGTCGTCGTGGAGTTCCGGACCGCCGAGGCCGGCGGCCCCACCGGCGGTCCGCTCCCGATCACGCCTCTGGGTGATTGGAAGCCACCGGCAAAGGATTGAGCCACAGAACGGACCGGCGGGCCGCACGCTGATTCCTTCTCCGTGTGGCCGTGCCTGCGTGGCAAGACCCTACAGCGCAAAGTGGGCCATTTTCTGTCGCGGCCGGGCTCCGTACCGGCCGTTTTTGCCAATACAACGGCCGGTACGGAGCCCGACCGCTACGACATTGCGCTGTAACATGAGAACACTTACCGCGTCAACACGCCGGTGGCCCACGTGCTCGGGTCGAGGTACCAGTTGAGGTCGTCGCCCACGGTGAGATGCTGCTGGCCCAGGTCGCGATCTTCGATGAGCGTGTAGACCCCGATCCGCCGGTGTTCACCGGGGTCGAAGCCGGAGAGGGCCTCAGCGGGGATGTGCCCTTCGAGCGTGTAGCACGAGCCCTGGCGCTGGCCGGCCACCTGGATCAATCCCGGCGGCACGGGCGGCGCGTTCTCGGTGGCCCGGACGATCTTCGCCGCCCCGGCCACGGGCGAACGTCCGTCGCGTCCGCCACCGGATGGAAGGAAATAGAACTGCTGGCAGTACCGCGAACCGCGCTTGATGTCCCGCGTGTCGCGCATGTCCGTGCACAGCCGGAGATTGTCCCCCTTCCAGAACGACTTGGGATCACACTGGAACGCGCTCTTGCGCCCCTCGACGTGGCAGGCGATGAACAGCCCCTGCTCGTTCCACGCCAGGTAGATCTTTCCGAACGGCGGCTGCTCGTCCAGCGCGCCGAACTCCGGCACGAGGAACTGATCCGACCAGTCCGACAGATCCCCATCGATCACCGGCGACTGGCGGTAATAGATGGGAAATTCGAAGCGGAAAAGCAGCCTGTTCGGTACCAACGTCTCCATAGCATTCTCGTCGCTTGAAGTGAGAACTGAGAGGTGAGAAGTGAGAAAGGTCATGGTAACTACGGCACTTTTTCACTTCCCAGTTCTCAGTTCTCAGTTTTCAGTTCTCAGTTCTTACTTCTCAGTTCTCAGTTCTCACTTCCCCCACCGCTTAGAGCGGCAATCGATCCCTTCACCAGCATCTCCAGTTGCACCAGGTCGCACTGCTCCATACTCTGCACCCAGAACGTCACCCTGCTGGGCTCCGTGGCTGAGTTGCGGATCTCGGGATTCTGCCCGATCCGCTCGATCATGGCCGGCGTGAACTGCCCCCGGGCCGCGAGGATTTCCACGCGCATGGCCTCGGCATGGTTGGTCACCAGCCGGGCCCAGGTTCCCTTCACCTGCGGGTGGCTCAGCGTCACCATCACCTTGCGGCTCCAGTCCTCCTGGATCTGGGGCGCCCACTTCTTGAACAGCCCGATCATCTGCACGATGAGCGAGCCGGTCCACATCTTCGGCTTGTTACCCAGCATCTGCTGGGACAGGTGCCAGGTTTTCCCGTTCACCTTCCAGGGACGGGCCAGGGCCTCCTCCTCTTTCATGCGCTTCAGCAACCGGAAGTACGCCTGCACGGCCCGCTTGATGAACGTCCGGCAGCCGGGGGTGGCGATCTCTTTCCTGCTGTGGACGAGAATACGGATGTCGTCCGTGAACCGGCCGGAGCTCCGCACGTTGACCCGCGGCTCATTTCCGTAAATGGGCAACTCGTCGCAGTCATCCAGCGGCTTGAGCGGCACGAGCTTGCGCACCTCGGCGGCCGAGAAGGCCCGCGCGGGAACGCGGAAGGTGACATCCAGCAGCCACTGGCCGCCGGTGCGTGCATGAAAGAACCACGGCAGGTCGGCCCCGCGAACCTTGATCTCCACCCGACTGCGATGATTGTAGTCGGTCTGCCCGAACCGTCCCTTGCCGGCCGCCTCGATCTCGTCGATCAGCCACTCCAGGGCCGCCCCTTCCCAGCGGACCTTCTCGCCGCGATGCCCGACACGCTCGCGCGTGTGCCATTTCCTTCCATTTACCTCCCAGGGCATCCGGGCGTCGCCGATCTCCTCCTCCAACAGGGGACCGGGCGTCTTGCCCGCCTTGGCGTCCGGCGTCGGCGGAGGCTCCTCGACCTTCTGCGGGTCGAACACTTCCCGCTCCTGCCGGGGGTCGCGTGCCAGCACCTCCGCGAGAATCGCGCCGGTGTGCGAACCTTTGGTCGCCGCCACCGCCTCGGGCGTGCCCTCGGCCACGATTTCGCCGCCGCCTTCGCCGCCTTCGGGCCCCAGGTCGATGACCCAGTCGGCGGTCTTGATAACGTCGAGGTTGTGCTCGATCACCACCACCGTGTTGCCCAGATCGACGAAGCGGTGCAGGACCTTCAGCAGCTTGCGCAGATCGTCGAAATGCAGGCCGGTGGTGGGCTCGTCCAGCACGTAGAGGGTTTTGCCGGTGCTGGGCCGGCCCAGTTCCGCCGCCAGCTTGCCCCGCTGGGCCTCGCCGCCCGACAGCGTCGGCGCCGGCTGCCCCAGGGCCAGATAGCCGAGCCCCACGTCGGCCAGCGTCTGCAGCATCCGCTTGATCTTGGGCACGTTCTGGAACAGCTCCAGGGCCTCGGAAATGCGCATCTCCAGCACGTCGGCGATGCTCTTGCCCTTGTAGCGCACTTCGAGCGTCTCGGCCTTGAACCGTTTGCCGCCGCAGGTCTCGCAGGTGATCCACACGTCCGGCAGGAAATGCATCTCGATGCACCGCTGACCGTTGCCCTCGCAGGCCTCGCAGCGCCCGCCCGGCCGGTTGAAGCTGAAGCGGTTAGCGTTGTACCCGCGCACCTTGGCCTCCGGCAGCCGCGCGAACAATTCGCGGATCAGATCGAAAACACCCGTATACGTGGCCGGATTGCTGGTCGGCGTGTTGCCGATGGGCGACTGGTCCACGTTGATGACTTTGTCGATGGCCTCGACGCCGATGATCTGGTCATGTCCGCCCGGCTCGACGTTCGCGCGGTGCAGCCGCCTGGCCAGCGCGAGGTAGAGCACATCATTGACCAGCGAGCTCTTGCCGCTGCCGGACACGCCGGTCACGGCCACGAAGCAACCCAACGGAATCTTGACATCGACGTTCTTGAGATTGTTCTGGCGGGCGCCGATTACCTCAAGATACTCGCCGGAGCCGCGCCGACGGTTCGTGGGAATGGGAATGACTTCCCGCCCGCTCAGGAACCGCCCGGTCAGGGATGCATCGGCTTTCTTGAGCTGTCCGGGCTCTCCCGCGGCCACCACCTGCCCGCCGTCCACACCCGCTCCCGGCCCGAAATCAAGCACGTAATCAGCCCGCTCGATAACCTCGCGGTCGTGCTCGACCATCAGCAGCGTGTTGCCCAGGTCGCGCAGGCTCCGAAGGGCGGCGATGAGCCGGCGGTTGTCGCGCGGGTGCAGGCCGATGGTGGGCTCGTCCAGCACGTAAAGAACGCCGGCCAGTCCGCTGCCGATCTGCGACGCCAGGCGAATGCGCTGCGATTCGCCACCCGAGAGCGTCGGCGCGGAGCGGTGCAACGTCACATAATCGAGCCCTACGTCCACCAGGAACTTGAGCCGGTTGCGGATCTCCACCAACAGCTCGCCGGCCACTTTCTTCTCGCGCGGGTCGAGCGCCAGCCCGTTGAAAAACGCCAGCGCCTTGTCGAGCGGCATCCGGCAGACGTCCACGATGGTCTTGCCGCCCAGGCGGACCGCCGCCGCTTCCGGCCGGAGCCGGCTGCCCCCGCACCGCTGGCACGGCACTTCGCTGGTGAGATGACTGAGCCGGTGGCGGTATTGCCAACTCGACCGCGTCGCCTCGTCGATGGCCGGATAGAAGCCTTTCCATTGGAAGCGAACGCCGTCCCCGCGGTCGAACCAGGTGGCCCCGGTGCCATAGAGGAGGCCGTGCCGGGCCTCCTCGGAGAGCCGATGCCAGGGTGTATCGAGGTCGTGACCCAGCCAGTCGAGCACCTTGCCGACCATCTTGGCCAGCATCGGGTTCTCATCGAGGTTTTCCCAGCCGGCCACCGCCCCCCCGCGAATGGACTCCCGCGGGCGGGGCACGATCATGTCCACGCTGGCCCCGATCTGGGTACCGAGTCCTTCGCACACCTCGCACCAGCCGAGCCGGCCGTTGAACGAGAAGTGATGCGGGGTCAGCTCTTCGTAACTGGTGCCGCACTGCGTGCAGGAGCGCCGCTGCGAGAACCGCAGCTCCGTGTGTGCCACGGCTCTGTGCGCCGTACTGGAGGGCCTGCCATGGTCCCCATGCTCCCTCGCCCGCACTTCAGACCCGGGGGGGGCCGCATCTTGCCCGCGCTTCGGGGGGCGGGCATCTTGCCCGCCTTTGGAGGGTTCAGGGTTCAGGGTTCGGGGT
>JAAXZI010000186.1 GCA_012719955.1 Phycisphaerae bacterium | reverse complement strand
GATCATGTGAAGGCTGGGAGGCAGCGGTGGTTGGGAAGGGTGAAGGGGTGGGGCGGAGAAGGTGTGAAGGTGAGAAAGTGCGAAAGTGTGAAAGTGCGAAAGTAGGCGGCGCGAAAGTCAGAAGGTGAGAAAATGCAAAGGTGGGGCCGTGGGAAGGTGAGAACGGGATGAGTTTGATGGTGGAGCGCCAAATGTGGAGTGTCGAAGAACGGAGCTTCGCCGCGATCCGCGATCGACCATCAGCGACATGGAGGCGGTATGCCCTCAGCCGCCGGGTTTCGCCTGCGCAAACCTTCTCCTGCGGGATTTCACCTGCCCAAGCGCTCCCATGCAGGATTTTGCCTGCACAAGCCCTCCCCTGCCGGGCTTGGGCTGTCCGCGCTCACCATCACCAGGCTTGGCCTGCCTATGCCTCCAGTTACCAAGTTTCGCCTGTGTATGCCCTCCCTTGTCAGTCTTCGCCTGCCCATGCCCTCTACCGTGGGGCTTGGGCTGCTTACGCCCTCTGCCGGAGGGTGCTCCCGCTTGTGCTGCTGATACTAAACATGCTGTGTGTGCCGGCGGTGTGGGGACAGTCGAATCGAGGCGGGCCGCACATCGGGTACGTCTACCCGGCCGGTGGACAGCGGGGCAGCACCTTCGAAGTGGTTGTCGGCGGCCAGAACCTGCGCGGAGCGGAGGGGGCGTACGTATCCGGCAAGGGCGTGCGGGCCCGGGTGGTCAAGTACTACCGGCCGCTCAACAACCTCATGAAAGAGCAGCGCGACGCGATCACGCGGCGGCTGCGGGAATTGATCGCGAAGCAGATCGCCGAGGCGCCCGGGCAGTTGCAGGATCTCCCGCCGGAGGTACGGGAATTCATTCGGGTCAGAGGCGACGGAGCCCGGCGGGGAGCGACGGACGCAGGCGCGGCCACGCAGCCCGCCGAGCTGCCGGAGCATCCTTTGCTGCGCAACCTTGAGCGCAAGAGCCTACGTGAGCTGCTGCACGTGCGCAACGAGCTGCTCGTGCTCAAGCGGCGTCAACCCAATCCGCAGCTTGCCGAATCGGTGGTCATCGAAGTGACCATCGAGAAAAATGCGCCCGCCGGCGACCGCGAAATACGGGTCAAGACATCGCAGGGCCTGACCAATCCGCTCGTGTTCGTGGTGGGTTCGCTGCCGGAGACCTTCGAGTGTGAACCCAACGACCCACGTTCGGGAATGGCCTCGCTGTTGAACGATGCGCCGCTTGAGCTGCCGGTGCTGATCAACGGGCAGGTCAAACCCGGAGATGTGGATCGATTCCGTTTTCGTGCCCGGGGCGGACGGCCACTAGCCATCCAGGTTCAGGCCCGGCACCTGATACCGTACCTGGCCGACGCGGTTCCGGGCTGGTTCCAGGCGACGGTGGCGCTGTACGACGCGGAAGGCAGGGAGGTCGCCTTTGCGGACGACTACCGGTTTGACCCCGATCCGGTGCTCCTCTGTAAAGTTCCGAAAGATGGGGAATACCAGATCGAAATCCGCGATGCGCTCTATCGCGGGCGGGACGACTTTGTCTATCGGCTGGCGGTGGGGGAGCAGAGCGCTATTGCGCGGGCCGTGCCGTGGGAGGGACTCAAGCCGGTGACCACGGCGCCCGCGGCTTTGGGAGGGCACGACGAGTGGTGGCCCCGCGCCGATGAGGTCGAGCCGAACGACGCCCTGGAGAAATCACAGATCGTGGAATTGCCGCGCCTGATCAACGGCCGGATCCACAAGCCCGGCGACGTGGACGTGTTTCAGTTCGACGGTCGGGCCGGGGAGGTAGTGGTTGCGGAGGTGTACGCCCGGCGGCTGTACTCGCCGCTGGATTCGCTGTTGCGGCTGACCGACGCCACCGGGCGCGTGCTGGCCTGGAATGACGATTTCGAGGACAAGGAATCCGGGCTGCTCACGCATCACGCCGATTCCTATCTTCGCGCTCAACTGCCGGCGGATGGGCGCTACGCGGTGTCGCTGAGTGATTCGCAGCGACAGGGCGGCTTCGCCTATCAGTATTGGCTGCGCATCGGGCCGCCGCGGCCGGATTTCGCATTGCGGGTGACGCCGTCGAGCGTCAACATCCGCACAGGCAGCGCCGAGGCGGTGTGCGTGCATGTGGTGCGAAAGGATGGTTTTGACGGCGAGATCGACGTTGTGCTCACGGAGGCCCCGCGCGGGTTCCGGCTCAGCGGAGGGCGGATTCCGGCCGGGCGCGACCAGGTGTGGATGACGCTGTCTGCGCCGCGGGAGCCACTCCGGGAACCGGCGGTCCTGCGGCTCGAGGGCATCGCCAGGATCAGCGGGGAGACCCTTCGCCGACCGGTGGTCCCGGCGGAAGACATGATGCAGGCTTTCGCATATCGGCACCTGACGCCCAGCCGGGAACTGCTGGTGGCGACGGTGGGGCCTTCACGATCGTTGGGGCCGGTGGAATTGGTCAGTCATGAGCCGGTGCGCGTGCCGGCGGGCGGCAGGGCTTCCATTCGGATTCGGACTCCCAACAGGCTGCGGCTGGAGGATGTGACGCTCGAGCTGCGCGACCCGCCGGAGGGATTGACCCTGGGGCCGGTGACGAGACGGCCCGAAGGCGCGTCCATCGAGGTGAAAGCCGATGGCGGGAAAGTGAAGGTCGGGCTGGCGGACAACCTGGTCATTGAGGCATTCGGCCAGTCTTCAAGCCGACGCGCCGGCGGCTCGGGCTCTCGGGCGTCGCAGCGGTTCTCGATGGGCGTGCTGCCGGCCATTCCGTTTGAGATCGTGCCCGGCAGTGGCGCGGGCGGGTGAACGTGACGTGAAGCGCGGGGCCGAAGGGCGCGGCGCGAGCACTCGCCGGGCTTATGTTCCCCGTGACAAGAGCCGGGCTCACGGTGACAATGAGGCTACGGCTGTGCGGTTCAAGAGGTGCGGCATCCATTCGCTGGAGGAATTATGAAACGATCATCCTGTCGGCTGCTGGTTCCAGGTATGACCCTTGCCCTGTTGGTGGGTTTCGTGTCGCGGACGCTGGGCCAGGCGGCGCCGTCCGGCGGAGGCGCGGCGGGAGGCGCGCCCAATATCCTCGTCATTCTCTCCGATGACATGGGCTTCTCCGACCTGGGCTGCTACGGGGGGGAAATCCAAACCCCGAACCTGGATCGTCTGGCGGCGGGGGGCTTGAGGTTTACTCAGTTTTACAACACGGCCCGTTGCTGCCCGACGCGGGCCAGCCTGCTGACCGGCCTGTATCCGCACCAGGCGGGCGTGGGCCACATGATGAACGACGCCGGCTTCGACGGATATCGCGGGGATCTGAACCGCACGTGCGTCACCATCCCGGAGGTGCTCAGGCCGGCCGGATATGCCACTTACGCGGTGGGCAAATGGCATGTGACCCGCTTCACGCAGCCCAACGCGCGCAAACACAACTGGCCGCTGCAGCGCGGCTTCGAGCGCTACTACGGGACCATCGTGGGGGCGGGCAATTATTTCGACCCCGCCGGCCTGACGCGCGACAACACCATGATCTCGGCCCTGGCCGACCCTGAGTACCGGCCGGACCAGTATTACTACACCGACGCGATCAGCGAGCACGCGGTACGCTTCATCGAGGATCACGCGAAGAACCGGCCCGACCGCCCGTTTTTCATGTACGTGGCCTATACCGCCGCCCACTGGCCGATGCAGGCCCCCGAGGAGGCCATCGCCAAATATAAAGGCAAGTATGACAGCGGATACGAGCCGGTCCGCCGCCGGCGCCTGGAGCGCATGCGGCAGATGGGGCTCATCAAGCCGGAGTGGACGCTGACGCCGCAAGCCGGCGATTGGGGACAGTGTCCGCACAAGGACTGGGAAGCGCGCTGCATGGAAGTGTACGCCGCCATGATCGACCGCATGGACGAGGGCATCGGCCGGATTGTGCAGCAACTCGAAAAACGCCGGATGCTGGACAATACCCTGATCCTGTTTCTGCAGGACAACGGCGCGTGCGCCGAAGAGATGGGGCGACAGGGTGACATGACCCGCTCCGACAAGCCCACGTTGCCGATCATCGCCCCGGACGTGGTCCGCACGGCGGATCGCAAGCAGACCCGGTCGGGTTTCCCCATGCTCCAGGGGCCGGGTGCGATGCCCGGTCCGGAGGATACTTTCATGGCCTATGGGCGGGCCTGGGCCAATGTCTCCAACACGCCTTTCCGGGAATACAAGCACTGGGTGCATGAGGGCGGCATTTCCACGCCGCTGATCGCCCACTGGCCGGCGGGCATCCGGCGGCGGGGCGAGCTGGAACACCAGCCCGGGCACCTGATCGACATCATGGCCACCTGCGTCGAGCTGGCCAAAGCGGAGTATCCGCGGGAGTACGAGGGCAACCCGATCACCCCGATGGAAGGCGTGTCGCTGCTGCCGGCCTTCCGCGGCGAGCCGCTCCAGCGCGAGGCCCTCTATTGGGAACATGAGGGCAACCGGGCGATTCGCGTGGGCAAGTGGAAGCTGGTGGCCAAGAGTCCCCGGGGGGCATGGGAGCTGTACGACATGGAGACCGATCGCACGGAGATGCGGGACCTTGCCGGCCAGCAGCCCGAGCGCGTCAAAGAACTGGCCGGCCGGTGGGAGGCGTGGGCGAAACGGGCCAAGGCGGTGCCGTGGCCGTGGAAGCCGCAGTATCCCGGCGCGAGTAGTCAGTAATTCTCTGCTCAGGGCGAGCACTGCTGGAAGCGTTTGATCCGTCCGATCGGTCGGATCCGTCGGATCGGTCCGATCTGCCAACACAGCGGGCCCGGGGCTTCCAACAAAGGTCTACTCAGAACTGGCCACGGGCACGGGCAGTTCCCATCCGCCGCCGAGGGCTTTGTAGAGCGAGATCAGGTTGGTGATCACCGTGGTCTCGCTTTCGATCAGCGCGTCCTGGGAGGCGTAGAGGGAGCGCTGCGATTCGAGCACATCCAGAAAGTTGGTCTGGCCGTGGCGGAAGCGCTCCACGCTGATTTCGGTGGCCTCCTGGCTGGCCTGCACGGCCTCGATCAGTGATTGGTAACGGATCTGCTCTTCCTGGTAGGCCACCAGCGCGTTCTCGACCTCCTGGAAGGCCACGAGCACGGTCTGTTCGTACAGGGCCAGGGCCTGCTCCTGGCGGGCGTTCTGCACGGCGATGTTGGAGCGGATGCGCCAGCCGTCGAAGACCGGCCAGGTCACGCCGGGGCCGATGGACCAGCCCAGGCTCTGGCGGTCGAAGAAGTGACGCATGGTGCGGCTGCTGGGGCCGATGGAGGCGTTGATGGAGAACTTCGGGAAGAGGTCGGAGATGGCCTCACCCACGCGAGCCGTGGCGGCGGCGAGCTGGCGCTCAGCGGTGCGAATGTCGGGACGGCGGCGCAGCAGGTCGGAGGGCAGGCCCATGGGCACTTCCTCTGGAACCTTCGGAATAGAACCTTCCGGCTCCAACTGGGACAACAGCGTGCCGGGCGTCTGGCCCAGCAGAACGCTGAGCTGATAGATGGTTTGGCGGATGGCGCTTCGCAGCAGCGGCAGTTGGGACTGCGTGGTGGCAAGCTGTGCGCGGGCCTGGTCCACGGCCAACTGGTTCTCAAAGCCGACGCGCAGCAGGTCTTCGGCGATGTTCAGCGACTCCTGCTGGATGCGAATGTTCTCCAGGGCGATGTCCAGGCGGCGCTGAAAACCGCGAAGCTGGACGTAATTGAGGGCCACCTCGGAGATGAGCGTCACCAGCACGTCGCGATGGCTGGCCTCGGAGGCGCCGATGTCGGCGTCGGCCGCCTCGACAGCCCGCCGGTTGCCGCCGAACACGTCGAGCTCCCAGCTTGCGTCGAAGCCGAGCTGGAACAGGTTCTGGTCGCGCGAGACCTTGGCCCCGTTGCCCTGCAGGAGGTTGGCGACCGAGCCGGTAATGGCCTGGCCGACCGCGCCGCCGGGCGTAGCCGCCGCGCCGCCGGCTCCGGTGACCGCTCTGCGCACCGCGGCGTTGACGGCGGTGTTGCGGGCCTGCTCGGCGACGGTCAGGCCGCCTTCCGTCCGGGCCCCGGCATTGAGGCTTCTGCCCTGGTAGGAGTAGGAGCTGCCCAGGTTGACCTGCGGCCAGAGGGCGGCGGCCACGATGCCGCGCGTGGCCCGGGCCTCGGCCACGCGGGCGCGGGCGATGCGCAAGTCAAGGTTGGATTCGACGGCCTGCTCGATGAGCTCGTCGAGCAGCGGGTCCCGCAGGGTCTGCCACCAGGTGGCCAGATCCGCGGGGCGGGTGGTCGGGCCGGGTGATTGGGCCGCAGGTCCGGCCGGCCGGGTGGTGGGGTTTTCAAGTCCGCTCCAGTTGGCGGGAGCGGGGGTCTGGGGTGGCTCGTAATTCGGGCCGACCTTGCATCCGGCAACTATCGTCATCAACAGAAAGCAAGCCAGGAAGCGCCGTGTCCACATAGGTTCCTCCACCCGTCTTATCAAGTGAGAAAGTGAGAAGGTGCGAAAGTGAAAAAGGGCGAATGTGAGAAGGTGGAAAAGCGCGAAGGCGAGAAAGGCTGAACGTGTAGAAATGATAAAGGGTGAAGGTGAGAAGGTGAGAATGGGCGTAAGAGAGAAGGTGAGAGAGTGAGTGGGAGCAACGGCCCGCGCCGAGTCTCTGCACGTTCTCACCTTCTGACCTTGCCACTTTCTCACGTTCTTACCTTCTCCCCTTCTCACTTTCCCACATTCTCACCTTCCCACATTCCACCTTCTCACGTGCCTACGTTCTCGCGTTATCGCGTTCCCATTTTCTCACTTTCCCACTTTCTCACCTTTTCACCTTCCGCCGGCAGGAGCATCTTCCCTCGCCCCTCCGACGCGATATCTTTTCGCGAACATTCCTCATTCGTCGCAGCATCTCTCACGTGTACCGCAGCGCTTTTGCTTGTTTCGCAGCGTCCCTCACTTGTACCACCTTGTACGGCCGCATCTCTCACTGGTCCCGGGGCGTCTTTCGCTCATCCGGCGATGCGTCCTACTCGTAGCGCAGGGCCTCGATCGGATCGAGGCGCGAGGCCTTCCAGGCCGGGTAGTAGCCAAACCCTATGCCCACGGTCAGCGAGACGGCCACGGCGGCGACGATGGCGCCGAGCGATAATTCCGTCGGCCAGCCCTTGAAAGTCCGAATCATCAACGAGGTGCCGCGTCCGAGCAAGATCCCGAATGCGCCGCCGAGCATACACAGGACGACGGCCTCCACCAGGAATTGGCGCAGGATATCGCGCGCCCGCGCCCCCACGGCCATGCGCAAGCCGATCTCGCGCGTGCGCTCGGTGACGGAAACAAGCATGATGTTCATGATGCCCACGCCGCCTACCACCAGCGAGATGAGGGCCACGCCCAGCAGCAGGTTGGTCATCAGCGAGGCGGTGGAGGTGAAATTGCGAGTCACCTCGGACATGTCGCGAATGTTGAAGTCATCCGGTTTGTCGGCGCCGAGACGATGCCGCTGGCGGAGCAGTTCGGTGATCTGCTCGATGGCCAGCGGGATCTTTTCTGGAGTGGTGGCGGCCACCTGGATGTGGTCCACGGTCGCGAACCGCACCGGCAGGGGGTTGTTGGCGGCCTGCGCGGCCGATTGCTCCGGATAGAGGCTGACCTGGCCGGGGTACAGATCGCTCGTGGAGGTCTGCTGGGTGCTTCCGGATGCCGCGGCCGCGCTCTGGTTGGTCTCGCGCAGCGCCGAGCCGGAAATCCGGCGCTTGACCGTCGTCCAGGGCAAGAGGACGAAATCGTCCTGGTCCATGCCCATCATGTTGGAGCCTTTGGCGCTCAGCACGCCCACCACCCTCACGGCCACGTTGTTGATGCGCACCTCCTGGCCGACGGGGGAGGTCCCCTGGAACAGCTCGCGGACGATGGTCTGGCCAAGCAGACAGACCTTGGCGGCGTTACGCACGTCCTGGTCGGTGAAGGGCTCGCCTTCGGCCAGTTCGGTCCAGCCGCGCACCTCGAGGTAGGAGGGGGTGGAGCCCAGGATCTGCATGGGCACCCAGTTGCGATTTCCATAGACCAGTTGCGTGCGGGCCCGCACGGTGGGGGCGACGGCCCGGACGGCGGGGCACTCGCGGAGGATGGCCGCCGCGTCCTCGGGCGTCAGCGTGTGGGCGCTGCCGCCGCCGAAGGTGACGCCGCCGCTGGCCGCGGTGCCCGCAAAGATCATCAGATTATCGGCGCCCATGCTGGCGATGGAGCGCTCGATGGCCCGGGCGGAGCCGTTACCGATTTCCATCATGGCGATCACGGCAGCCACGCCGATGACAATGCCCAGCATGGTCAGCGCCGACCGGGTCTTGTTCCGGCGCAGGGCCTGGAAGGCAGTCCGGAGCGTCCGGGCACGCATTTTGGGAGACATCCAGCTCATGGCAGAGCCTCCGTGGTTGTCGATCCGGCCGGACTCCCGGCGACCGGTTCAGCCGGTTCCCCGCTGGTCGAAGCAAAGGCCCCGTCCTGGATGAGGCCATCCTTGATGTGAATGGTCCTGCGGGCATGGGCGGCCACGTCGGCGTCGTGCGTGACCAGAATGATGGTGATCCCTTCCTCCTCGTTGAGCTGTTGAAACATCTCGAGGATTTCCCGGCTGGTTCGCGAGTCGAGGTTGCCGGTGGGCTCGTCGGCGAACAGGAGGGGCGGACGGTTGATCAGGCTGCGGGCGATGGCCACGCGCTGCTGCTGGCCGCCGGAGAGCTGCGAGGGTTCGTGATCCATCCGGTCGGCCAGGCCGACGCGCTCCAGCAGGGCCTCCGCGCGCTGGCGGCCCTCCTGTTCGGTGATGGGCTCGCTGGAATACAGCAGGGGCATCAAGACGTTCTCGAGCGCGCTGGTGCGGGCCAGCAGGTTGAAATTCTGAAAGACGAAGCCCATCTTGCTGTTGCGCAGCAGGGCGCGCTCGTCGGCGGAGATCCGCGAGATCTCCCGGCCCTCCAGCCAGTACTGGCCGGAGGTAGGCCGGTCCAGGCAGCCCAGGATGTTCATGAGCGTGGTCTTGCCCGAGCCGGAGGCGCCCATCAGGGCGACCAATTCGCCGTGGTCGATGGTCAACGAGATGCCCTTGAGTACGGGCAGGTCCACCTCGCCGACGCGGTAAGTCTTCCGGATGTCCTGCAGCTTGATCAGTTCCATCGCACTTCCATTTTCACCGCAGCGCTCCGAGTCGCCCAGGCGCAGCGCGAGGTCCGGCTACCGTCGTCTCCTGAACTGGGGCGTAAAGGGGTTGGTGGTCGACTGGACGACGACCTGCTCCACATCGCCGATGACCACTTCGTCGCCTTCCTTGAGGGCATCGGTCTCGATCTGGGTGACTGTATTGTCCGTCGGGCCCACGATCACGGAGACCGGGCGGACGTAGTCTCCGTCGCGAACCCATACCCGACCGCGCGTCTGTTGGGGAGCGGGAGGCTTGTTGCCGGTCGCCTGTCCGGGTCCGCGACCTGCCTCCGGACCGCCGCTCGGACGGCCCGGACCGCCGCCGGGCCGCCCACCGAACGCGCCGCTGGCATCAACCTGGCTGCGGGCGTCCGGGGCGATCAGTTGCGGTTCAGGCCGCCAGCGCAGGGCGGCGTTGGGCACGGTCAGCACGTCCTTGAGGGTGTGGACCTCAAAACGCACGTTGGCCGTCAGGTAAGGCAGCAGTTGACCGTCGGAGTTGTCCGTCTCGACCTCCACGGTGTAGGTGACCACGTTCTGGGTCATGGTGGCGTTCAGACGGATTTTGCCGACCGTGCCGTAGAAGGTCCGGCCGGGATAGGCGTCCACGGTGAAGGTGACATTCTGCCCGGGCCGGATGCTTCCGATGTCGGCCTCGTTGACGGCCACCCAGACCTGCAGCTTCCTGAGATCCTTGGCGATGAGGAACAGGCTGGGCGCGTTGAGACTGGCCACGACGGTTTGCCCGATGTTCACCCGGCGATCAATGATCACGCCCTTGACCGGTGATTTAATGATGCAGTAACCCAGGTTGGTCTCGGCCCGCTGGAGGGTGGCTTCGGCCTGGAGGACGCTCTTTTTGGCCTGCTCGAGGGTGGCTTCGCCGACAGCGACGGTGGCGAGAGCGGTCTTGTAAGTGGCCTCGTAATTATCGTATTCGATGGCGGAAAGGGCCCGTGAGGGGCCGAGTTCCCGGGCCCGCTTCCAGTTGTTCTCCGCCTGGGCCAGTTTGGCCTTCATCTGCAGCAGGTCGGCCTCGGCCCGGCGGACGTTGGCCTTGTTCTGCTCGACCTGGGCCCGGGCCTGGGCCACCTCGGCCGCATAGAGGGAGTCATCGATGCGGGCCAGCACGGTGCCTTTCTCCACTTCCGTTCCGTAGTCGATGACCTTGGTGGGATCCTTGGGATCGTGGCCGAACTCGGTGATCTTGCCGGCCACCTGGGCGCCCACGTCCACCACCTCGATCGGCTCCACGGTGCCGGTGGCGCTGATGGTGACCACCAGATCGCCGCGCGTCACCGGCGCGGTGCGAAATATGGTTGTCGGGGCCTGGGCGCCCTGCCAGTAGTAGAAACCGCCGCCGGCGAGCAGCCCCAGAAGAATCAGCGGCAGAAGGACTCGTTTCATGTCCGTACTCCTTGGGCGATGGCCGCGCCCGAATGTGCATCCCGGTCATGCGGAGACGTCCATCCCTTCCCGGGCCTGACAGGGGAAAATGCCTGTTTCCAGAGGGTTTGGGAGGGAATTCCCATGCCAGAGGGCGCCATGACCGTCAGAGGGCTAATCATCTTGATGACCCCGTGTTCCCGTTGGAAGTGGAAAAGACGCGCTCCAGAACATGCATGGTCGCGCGGATCTGGCTCAGCTCCTCCCGGGAGAGAACCTTGAAGCGCCGGGCAATGGCCCGCTGCGTGGCGGACAAGGCCGTCTCGAACGCCGCCCGGCCTCGGGCCGTGAGGGACAGGCGCACCCGGCGGCGATCGCCGGTCTGGACCTGGCGATCGAGAAGCCCGCGGCGCACCAGTGCGTCCACCGAGCGGGAGGTGGCTGACAGCGACAAGCCAAGGTGCTCGGCCAGGGCGGAGAGGGAGGCGTCATCCGCGTGACTCAGAAAAATCAGCGTGCGGAACTGCGGCACGGACAATTCCGCCTGCCGCCGGCTGCGCATCTCGCTGCGAATAACGCGCATGACCGCAGGCACGCCGGCCAGCACATCGCGGGCGCAGGCCTCCGGCGAGACGCGCCTGATAGTTGCATTCCGCAATTGTTGCATCATGTTAAGTGTAAGGAGGCGTCTGATCGTCGTCAACTTCGTGGCGCTCCCCACCGCCATCACAGCCATCACAGGAAAACCGAAAGAAGAATGCAGATTCCCAGCAGCAAAACCGGCCGGGTTTCTCCCGCCCCTTGTCGGCCCGAGAGTCCCGTTTCAATCCCGATCCCGATCCCGCGCAAGGGTCCGGCGGTGCTGGCAGGCAGGGTGGGGAGCGGGTATAAACCCGGAGGCTGCGGACTCTTGGCGTTGGGTTCGCGTTCAGACATGGCGTCGTAAAGTGGAGGCTGGATATGCTGAGCACGATTCTTGCCGCGGCTGTAACCCTGGGCCTGCCGGGCGCATCTCAAGCGAAGGATTATGCCATCGCGCCCGTTCCTTTCACGGCCGTGAAGATCCAGGACGAGTTCTGGCTGCCGCGGCTGGAAACCAACCGGAAGGTGACGGTTCGATACTGCTTTAAGCAATGCGAGGACACCCACCGGATCGACAACTTCGCCGTGGCCGGCAAGCTCAAGCCGGGCAAGTTCGAGGGCATCTACTTCAACGACTCGGACGTGTATAAGGTGATCGAGGGGGCGGCCTACTCGCTCTCGGTTCATCCCGATCCCGAACTGGACAAGTACCTCGACGATCTGATCGCCAAGATCGCCGCGGCCCAGGAGCCCGACGGGTATCTCTACTGCGCCCGCACCATCGATCCGCAGAACCCACCCAAGCACTGCGGACCGACACGCTGGAGCAACCTCGGCGTGAATCACGAGCTCTACAACGTGGGGCACATGTACGAGGCAGCCGTGGCCCACTATCTGGCGACGGGCAAGCGCTCCCTGCTGGACGTGGCCATCAAGAACGCGAACCTGATCGACAGCGTCTTTGGCCCCGACAAGAAGCACGACGTGCCCGGCCATCAGGAGATCGAGATCGGGCTGGTGAAGCTGTATCGCGTCACCGGCGAGGAGCGTTATCTCAAGCTTGCGAAGTTCTTCCTCGACGAGCGCGGGCACGACTGCGGCCGGAAGCTCTACGGCCCACAAGTCCAGGACCACATGCCGGTTGTGCAGCAGGACAAGCCGGTGGGGCACGCCGTCCGGGCGGGATACATGTACAGCGGCATGGCCGATGTCGCGGCCATCACCGGCGAAACGGCCTACCTGGGGGCGCTGGGCAAAATCTGGGACCACATGACCGGCACCAACCAGTACATCACCGGCGGGGTGGGGGGCCTGGGGAAACACGAAGCCTTCGGTGACGACTACGAGTTACCCAACCTGGCGGCCTACAGCGAGACCTGCGCTTCCATCGCCAATGCGCTGTGGAACCACCGGATGTTCCTGCTGCATGGCGAGAGCAAGTATGTGGACGTGCTCGAACGCGTGCTCTACAACGGCTTCCTCGCCGGTGTGTCTATGACCGGCGACAAATTCTTCTACGTCAACCCGCTGGCCGCCGACGGCAAGCACGAGCGTTCGCCGTGGTTCGGCTGCGCGTGCTGCCCGGTGAACGTGGTGCGGATTGTTCCGTCGTTGCCAGGATACGTGTACGCGGTCAAGGGCGACGACATCTACGTGAACCTGTTTGCCGCGGGCACGGCCACGGTCAAGACGAAGAACAACACGGTGAAGATCACCCAGGAGACGCGCTATCCCTGGGACGGGACGATACGGCTGACGCTGGAGCCGGAGAAGCCCGCGAAGTTCAGACTGCTGGTTCGTGAACCCGGTTGGACGCAGGCGGCCTGGCCGACGGATCTGTACCGCTTCGCCAGCCGTCCGAGCGAGCCCGTGGGCGTGCAGAGGCACGACGGACGCAGTGATGAGTTGGCCGGGGTCGAGAGTGAAATCACCAGGGCGAACGGATGGATTGTCCAGGAACGGGTCTGGACCAAAGGCGACGGCTTGAGCCTCTCCCTGCCCATGCCGGTCAGACGCGTCCTGGCCCATCAGAACATTCCGGATTGCCGTGGCCGGGTGGCGATCATGCGCGGGCCGATTGTCTACTGTGCCGAGGGCGTCGATAACGGCGGCCGTGCGCTCGATTTGGTCCTGCCGGATGATGCCGAGCTGACGGCGGAGCATCGTTCCGATCTGCTGGGCGGCGTGACGGTGATTAAGGCCAAGGGCCAGCGGGTGGTGAACGACGCGGATGGCCAGACCCGGCTTGAACCGGCCGACATCACATTGATTCCCTACTACGCCTGGGCCCATCGCGGCAAAGGCGAGATGGCCGTCTGGCTGCCGCGCGATACGAAGGCTCTGACTGCGCAACCGGCCAAATAACAGCCCGAACGGGAGCACGAGCCTTTGTCGCCCCGAAGGCGCACCAGGAGAGTAGCCACAACGGGCGTGCGAGCATGTGTTGCCTCGAAGGGGCACCAGGAAGGTAGCCATAACAGGAGTGCTGGCATGTGTTGCCCTGAAGGGGCACGAAGGGAGTAGCCCCCGGGGGAGGGAAGCCTTTATCGCCCCGAAGGGGCGCGAAGAGAGTAGCCACGGGTGGAGCGAAGCGGAACCCGTGGTTCAGGGCCCGCCCAATCTTCCCTGCCGCCCCGGCGGGGGCGGCGTGAGCCTTCGCACAAGCCTCACCCCCCCCGGCAGGGGGGGTATGTGGAAGTCAGTGGGCGTGGTTGAAGTCCAAAGGCATCCGGCATGTTCACCCGCGGCCACAAACTCGTGTGGTATTCACAGGCTCGTGGGGGCCGCGTGTGAACATGGCACCCGGTTTTTCCGGAGGAGGTGTTTTGATGCGATCTCGACCGTCGGCTTGGTTCCTCGTTTCCGTTCTCCTCCCGCTCTTGCCCGTGTCTGTCCACGCCGCGGAACGCGATCCGCTGGAAAAGGGCTTCACCGATCCACCGCCCGAGGCCCGGCTGCGCGCCTACTGGTGGTGGCTCAATGGCAACGTCACCAAGGCCGCCATCACCCGCGACCTGGAGGAGATGGCCGCCAAGGGCTTTGGCGGTGCGTTGATCTGCGATGCGGGCGGCGCCGAACAGGACGGCAACGACCGTGTGCCCCACGGCCCGGACTTCTTCAGTGAGCCCTGGCGCGAGCTGTACAAGCACGCCCTGCGCGAAGCCGACCGGCTCGGCCTGGAGATGAGTCTCAACATCCAGAGCGGCTGGAATCTCGGCGGACCGATGGTCAAGGCAGAGGATGCGCCCAAGAAACTGGTCTGGTCCACCGTGCAGATCACCGGACCGACCAAGGTGGAGCAGAAGCTGGCCGAGCCCAAGCACCCGCCGGCGTTTTACCGCGACGTGGCGGTCCTCGCCTATCCGATCAAGCCCGGCCACAAGCCGCGGCCCATTCAAAACCTCGACAAGAAAGCGCTGCTCAAGCCGCTGAGTTTTTCCGCCCCGGAGACCTCACCTTTGCTGGAGGATGTGCCGCCCGAAGAGGGTGAAGAGGACACGCGCTCAGCGCAGGTGGTGGATCTGACCGCCCAGATGAATGCCGACGGCACGCTGCGCTGGGACGCGCCCGCCGGGCACTGGGAAATCATCCGGTTCGGCTGCACGCTCAACGATCATTGCCGGGTCTCGACGTGCAGCGACGGCTGGCAGGGTTACGCCCTGGACCCGTTCGACGCCGGGGCCTTCCGCCGCTATTGGGAGCAGGTGGTCGAACCGCTCATTGCCGACGCCGGCCCGCTGGCCGGGCGCACGCTCAAGTATCTGCACACCGACAGTTGGGAGGTCGAGGTTGCTAACTGGACGCCAACGCTGCGTGAGGAATTCCGCAAGCGGCGCGGCTACGACCCGCTGCCCTTCCTGCCGGTGATTGCCGGGCGCATTGTGGACAGCCGGCCGGTCAGCAACCGCTTCCTGAATGATCTGCGCCGGACGATGGGCGACCTGGCCGTGGACAACCACTTCCGCCTGTTTCGGGAGGGCGCGTACCGGCACGGCCTGCTGATCCATCCCGAGTCCGGCGGGCCGCACGCGGTGCCGGTGGACGCCCAGCAGTGCCTGGGCATGAACGACGCGCCCATGTCCGAGTTCTGGGCCTGGTCGCCGCGTCACCGGGTGGGCGACAAGAATCGTTTCTTCGTCAAACAGCCGGCCTCGGCCGCCCACGCCTACGGGCGCAAACTGGTGCTGGCCGAAGGCTTCACCACCATCGGCCCGCACTGGCAGGAGACGCTGTGGGACAATCTTAAACCCGCTTTCGATTACGCGGCTTGCGAGGGTTTGAACCGGCTGGTGTGGCATGCCTTCACGTGCTCGCCGGCCGAGATGGGCCTGCCGGGCCAGGAGTATTTCGCGGGGACGCATTTCAACCCCAACTCGACGTGGTGGAGCCGGTCCGGGCCGTTCCTGGCCTACATCAACCGCTGCCAGCACATGCTGCTGCAGGGGTTGTTCGTGGCCGACGTGTGCTATTACTACGGAGACCATGTCCCCAATTTTGCCCAGCTCAAGAGCTCCGATCCGGCCCGCATCCTGCCGGGATACGACTACGACGTGGTGACCGAGGAAGTCATCCTCACGCGCATGGCGGTGCGGGACGGACGGCTCGTGCTGCCGGATGGGATGAGCTATCGCATGATGGTACTGCCGAACCGGCCGGGGATCTCGCCGGCGGTGCTGCGCAAGCTCAAAGAGCTGGTCGCGGCCGGCGCCACGGTGATTGGGCCCCGGCCCGCACACGCGACGGGTCTGACGGACTATCCGAGATGCGACGCGGAGGTCGCCCGGCTTGCGGCCGAGCTGTGGGGCGATCTGGACGGCCAGACGGTCACCGGACGCCGGTTCGGCAAGGGGCGGATCTTCTGGGGCCAAGGCGCCCGCGACGTGCTGCAGGCCGATGGCGTTCCGATGGATGTTGAATTCGTCGGTGCGCCCGCGGATGCGGACCTGAACTACATCCATCGCCGGGATGGTGACGTGGACATCTACTTCGTGGCCAACCGCGCGCCGCACAGCGTGCAGGTGGACGTCGTGTTCCGGGTGGACGGGAAATTGCCGGAGATCTGGGATCCGCTGACGGGGGAAATGCGCGCCGCGACGGCGTACCGCGTGGACGGGCATCCGGCCCCGGTTGCGTCGGATGCTCCCGAAGCGGGCAAGCTGCCTGCCCGCCGGACCACCGTCCCGCTGGAGTTCGCGCCCTGCGGTTCCCTGTTCGTGGTGTTCCGAAAGCCGGCCGAAACCGGAACGGCTCCGACCGCGAAGCGAAACTTCCCCCGGTGGGCACCGCACTACGAACTCGCCGGACCGTGGACGGTGCGGTTCGACCCCCGGTGGGGCGGTCCGGCGTCGGCGCTCTTCCCGGAACTGACAAGCTGGACCAAGCGGCCGGAACCCGGGATCAAGTTTTATTCCGGCACGGCCACTTACGAAAAATCGTTTGATTGTCCCGAATCGCTGGGGACTTCCGGCCGGAGACTGGCGCTGGATCTTGGGCAGGTCAAGATGCTGGCCGAAGTGCGGTTGAACGGAAAGAATCTCGGCGTTCTGTGGGTGCCGCCGTTCCGTGTGGATGTGACGGAGGCAATCCGGGCCCGGGGCAATCGGCTTGAAATCGACGTAGTCAACTTCTGGCCCAACCGGGTGATCGGCGATCAGTCCCTGCCGGAGGAGCAGCGCCTCACCCGAACCAACATCAGAAAGCTGACCCAGGAGACGCCACTGCTCGAATCAGGTCTGCTGGGGCCGGTGACGATTCAGGTTGAGGAATGACATGCCGCAATGACCGTGCGCGATGGTGATCGTGCCGTGTGGTGGCGCCGGCGTCTCGCTGGCGCAGGGGGGGCGGGCATCCTGCCCGCCTTGGTCAGCCTGATCGGGGGCGGACATCTTGTCCGCCTTTGTGAGCTTCATCGGAGGGCGGGCATCTCGCCCGCCTTCCTGAATCCAAACAGGGACAGGCGTTTTACCCGCGAAACGGCCGGTACAGAGCCCGGCCGCTACAAATTCGCAAAGGGGCCGGTGCGGAGCCCGGCCGATACGATTCTGCGCTATAAGGTGAACGTGGCCGATTACCGCTGGCCGGACTTGGCGGCGGTGGCCTCGATCTCGAAGAGCAATTCGCGGCGGCAGATGTCGCCGATCACGGTGACGAACGGCCAGCCGACCTCACCGGCCCAGGCGGCTTGAAACTCGGCCGCGACCTCCGGCGTCGCACAATAGGCGATGGCCTGCACAACGTCGCGCGGCGCGTAATCCGCGCCGGCCAGGACCGCGCGCACGTTCTCCAGCGTCATGCGGATCTGGGCCCTGGCGTCCCCGGGATGGCAGGACCGTCCGGCAGCGTCAATGGCCGCCGTGCCGGAGACGAAGAGCGTCTCGCCGCCGGGGCTGGGCATGCGGCTGGCGCGCGAGAAGGCGGAGCCATACTCAAAGGCCGAGCGCTGCCGCCCGGCGGCCTGGTAGCAGGTGATCCGGCAGTCCGGGCCCGCGACGGCCAACAGATCGAGGGCGACCTTGCCGCGGGCCGGGCTCACGCCGATGCCCGTGCTGGCTGGGAGGTATTCGCCGCGCTGCGCGTCGCCGATCAGGCCCTGCTCGCGAAAGAAGGCGTTGCGGACCTGATTGAACGTGTCATACCAGCCCAGGATGTCGTCGAGGAAGAACCATGTTCGAGCCACGGCGTGGAAATCCGCGTCGCCGCCGGCCAGCAGGCTCCGGGCTTGCCGGAAGGCGGCCTGGGCCTGGGTCTTGCCATCGCCGGTAGAACCATTTCCAAGCCCGACACCGGTGATCCAGCGGCGCTCGCCCAGAATCAAACGCCTGCCGACCGGCTTCGCGTCAACGGTCAGCGTGTCCGGGCGGGCGGAAGATTGAAGCGCATGGACTTGCACGCCGCCCAGGCCGGGCCCCGGCGGAGCAAGCCAGCACGGCTCAACAGGGTCGGCAAGGTCGCCGTAGGCGGCGGCGCGAATGGAGCGCAAAGCGTCCACGTGTTCGGCGGGGGCGAATACCCGTTCCATCCAGAGGCTCGCGCGCTGCTCGCGGAGCAGGGCGGCGATGGCCGTAAACACCTCCCTGGCCTGATCCGAAATGTCCGGCGGTTCCTCCGAACGCCCGGCACAGCGTCCGGACGTCGCGGAGACGGGCAGTGCCGTGATGAACAATTCGGCGGCCTGCGGCGACTCGATCCGTCGCACCTGCAGTTGTACCCTACGCGCGCTGTCGGTCATGGTGAAGTCCCCCTCCTGTCGTTCCCCCGGATAACGTCCAGTAAAGCCGCGGCGTCGGCGTAATCCGGATGGGTGGAGACGGTCTTTTCAAGCAGTTCGATTGCCCCGGCGGCATCGCCGGTCTGATAGAGATAGAACGCCAGCGTATAAGCATAACGGGCGTCCTCGGAGCGTATTGCATGGGCCTGCCGCAGCAGCGCAATGCCTTCCTGCGGCCGGGTCGGCATCACCAGCAAGCCAAGGTTGAATGCGGCTTCGCCCATCTGCGGGTCGGCCTTCAATGCCGCCCGGAGATGTTCCTCGGCCTTCTCAGGATTGTTCAGTTCGGCCTGCAGGAGCCCCATATTGAAGTGCACGGCGGCATTGGTCGGCTCGATGGCCAGGGCCCGCTCCAGCGCTTGTCCGGCCTCGGCGTTGCGTCCCAGGCGCGCGTAAGCGATGGCCGCGTTGACCAGCGGAGGCACCACGTCGGGACGGAGCTTCTGGGAGAGGGTAAAGGAGGCGATGGCCTCCTCCAGCCGCCCCACGTCGGAGTAGTAATTGCCCAGGCTGTAGTGTGAGGCCCAGTCGTCTGGGCGGACCCGCAGCGAGGCTTCCAGTTCGTTGGTGGCGGCGGCGAGTCGCCGGCGATCCGACTCGTTCCATCCGTCGGTCGGATAGCCGGCCAGGGCGGAGGCCGCGCGGATCCGCACCAGCCGGTATTCATCACCGGTGGCCTTGCGCAGGGCCGGTACGGCCTCGGGAATCGGCGCGTTGGCCAGGCCCATGACCGCCGCCGAACGCACCAGCGGCGAAGGGTCGTTCATCGCCTGGAGCAGGGCCGGCCACTTGCGCGCATCGGAGCAGTTAACCAGCAGCCGGATGAAAGACGTGGCCCATATTTCGTCGCGCCCAGGATCGGTGATGACCTTGAGCATCTGCGGAAGCTGCGACCAATCGCCGGCCCGGGCGGCAGCCAGCAGCTTAGCCCGCTCGAGCACGGGGGCCTGGTAATCCCGCTGACGCCACTGGCGGACCTTGGCATCGGCCCAGGCGGCGTCCTTGTCCGTGTGGCAGATGTTGCAAGCGTTCGGCGACTTGAACGCCAGCGTCGTGGCCGGCGTGGGTGGCCGCATGGAGTGATCGCTGCGGCGCATCCGGCCGAACTCGGTCATCGGCATATGGCAGGAGACGCACTGGTTGCCGGGGGTGCCCGCCGGGTGATGCGTGTGCGCGGGCGCGTTCTTGACCCGTTCTTCATGGCAGGGCAGGCAGGCTTTGTTGGCCTCGTCGCCCGGACCGGTGAAGCGGTACCTCCCGCTGGAGGTATGGCAGTGTACGCAGTGAAGCTGGCCGGCGTTGGCGCAGGGGCTCATGCGCCAGGTGGTGTAGGTATAGTTCTCGCCCAGGTCGCGGCCATCCGGATAGAAGTCGGGATCCTCCAGCGTGGCCAGATCAAAGTGATCGAAGAAGCGATCGCCGGGCTGGAAGCTGTTGGTGAGGATCGCGGCCTTGGCATGGCAGGTGGAGCAGGAGGCGTTGTGCTGTTCGGGGGTGAACGTCCGGGTGCTGATGAGCCCGAGCTGTTCCCGGAGCGACCGGTCGGATTCCGGCTGCACCAGGTCGCGTCCGGCCATGGCCGCGTCGCGGGCCAGGCGGACGTGCTCGCCGGAGGGGCCGTGACAGGTCTCGCAGTTGATGCCCGCCTCGGCCCAGGTGGTATGGTAGCTGTCGGTCTTTAGGTCGTAGTTGGTTGAGAGCTGGCTCACATGGCAGGCGTGGCATGAGGTGTTGAAAGTGTAGAGCGGATCACGCCAATCGAGGGGGGCGTCGTCGCGGTCGCCGAAGTGGCGCATCGCGCTGGCGGCGGTGTCAAACCACTCGTTGCGCCGAACATCGTAGGCCACGGGCAGGACCTGGAGGCGCCCACGTTCCAGGGGCGTCAGGAAGTAAAAAATGTTCTTGCCGCCCATGACATGCACGATGGGGTAGCGTTTTTCACCGTCGGGGCCTTGCTCGCGCACGGCGCCGCCTTGCGGCGTCAGCTCCGCGCGATAGGTGGTCGCGCCGATTCGAATGTCCGTGGGCGGCGCGGTGAGCCGGGTGCGGGCCAGTTCCGGCGTGAACGGCTGCATGGCCAGTCCGTGGTGGGACGTGGACCACAGCTCGTAAAAATGCGCGTGACACTGGCGGCAACTCTGCGAACCGGCCAGTGGCGCGGGCTGCGAGGCCGAGGATGCCGCAGGCGCGGTGGAGACGTTTGCTTGTGGCGCCGCCCCGGCAGTTGGATAGAACCGCAGACCGGCCACAATCCCGCCCCAAGCCAGCGCCCCGGCCAGCAGGATCCAGCGCGTGGGGAAAATGTCTCGCATGGGACCCATTTTAGAGGATCAGACCCGTCGGGGACAGAGTATTGGCGCGGGCGTCCACGGTCTCCGGGGGGCCGGTTACGGCTGAGTTGCGGGCGCGGCCCGCCCGCGGCCTTCGGCCCCCGCGTTGTAGGCCGGCTTCCAGATCCAGGGCAGCGCGCCGACCCGCTGCGCCCAGCTCTGCCAGCGGGCGGCCATCTGCCGCACGCGCCGGGGATGCCGGGCGGCCAGATCGTTCATCTCCGTGCGGTCCGCCTCCATATCGTAGAGTTCCCACTTGCCGGCCGGACCTTTGGCTACCAGTTTCCATCGGCCCATGCGGATGGCCCGGTTGCCCTCGTGCTCCCAATAGAGGGCCTCTCGTTGGATCTGTCCGCCAGCAAATGTTGGCACGAGGCTGACTCCCTCCATGGGTCGGACGTCGTATTCCCCGCGCCGGGCCGGATAGGCGGCCCCGGCCAGTTCCACGCAGGTGGCCATGATGTCGATGATCTGCCCGGGCTGATGCTCGATCCGACCGGGCTGGGTGATGCCCTTGGGCCAGTGGGCGATCAGCGGGGTGGAAATGCCTCCTTCATGGACCCAATGCTTATACTCGCGGAAGGGCGTGTTGGAGACGTTGGCCCAGGCCTCGCCATAGCCCATGTAGGTATCCGGGCCGCCCGGCATGACGTTGGGGCCGCCCAGGACCGCCCGGCCGTCGCGCGTTTGCATGGGCGGCCAGATCTTCGGTTGCAATTCGTCCTTGCCCATCGGCCGCAGGTCCTTGAGATGCCAGTCGGGGTTGTCCTCACGGCCCATTGGTTCCGCGCAGCCGCCGTTGTCCTGGAGGAAGAGGATCAGCGTGTTGTCCAGCAGTTTGCGTTTTTCCAGTTCGGCGACGATTTGCCCGATGCCGGCGTCCATGCGGTCGATCATGGCCGCGTAGACCTCCATGCAGCGGGCCTCCCAGGCTTTGTGTTCGACCTTGCTCCAGTCGCCGGCCTGGGGGGAGAGTGGCCATTCCGGGCGGATCAGGCCGAGCTGTTTGAGTCTCTCGAAACGGGCCCGGCGGATCGGTTCGTAGCCGTTGTCGTACCGGCCGCGGTATTTGGCGATGGTCTCCTCGGGCGCATGCATGGGCCAGTGGGCGGCCGTGTAAGCCACGTACATGAAGAAAGGCCGTGAGCTTTCTTTCTCGACGTGGTCACGGATGAACCTCACCGCGTTGTCGCTGATCGCGTCGGTGTAGTAAAAGCGCTCCGGCCGATACTCCGGGTCGTTTTCCGGGGTGATGAGGGTGTTATCCCGCGTCAGGGTGGTCGGGTCGTAGAAGCTGCCGGCGCCGGTGATGGTGCCGTAGAAGCGGTCGAAGCCGCGCTGCAGCGGCCAGTTCTGCTGCTTGTCGGGGCGGACGGGCTCATTGGCGACATGCCACTTGCCGCACATGTACGTGCCGTAGCCGGCGCCGCGCAGCACTTCCGCGATGGTGACGGCGTGGTTGCTCAAGTAGCCCTGCCAGGGTTCGGGACGGTTGGCCCGGGCCCCGGTCATGTGTCCGATTCCCGCCTGGTGAGGGTGCAGGCCGGTGAGCAGCGACGCCCGGGTGGGACAGCAACGAGCCGTGTTATAGAACTGGGAGAAGCGCAGCCCGCCCTCGGCCAGCCGGTTCAGCGTCGGGGTGGAAATCTCGCTGCCGTAGGGCTGAATGTCTGAATAGCCCATGTCGTCGCTCATGATGAGGATGATGTTGGGCCGGGGGGCATCACTGGCCGAGGCGGCGGCTGTCCAGGGGCCGCAGCCGATCGCGCAGATGAGCAGGGCAGTTACAGAGTGCGGGCCAAACCAACGTTGAGAGCGGATCACGGACATGCTATCTCCAGGATTCGTGAAAGACGCGCCGGATACTACTATTCGTCCGCCGGCGCTGTAATGAGAATGTACCACAAGGCGGCTCGTGCTGCCACCACTTTGGACGGCACTGCTTTGGATGGGCCGTGCGTCTGTGGGTGAGCGGCGCTTCGCCGGGGGCAATCTCCGAATCCTTCCCACGTCAGGCAATACGGCAGACCGACGGCTTGCGCCGCGGCGCCGGATACTTCTTGTCAGATCTTCCCGGCCGCCTCCTTCTGGAAGCACCGCTGAGTTTGAAATGCTTGTCGGACCGGCATTCTATTGGAGTGGGATCTTGCGCTTCTCCTACGGGTCATACGGGAGCAACGGGCGGAACACGACTTCATGAGGAGCTGAACATGACGTGCAGGCAATTATCGCCTCGCGGATCGGCCCTTTTCGTGGCTGGCCTGGCGGGCGTTTATATGATGGCTCTGGCCGGCGGGCCGCCGGCACGGGCCCAACCTGTCGGGGCGCAAGGCCCCGTCAGCGACGAAGTGACTCAACCCTCGCAGACCGGCCAGCAGGGGGAACCCAGCCGTTCCGAACGCGACCAGATCACCCGTCAACTCCAGGTGGCCCCGCGGGGTTGGGTCCGGATTGGTTACGACTTTGACAACGACGGCCAGTACGATGCCGTTGAAGAGGTGTACGCCCTGGACCTCCAGCAGGCCCGGTCCCGCAGTGAACGCCGCCGCGGAGGCGACGTGCCGGCCTTGGGCGGTCGCCAGGTGCCCGGACCGGGGCAACGACGGGAGGCCCGGGGACGGTTCGCCCACATTGAAGGGCGGCTCCAGGAAATCTTCACCGTGAATCTCGCGGGCCTCAGCGAGCCGCATGTGGTTGGAAATGTCAGAACCGACGATGGCCGGTTGGAGCGCGTGGACTTCGGCCCGCGCGATCAGGTCCGCGAGCTAAACCTCCGCCGCAATGATCGGGTGAGCGTGGCCGCTACACGCGGCCTGCTGAACGATCGGCCGGTCTTCGTTGCCCGCCAGGTGGAGGCCAAAGGCTTAACAATCGCCGTGGATCAGCCCCGCGGCTCGGATAATCTGCGGCGGGTCAACGGTCGGATCTTGAGTACGCGCGTGGCCTCGTTTCTGGGGCATACCCACGAGCATTTGCTCGCCCAGGTTCGCCTGGACAACGGGCGGATTGAGACGGTTGATTTAGGTTCGGTCAATAACCTCAGCCGTGGCGTCACACTCCGACAGGGAGATCGCATTTCGCTGCTGGCGGTCCGGGCCCGGATCAACGATGAACCGGCCCTGCTGGCCACGCAGATTCACACCCCCCAGGGCCAGGTGGTTCAGGTGGATATCTCCGAGGGGCGGGAAGAGCTGCGGCTCCAGGGCACGCCGGTCTCTCCGGAGTGGCGACAAGAGGGAAACAGAGGCAGGGCAGAGCCGGAGCCCGAAGCCACGGAGAGTCCGCGGGGAGACATCCCGCCGCCGCCGAACCTGGATGAGCTGCCGTCCACCGAACCGAGCAGGTAGCATCGTCCTGCAGCCGATCGGCCGTGCGGGTCATTCTCCGTGTCGGTCGGTCACCGTGCAGATCGGCCGGCTGCATCATCCCGGTCGCGTAAATGCGGTGGTTCCGCCCAATGACCGCAGATAGGCGGCCACGGCGGCGGCATCCTCGCGGGTCATGCGAAACGGCGGCATCGGCGGGCGGGCATGTCGGCCGTTAACGTCCTTGCCGGTCTGGAGAAAGTGAATAAGCTGCTCCTCGCTCCAGCCGCCCGGTAGCCCCGCCAGCGACGGAGCCTGGAAGGCCCATTCCTGCTCCGGCCAGGGCGACCTGACGGGCATGGGGGCGCCCTGCAGGAGTCGGCGGCGATCCAGCTCGCCGCGCGTGTTTCGTGGCGTGTGACACTGTACGCACATGGCCACGTGCGTCACCAGGTACTCCCCCCGAGCTACCGGATCATCGGATTTTCGCTGTCCTTCAGGTTTCTGAAGACCCGCCACGGCCGTCAGGATTAGAATGACGACCACCGTTCCCACCACCCGCCTGCTCATCGCCAATACTCCTTCGACAAACCGATTTCCACAGGTCCACGGCGAGATTATACTGCTCGCATCTTTTTGTACGGGTGCCCAGGTGAGTGATCAGGTTCGTATTGCGTTTGAACCAGCGGGGACAGTGTTGCATATCCCGCGGGGTGTGCCGCTGCGCGACGTGTTGTTTCGCTATGGAGTGGAGTTCCCCTGCGGGGGGGCAGGACGCTGCAAGGGTTGCAGGGTTCGCCTGCTGGAGGGCGATCTGCCCGCCACTCCCATCGAGCGAGAGCGGTTAAGCCCCGGGGATCTGGCCGCGGGGTGGCGGCTGGCCTGTTGCCACGCCGCGACGGGCGATCTCACTCTCGATATCGAACAATGGGAAGCGGTCATCCTGGCTGACGAGACGCCCTTCGCGTTTACGCCGCGCGATGGGTACGGAGTCGCCGTTGATCTGGGGACCACCACGCTGGCCGTTCAACTTCTGGAATTGTCCACTGGCCGGGTACTGGGCGTCCGCAGCGAACTCAACCCCCAGGCCCGCTACGGCGGCGACATCATGTCGCGCATCGAGTATGCCCTCGATCCCCATGGCCGGGAGATGCTGGCCCGGTTGATCCGCGAGGCGATCGGGGCCCTGATCGGCGACCTGCTTGCGTCCGTGCCGGTCTCGGCCGGCCTGCTTCGGGAGGTGATCCTGGTCGGCAACACGGCCATGCACCATCTGTTTTGCGGGCTGGACCCGGCGCCGCTGGCGCAGTACCCCTTTGAAACCGCGCACGGGGGCATGATGCATTTCCGCGCGGCGGAACTGGGCTGGCGGTTGGAAGGTGACCCGCGGGTGCGTTTTCTGCCGTGCATGGGCAGCTTTGTGGGCAGCGACGTGTTGGCCGGCGTGTTGGCCACGCGCCTGCACCAGTCGCAGCGCTTATGTGCGCTGGTGGATCTGGGCACCAACGGCGAGATCGTGGTCGGCAATCGCGAGCGGCTGCTGTGCGCGTCAACCGCTGCGGGGCCGGCTTTTGAAGGCGCCCGCATCGCCATGGGCATGCGCGCCGCCACCGGGGCCATCTGCGAAGTGACGCGGAAAAAGCAGGCTTTTCATTGCCGCGTCATCGGCGGCGGGGCTCCGCGCGGCATCTGCGGCAGCGGCCTGGTGGACGCGGTGGCGGTGGCGCTGGATCTCGGCTTGATCGAGCCCGACGGCCTGCTGGCCGGGGCTCGCGAAGATCTCGAAATCTGCCCGCCCGTGCGGCTGAACCAGCGCGACATCCGCGAGTTGCAGCTTGCCAAGGGCGCCATTGCCGCGGGTCTGCGTATTCTTCTCTCGCGGCTCCAGGCCGGCCTGGAGGACTTGAGCGACGTGTACCTGGCCGGAGCGTTCGGCAACTACATGAACCGAATCAGCGCCTGGCGGATCGGGTTGATCGAGGCGCCGCCGGAGCGCGTCCGACCCTCGGGCAACACCGCGTTGCTGGGCGCGAAGATGGCCCTCTTCGGCGACAAGGCCCAGACCGAAGAGATCGAGCAGATCCTCGCCCGGACGGAGCACGTGTCCCTGGCCTCCGATCCGGAGTTCATGGACATCTTCGCCGACGCGATGCAGTTTCCGGATCTCACCGGATCGCGCCCCATCACGTCGGAAGATTGCTGACGCCGTTTCCAGGACACCTGTTTCTCGCCGGATCAGGCGGGCAAGATGCCCGCCTCCCAGAAGAGCCGGCCGGCGCTTGTCGGAGGGCGGGCATCCTGCCCGCCTTATGGGCCGAAGCGCGAAACTCCTGGATTGGAAAGGGCGCCAGGAGAGCAATTCTCGCTAAACGATATCGCGCAGCCTGCCGCGCCGTGGCTATGGCTGGGCGGGCGCCGTGGCCGGCTGTGTTTCCGGCGGGAAGAGCTGCTGGGCCAGCAGTTGCAGTACGGCGTTCTCCGGGAACCGCTCCCTTAGAAATCGGATTGCCTGGACGAACTGGGCCGGTTCGCTGTTCTGGCGGACCACTTCGAGGTGATCGACCGCGCCGGCGTCGTTGCCTCGCTCCAGCGCAAGCTGCGCGGCCATGAGACGGGCCATGGCCGGTTGCGTATTCAGTTCTACGAAGCGCGCCACCAGCTTCTCGAAATGCGCCGGCCGCACCGCCGGAGGCAGGGTGATGAACATCTGGTTCAGCCACTCCAGGTGCAGAGCAAGCTGAGCATCCACGGCGCTATCGGTGGCGGTCGGAAGCAATGCCTTGAGATTCTCGCGCGCCTGGTCCTCCTGCCCGGCGGCCAGCAGATAGGCGCTTAACCCTTCCTGGAGCGCTTCGCGCTCGTTCTGCGGGCCGTAAGCGGGCCACTCAGCCAGTGCCTGGCGATACACGGCCAGCGCCTTCTCCGGCTGAGTGGCCGAGGCCAACAGTTGATAGCGGGCCTGCTCGATCCGAGCATAAGCGGCCGCCGTGGGGAACCGGGCCCGGATGGTCAGCAGCAAATCGGCGGCTCCCTCTGTCAGCCGGGCCGACTCCGCCGCCAGAGCGAGAGTCTCCCCGGCGTGCAGGGCGGCCTCGCGGGCCGGAAGGGCCTGCAACTCGCCTATCCGAAGCTCGTTGGTCAGGGCTGCCAGGCGCAGCGTCTCGGGCGCGTACGGATCGTCCCATGAGTCGGCCGGGTTCTCCGCCACGGTCTGGGCGGCGGCCATCCAGGCGTTCATGACCGCCGGGAAATCCTCTTCCTGCCTGAGCAGGGCCAGGGCCCGCGAGACGCCCGGATGAATCCGCCCGGCACGGATCGGAACCCGCAGGAGGTCCAGGCGCTGGTCGAGCGGCTCCGACTGCGGCGTCAATGCCAGCAGCCGCAGTCCGAGGTCCGCATCGAACGGCGCGCGCGCGTATTCTCCCGCCAGCCATTGATGCGCGTATCCATAATAACGTCTCGCCTGTTCGCGCAATCCGAGTTGCTGCTCGATCTGTTCCGCGTCGCTCTTGAGCAACCACAGAGCGGCCAGTCGCCCGGCGGCATGAGGGAAAAACGGCATGCGCTGCAGAATGCGCTCGCACGCCGCCTTGCTGGCCTCGAAATAAAAATTGAACCGGGCGGCATTCTCCGCCGCCACCTGCCGTGCCGGACCGGAAAGACCCTCCTCACCCATGCGCTCGGCGAGCCCCGCCAACTCACCAAACCAGAACATCGCCGCCTCGTGAGCGGCGACGCTGGTCTGCTCGGCGGCCATCAGGCGATCCTCGATGCCCAGGCGCATTTGTTCCGCAACGGTTGCCGCTTCCAGCGCCCCCGGCCAATCCTTTTTCTCCAGCCGCTCGGTGACCAGGAACTGGGATCGGGCGCCCTGCCAGTCGGCAATCACCACCCAGGCGATGGCCACGCAGGCCGCGCCCCCCAGCAGCAGTCCCAATACGCGAACCCCCCGGCCATGACTGCGCTCGGTGTTCTCTTCCTCCCACTTCTCTGCCGAGGCACAGAAGGCCCAGATCAGCCCCACCACCGTGTAGAAAATGAGCGGCAGCACCGGCGTGCGCAGGGCCACGTCGGTCATCTCCTCCACAATCAGTGCGGCCAGCGTCCCGGCCAGGCCCAGCAGGCACCACCGGTCAAACACGCAACCCAGCCGCCTCAAACTCAGCCAGGCGCTCCAGAAGGTAATCCCCAGAGCGGTGCTGATCAGGGCCAGACCGAATGCCCCCAGGTCCGACAGGACCTCCAGCCATTCGTTATGCGCATGGCCCAGCAGTTCCCCCACGAAGGCGGCCGGATCCTGCTGCGCATCCCGCACCGACATGGCCTGGGCCGCCAACAGATAATCGCCCTGGCCGGCGCCGCCCACCGGTCGGACGATGAACCGTTGCACGGCGTACTTCCAGGCATACGTTCGGAAGCGCACAGTTGCCCAGCGCGAACCCTCCTGGTCGATATGTGTGCTCACGAAGAAGAGGACGGCGATCAGGCCCGCGAATGTGATGCCTGCCAGGGTCCAGCGCAACCAGCGGGGCGACGCCATGCCCGCCATCAGCACCAGCCCTAGCGCCAAGCCAACCAGCGGCCCGCGCGAACCGGCCAGCATGAAGGCCCATACCGTCAGGGCCAGGCAGACAATCGAACCCAGCACGATCCACAAACGCACGCCCGAAGCCGGCGCTGCCTGCGCCGGGTGCGAGTAACCTGCGGAGGCGGGCATCTCGCCTGCCGGCTGAGGCGACAGGGCCTGCGGCTGCGAACACTGCTTCGCGCCCTCCTCCGCGGGGGAATCCTTTTCCGCGTTCTCTTCGATGCCGCTTCCGGCGGGTTTCTGACTGCGGGCGCGCCGAATCCAGCCTTCCACCCATCCGACCATCCAGGCCATCGGCAAAATCAGAGCCGGCAGCAGGCAGGCGCCCAGGAAGATGGGGTTGCCGATCGGGAACTTCAACCGTTGCCCCGGGTTGCGCTCATAGAAATACCAGATCCCGATGACGCTGGTCAGGGCCAGGATACCTGTCAGCAGCAGACAGGCTTGCCGTGCGCTGCGGACGGTCAACATTCGCCCAAGGATCACCGCCCACAACAGGGGCAGGAGCTGCCGAAAGGCTTCGCCGATCGCCCCGGCCGGCCAGGGGGCCCACAGGGCGCTCAAAAACGTCCAGCCGGCAAAAAGCATCAGGGCTATTTGCGCGGCTGACGTCAGACTGGCACGGGTAAAGAACAAGCGCACCCGGTCCCGCAGACTGCGCCGTGGCCGCATGCCCGCGGGCCGGCTCTCGGGATCCTCCGGCCGGGTCCACACGTACCAGCCGACGATCGCCGCCATCAGCGCCGCCGCCACCCCCAGACCCTGCACCAGCCACTTGATCTCCGTGCCCCGGGTGGTGGGATACTCGAAGTTGAGGCTCATCAACTGCGTGATGGGCTGAAGGATGGAGCCGGCCCGCCAGGGGCGCTGCCCGGCCTCCGGGTGATGGCGCGAGCTGATCAGAAAGCAGCCGGCCGCCAGCGTCACGCCCAGAATCACCAGCATCACGCGTTCCATCGCGCTCAGCGCCGGCTTGGCCGGGGCGAGCTGCTGCGGAACATCCTCTTGTCGGGTCAGGAAATCCACGTTCACGGCTTTGCCATCCAGGGAACATCCAATACGCCGGCCGCATGGTTGGCCAGCCGGGCCCAGGCGAACAACAGGTCGCCCAGTCGATTCAGATACACGACCAGTTCAGGACCGATCGCACCGGCTCGGGCCAGGCCCACCGCCGCCCGCTCGGCCCGTCGGCACACGGTGCGGGCCACGTGCAGGCGGGCGGCCAGCTCCGTCCCGCCCGGCAGTACAAAGTGACGCAGCGGTTCCAGCCGTCCGGTCGCCTCATCGATCCAGGTCTCCAGCCGCCGGACCGGTTCTTCGCCCAACTGCGGGACGCGGGCCTCGGCGCGGGAGCCCGGCGGGGTGGCCAGCCTCGCGCCCAGCACGAACAGATCGCGTTGGACGGTTTCGAGCGAATCGCCCAGCAAGCCCCCGGTGTCCGCGCACCGGCACCAGCCCAGGATGCTGTTTAACTCGTCCACCTCGCCGTAGCCGGCCACGCGCGCATGGTCCTTGGGCACTCGGGTGCCGTCAAACAGCGAGGTCTCGCCGCTGTCGCCGCTGCGGGTGTAAAGTCTCATGGGCCTTCCTTATTACGCCTGGAGCACTCTCGGCGTTCGCATTATAACCCGCGCAGCTCTTGCAGTCACAAGCACTTAATTTGTGCAACGCGGTGCCCGTCGGCGATGGGGCGGCGATCCAGTCCTGCAGGTCTCCCGCCTGCCGGGCTATAATTACTCTTGGCCGGATGCCTTACCCGGAATCCGCTTACGGACAAGCCCGTTTTTGTTCTCCCACTCAATTCACTGGCTGTTCACGAAGGAGCGAGGTATGAGACGCAATCCGTCCTGGTTGATTTGGGGAGCGGGGGCTGTGCTAAGTCTGGGGGTCGTTCTGGTTTCCCTGGTCTATGGGCAGGTGGCGGCGGAGCGGCAAGCAGCGCCCGAATCCGAAAAAGGCGCTCAGGGGCTGCAACGCTCCAGCTACATGCCCACGATCGAGCCGGATTTCCAGCAGACCGTGAAACGGCTGAAAGCTGAAAAGCCGCGGGCCATGGAGCGGGCCCGCAAGCTTCTCGAAGAACGCTACGACCTGGCTGACCGGCCGATCCCGGGGGTGACCATGTTCCGGGGCAAGCCGGTCCAGGGCGGCGTGCGGGCCAAGTTGCCCGAGGGCGTGACCTGGGATCAGTTGGCCGCCATGAAGCCCGAGGAAATCAAGGAGAAAGGCCTCTTTCCCCGGGGGTTCCTGCCGCTTCCGCACGCCAAGCACGCCGAGGGCGGCATGGTCTTTCCCGCCTTCCATATCGAGGAGATCAAGAAGCAGACCGGGCGCGACCTGACCCGCTTTGACGTGGACTTCGACCTGCCTGATCATTTCCTGCCGGAGTTTCCGCCGCCCATGTTTCTGACCACCCGGCCGGACCTGGGCGATGTCTCCAAGGGCCAACTGGTTACCACCCAGAACTTCTATGAGCTGTTCAACGGCATCCTTACACCCAAGCAGCTTGAAGGACTGCGGCTCCTGCTGACCGCCTTTCCCCAGCAGCAGTTCAACCAGACCGCTGACCGGCGCTCCGAGGAGCCGAGCCTGGGGGTGGCCTGTTTTGATTGCCATGTCAACGGCCACACCAACGCCGCGTTTCACCTGGTGGGCGACATCCGCCCGCAGGAGTTTCGCCATCGCATCGACACGCCTTCGCTGCGCGGCGTGAACATCCAGCGCCTGTTCGGCTCCCAGCGGGCCCTCAAGACGGTGGAGGACTTCACCGAGTTTGAGCAGCGCGGCGCCTACTTCGACGGCGACACGGTGATTGCGGTCAAGAAGGGCATCAACGTTCTGGAGCGGGGCAGCCAGGTCCACGACATGGCCGAGGTGCAGGAACTCCTGGATTTTCCGCCCGCGCCCAAGCTGGACCCCTTCGGCAGACTCATTCCCGAACTGGCCACCGAACAGGAGCTGCGCGGCCAGGAGGTGTTCTTCGGCAAGGGGCGCTGCGCCGAGTGCCATGTCCCGCCGTACTACACCGATAACCTGATGCACAACCTCAAGACCGAGCGGTTCTACAAGGTGCAGAACATCAACGGCCGGATCGCCTCCGCCGATGGCCCCATCAAGACCTTTGTCCTCCGCGGGATCAAGGAGAGCCCGCCGTACCTGCACGACGGCCGCCTGCTGACCCTGGCCGACACCGTGGAATTCTTCAACCTGGTCCTGGGGCTGAAGCTGAACGAGCAGGAAAAGCAGGATCTGGTGGCGTTCATGCTGGCCCTGTAGCGACCGGGCTGCGTACCGGCCGTTCGCGCTGCCGGCATCAAACATGGGTGTATCGCCGCGGCAAGACGCCGAAATTTTGCAGAAATTTCTTGACGGCTACGATAGTTGGTATATATTGAATGTAGCAGGCGCGGTGGAGCGCCTGCCGGTAACCAGCATAAGTGATTGCGATGACCAAGCTTTACCCGAGCATGTGGCAAGTGAAAACGACGATGCCGAGCATCAATTCGGCCTCGCACGTTTTTGCTGCCACGCGCTTTGCGGTCGCCAAGACGCAGTGTGGTCGCAAGGATTGCGGAGGCGGGCCATAGGGTAAGCTGGAATTCTGATGAACTCTGCAAACCCTGTGGCCCTGAAAGGTCACAGGGTTTTTTTGTTGGACCGGACGTTTCGCACCAACACCGGCGGCGGCGGCGTCCGAACGCATTCGCACAAATGCCTTTGGAGGCCGTCAGCCGCCGGTGACCCAGGTTGAAAACAGGCTCAGAAGGCCTTGCAGCGGCGCTGCGCGCGGCGCGACCAGAGAGTCCCCGCGCCGTGAAAGAGCCGCCAGATACGTCGAAACAGCCGTGGGCCGGGCGCCCACGCTGATTCGCAACGAGGAGATCGAACAATGATCATCGAGCGTCCCCGAAAAACGGGACACCCACTTGAGTTTTCGTCCTCGCCGCGCGAACGGCTGAGTGAGGTCGCGCCCGCGCCTGCCCGCGACCCGGCGCCGGTGATCTATTACATGGGCCGACGAATCTACTTTCGTCCGCTCGAACCCGAAGACGAGCCGCTCCTGCGCAGGTGGGTCAACGACCCCCGTGTCTGGCGTTACCTTGTGCATCGGCCGCCGATGAACGCCCCGCGCGAGCGAGCGTATATCGAAACGCTGGGCCGGAGCGACAAGGACTACGTCTTCGGCATTGCGATCAAGGAAACGGATCGCCTGATCGGATCAGTGGGCCTGCACCGCATTGACCCGATCTGCCGCAGTGCCACCTTCGGCCTCATGATCGGCGACGTGAACTATCACAACCGGGGTTACGGCACCGAAGCCACCCGGCTGGCCCTGAAGTTCGGCTTCCAGGAGCTGAATCTCAATCGGATCGAGCTGTCCGTGTTCGGGAATAACTGGCGCGCGATCCGCCTGTACCAGAAGGTGGGTTTCGTGCCCGAAGGCTGCTTCCGGCAGGCCCAGTATCGCAACGGTCAGTATCAGGACGAATACCGGTTTGCCATGCTCCGCGAGGAATGGAACCGGCTGACGGACCTGGAGGTGCCGGATAGCGACTATGTGACCCGGCTGGGAGCGTGAGAAGAGTTGTGCTTTTGTTGGTGACGGAGATCGGGTGATCGAGGGTCGGGAGCCTTAACTTTTAGTGGAGAGTGGTGCCTAGGGTCGAAGTAGTCACCCGGTCTCCTGAGTTTATCTTGTCGGCGGCTCCCGACCCTCTTCTTTTTATTCGCATCCTGAAACTGGTGTGACAACGGCGTCTAGCCGTTGGGTTGTCCAGGTTCCAGCGGGCCCGTCAAGCATCCGCGGGCCGCGCTGCCGGCTGCTGCTGTGTCAGACAGTGCAGCGTTCCCTGGCCCAGCACCAGATCCACCGCATGGATGCCCACCACCTGCCGGGCGGGGAACGCTTCGGCCAGAATGTTCAGCGCCACGCGGTCGTTGACGTCGTTGAAAGTCGGCACGATGACCACGCCGTTGGCGATGTAGAAGTTGGCGTAACTGGCCGGCAGACGCATGTCCTCGTACCACACCGGACGCGGCATGGGCAGCTTGATTACCCGCAAGGGCCGGCCGGCGGCGTCCCGGGCCAGTTCCAACCGGCGAAGATTATCCACCGAGGCTTCGTGATTCTCATCAGTCGGATCGGCCTCGTAGGCCAGCAGCACCACGCCGGGTGCGACAAAGCGGGCGATGTCGTCAATGTGGCCGTGCGTGTCGTCGCCCACGCAGCCGCAGCCCAGCCAGATGGTTTTGCGAGTGCCCAGCCAGTGGCTGAACGCCCGCTCGTAATCCGCGCGGCTCATCTCGGGATTGCGGGCCTGCACGTCGGACAGGAAACATTCCTCGGTTACCAGCAGCGTGCCGGCCCCGTCGGTCTCGATGCCACCGCCCTCCAGCACGATCCGTTTGCCACTATCGGGCAGGCAGGCCTCGTGGCGTTTGAGGCCGGTGATCTTCTCCACAAAAACGGGCACGTTCTCGTCCGCGGCGAAGTTGTCATACTTGGCCCAGGCGTTGAACTTCCAGTGCACCAGTTCGATGCGCCCATCGGGCGTGCGCACGCAGGTCGGTCCCGAGTCGCGCAGCCAGACGCGGTCGGTGGGCACCAGGTGCAGCCGATAACCGGCCGGATCCACGCGCGTGCGCTCCAATCGGTCGCGGGCCTCTGCGAGAACCGCCTCGTTGGCGCAGAGGATCTCCACCCGCTCGTGCGCGGAGAGCACGCGAACGATCTCCGCATACACCCAGGGAATGGGTTCGAGCTTGCCCGGCCAGTCCGGCTCATGGTGCGGCCAGCCGATCCAGGTGGCCTCGTGAGGCTCCCACTCGGCGGGCATCAAACGGTCGGGAATAGATGCATCAATCATGGCGCTACATGACCCTTTCAACTCTCTACAGAAAAGACTCGTTCTTATGCTACGCGGGTGGCCCGGGTTCTTCGAACCTGGGTTCACGATTTTGAGCGTTCGAGACGCGGCTTAAGCTCCTCCGAGGTACCGGGCCAAAATCGGCTCGTAGGCGTCAATCCGCCGGTCGCGCAGGAACGGCCAGCTGCGGCGCACGTCCTCCATCATGGCCCGATCGCACTCGGCCACCAGTACGGCCGGCTTATCTGCCGGGGCCTCGGCCACGATCCGCCCGAAGGGGTCGCTGATGAAGGAGTGCCCGAAGAACTCGATCCCATCCGTGCCGGGTTCGGCCTCAAAGCCCACGCGGTTGGGCGCGGCCACGTACACGCCGTTGGCGATGGCGTGCCCGCGCTGGACGGTGCGCCAGGCATCCACCTGGGCCGCGCCGACGGCGTCTTTCTCCCTGGGATGCCATCCGATGGCCGTGGGATAGAAGAGCACCTCCGCGCCCAAGAGGCTCGTAATCCGCGCCCCCTCCGGATACCACTGGTCCCAGCAGATGAGCACGCCGATGCGCGCGAACCGGGTGTCAAATACCCGAAATCCGCGCGTTGGCCCGGTCGCGTCGCCGGGAGCGAAATAATATTTTTCCAGGTACAGCGGATCGTCGGGGATGTGCATCTTGCGGTACACGCCCAGCAGCGACCCGTCGGCGTCCAGCACCGCGGCCGAGTTGTGGTACACGCCCGGCCCGCGCCGCTCGAACACCGGCACGATCACCACCACGCCCAGCTCCTGGGCCACCGGCTGGAGCGCCTCGATGGTCGGCCCCGGCACCGGCTCGGCCAGCTCGAACCGCTCCGTTGCCTCGATCTTGCAGAAATACGGCGAGCCGAACAGCTCCTGCAGGCAGACGATCTGCGCCCCCCGCGCCGCCGCCTCACGAATGCCGGCCACAGCCCGGTCGATGTTCGCGGCCTTGTCCGCAACGCAGGCCTGTTGAACCAACCCGATGGTGAAGGTCTTGCTCATCATGGCGGGTATTATAGTCACCTCGTGTTTCGGTTCGACTGTGATGGCGGGGCAGGTCGAGAAGCCCGGCCCAAGCCGGCTTCAGGAGGGGAGTGAAAAGATGATGACAGGCGGCCTGTCCATCACCACCTGATGACTTTTGAGAGACTATACCGGTGATGGTGAGCAAGCCCGGCTGGAGCCGGTTGAACCGGACAGAATGAGAAAAGGGCATTGAGCGCACCACAGACCGCCACCTTCAGGTGGACACACGCCCCGCAGGGGCGGCGTGAGAGTAGCCACGGGTGGAGCGAGGCGGAACCCGTGGTTCAGAGCCTGCCCGATCTTTCCTGCCGCCCCGACAGGGGCGGCGTGAGCCCCCTCACCAGTCTCTCACTCCGCCCCGATCAGGGCGGGGACTTGTGCGCCGGGTGCTCGCAACCACCAGTTCCGCTTCGCTGCACGGGTGGCCACTCTCACCTGGCCCCTCTCAGGGCCACTGGCGATCACCTGAGCGACAAACACATCTCCAGCCTTAGACTCACTCCGGCTTCAGCCGGGCTTGCGGTTGATGCCGTCGGCACCCTCATCGGTTGTCCAAATCGTGAACCCACCTCTGGAAGAGGTGGGCCACCCGGCCCACCATTGCCCGGTTAGAGAATCAAACGTCATGAGCCGGCCCCCTGTCGGCTTTGCGGAATGAGAGAATCAAATGTCATCAGATGGGGGCAAACACCGGTCAACTCAAGCCGCCCCTTTGCCGCTCCGCCGCGTTCTGGTAGGCTGATCCGCCTGAAAAACTGATAACTGAGTCGCAGGATGCGTTACTCAAGCTGGAGCGGTTTATCTTCGGAATCAAAGCATGTCCACTCGTTACCCTGTCTTCGTCAAGCGTGATCTCGACGGTTTTTTTGGCCTGGCGGTCGATAACCTGGTGCAGCTCCTGCTGATCGTGGCCCTGTGCGGCGCGTACTGCGGCATGAGCGGCGAAAACGCGTACTTCATTACCCGCTATATCCTGCCGGGTGCGGCTGTCTCCATCCTGATCGGCAACCTCTTCTATGCCCTGCAGGCCCATTGGGTCGCCCATCGGGAACGTCGCTCCGACGTCACCGCCCTGCCCTATGGCATCAACACGCCCTCGCTGCTGGTCTACGTCTTTTTCGTGATGAAGCCGGCCTGGGACGCGACGCATGACGCCAGTTACGCCTGGAGGCTGGGGCTGGTGGCCTGCCTGGGCAGTGGGATCATCGAGTTGGGCGGAGCGTTCGTGGCCGAGCGGCTTCGGCGGAACACGCCGCGGGCCGCACTGCTCAGCACCCTGGCGGGCATCGCCATTGCCTTCATCTCCATGGCCTTCATGCTGCAGATCTGGCAACGGCCGCTGGTGGCCATGGTGCCGCTGGCCATCGTGCTGATCACGTATTTCTCCGGCACGCGCTTTCCGCTCGGCCTGCCCGGCGGTCTGCTGGCCATTCTGGCCGGCACCGCCCTGGCCTGGTTGTTCACCTGGGTCAATGGGTGGCTGCCCGCAAGCTGGATAGACGCGCCTCTGAGCGCGCAGGCCGTGCGCGAGAGCGTCCAGGGGGCCCAATGGCAATGGCCGGTGTGGGTCTGGCCGATCATTCAGGAGACTTTGCAGCATCGTTGGTTGGAGATCATCAGCCTCTTATCGGTGATCATCCCCATGGGGCTCTTCAACCTGATCGGCAGCCTGCAGAATATCGAATCGGCCGAGGCCGGCGGCGACGTCTTCGCCACCGGGCCTTCCCTGGCCGTCAACGGGCTGGGCACCATCGCGGCGGCCTGCTTTGGAAGCTGCTTCCCGACGACGATTTACATTGGACATCCGGGCTGGAAGGCCCTGGGCGCGCGGGCCGGATACTCGACGCTCAACGGCCTGGTCATTACCGCCGTTTGCCTGACCGGCACGGTCGGTCTCATCAGTGCGGTGGTGCCGTTGGAGGCGGGCATTGCCATCGTGCTGTGGATCGGGATCGTCATAACCGCCCAGGCTTTCCAGGCCACACCCACGCGTCATGCCCCGGCGGTGGCGGTGGGTCTGTTCCCGGCCATTGCGGCCTGGGGAGCGACCCTGGTGTTGGGGACCTTCATCGCCGCCGGCCTGCCGGGCACGACGGCACGGGCGAGTAATACTGATGTAAACCACGGCGCGCCCACGACGATGACGGCCTCGGCGCCCGTGACCGAAGCAACCCAGGACTCTGCTCCCAACGCGCGAACCATGGAGGACGTCCTGCGCTCCACCGGCCCGACCGGAGGGCTCCGCAGCGAGGTCAGCGGTTTTCTGATCCACGGCATGAACCTGCTGGAGCGGGGTTACATCTTTACCTGCATGATCGTGGCGGCCATCGCCGCGTTTCTGATCGATCGGCGGTTCAAGGCGGCTGCCGGCTGGGCCGTGGCCGGTGCGGTGCTGACCTTCACCGGGCTCATGCACGCTTACCAGTTAGAAGGCAACCAGATCGGCTACCTGCTCCTGATCAGTTCGCCGGACGAGGGGGCCCTGGCCTTTCGCGCGTACCCCGTGGCGCTCGGCTACCTGCTGATGGCGGGAATATTCCTGCTGATGGCCCGGCGCGAGCGCGGCAAAGAGTCGGAGTTGGCGGGCAATACGCTGGAAGATGCCAGGATGGTACAGATCGGAAGTGACGCGTGACGCGTTGAAGCGCCGGCACTCGTCACTCAGCAAAGCGCTACGGCAATTCGTAGGCGAATTCCTGGGCCCAGTAGCGACGGCCGGAGGGGTCAATCGAATAGCTCACGCCCACATAGACGTAGAGCGGTTCGAGCATATTGGCGTTGTGGCCGGGGCTGTTCTTCCAGGCCTGCATCGCGTTCTCCACGGTGGTCTGGCCGGCGGCGAGGTTCTCGCCGACATACTGGTGGCAGAAGCCCGCGGCGACGGCCCGTGCGCCGGGACCCTTTCCATCAGGGTTGGTGTGGGAGAAGAAGTTGCGTTGCCACAGATCGCGAAGATGGCTCTCAGCGGCGGCTTCCAAACGCGTGGAGTAAATCAGCGGAGGCAGGCCGTTCTCCCGGCGATATTGATTGAGCGACTCGAACATGGCCTGATGAATCGCGGAGGAGGGTTCGCCGAGGGCGACACACGGCGGCGCGGATCGGCCAGCGGGTTCCGTGATGGCGGGCTGATCGCCAGTCTCGTTGAGCTCGTTGTCGGCCTCGATCTCGGCCGCGATCTGCGTGAGGGCGTCATCATCAAGGGCGGCGGCGGACAGATCCACAAAGCCTATGCAGCCACTCAGCGCTGCAAGGCAGCCGCACCAACCCAATCCCACCCATGAAAACCTGGTTCGCATTCGAGTCAGCACCTTATAGAGGTATTCTTCTCTACGGTGGCCGGATGAAACCTGAGTGAGAAGGAAATGAATTCCGTTTCATCGATCCCGCGGACACCAGGGCCGGCTCAACCTTTCCCGCTCGAATGATGCTATTCCCGCATACCGCGCCAATTCCATTCGACGAGGTGATTTTGCCATTGTGCCGCGCGCGGGACGCCACCGTCAAGCGTTTTTATCGGCCTTGAGGAGAAATCCTGGAAGGATCTGCAGCAACGCGAATGCGCCCCGCTGGATCGCTCAGAGATGGTCTTTTTATCGGACCCGAGCCTGCAGATAGGGGTTGCCCCAATCCGCATGATCGTGGTCCGGGTGGTCGCCGCCGTCGGTCACAATGAGTTCCAGCACCAGCCGATCGCGCACCGACACTGAGAATGACTGGGGCGCATCGCCGCCGCGCAGCAGCTTGCTGGTGAACAGCACCTCACCGTCGGCGAGGATCTTGAAAATGCAGGAGCCGTGGCCCTCGGTCTCGTCATCGATACCGACCTCGCCGGTGAAGTTTTCGTAACCGGCGCCCAGGTAATAGCAGATGCGCGCATTGGAGTGCGTGCCCAGGCCGCGATGGAAGCGTTTGCCGGCCACGCGCAGAGGATTACCCGCCGCACTCCGGTCCGCCGTCACGGCCAGATGCTCCTGTTCGGCGACCAGCGGCACCAGGTCGGTCAGGTTCGTGCTGGCAGGCACGGGGGTGCGATGCGTGATGGGGGCTGACGCCGGCGATTCACGGCCGGCGTAGTCGATGGCCGACACCGTGTACGCGTATTGCCGCCCATATTCGGCGGTGCTGTCCTGATGCCGGGGCTCGATGGTCTCGGCGATCTGCTTGCCGTCGCGATAGACCCGGTAGCGGGCGGCGCACCCATCCTGGCCGTTCCAGGCCAACAGGACGCCGCGCGTGTTCTGCGTGGCGTTCAGGCCGCTGGGGGCGGTGGGGGGCTCGAACGTCTGGGAGGCTTTTCGGAACTTGATCGACCATTGCGCGGGAAGATCCCGGTCGGCCGTCAATGTGACCCGCCGGACGGGGCCATCACGACGGATCAGGACGGTGGCGCCCGGCGCCTGAACGTCCTCGATTTCAAAGCTCTGTTCGCCCTCGGGCAGCAGACAGCGCAGTTCGTAGCTGTCGTGCGCGGGCAGATCAACCGCTCCACGCAGGGTCGATTGCTGCGCATCCCAGGCCAGCCCCTTGAGCTCCAGTTGTCCCTGGGCGATATGCCGGCCGGCGCCGATGAGAGTGGGGCGGGCGTCGGCGACCGGCACGATGCAGAGCAGGCGCCCGGAAGCCGGCTGCATCGGCATCATCAGCTCGTCCCGAACCAGGGTCGCCAGCCGGCACTCCCAGACGTCCCAGACGGCAAATGTGCCCGTGGTGTAGCCAGGGCGGGCTTCCAGGCCCGGCATCAGATCCGCCAGGCGGATGGACATCTGCCGCGGCTCGGCTGACCAGTTAAACAGGCCCACGATCATGACCGGTTCGACGGCGGTGCCGGAGGGGGCCACCTGCCAGTCCCGCGTGGATGTCAACACCCATTGTTCGGGAAGCCGGTGGGCGAACAGATCCGTGGTTCGCACCGGCGCCGGCGGCAGGATCGTGCGCAGCAGTTCCACGCGCTCGCCGGGCAGTTGGGCCAATGCATCGCCCAGCACGACGGTCTGGCCGCTGAGTCCCATCAGGCTCACCCACATGCGCGCGTGTTCGAGGGACAGCGGCGGCCCGATCAGCAGCGGGCCGGGCATGTTGGTCCGCACGATGCCGTGCGCCCAGTAGTCTTCGATCGCGGTGGCCAGCAGCTCGCGGGCATGTTGCCAGTTGTAATGTTCGCCGCGTTCGGTGACCCGACGGTAAATGTCCCGGGTTTTGTCCAGCTTTTTCTTCCAGTCCGCCGGGGGCCGGGCAGCCTGCCCGCCTTCCGGACCTGAGGTGACATCGCCGGGCGTGCCAGCCGTGGCCCAGAGCAACTCGGGCACGCCGCCGCCGGGCGGGGTGCGGGTCAGCGCGCCGCCGAAGGCGAGGTTGCCGCTGAGCCATTTTTCCAGCTCGGGAGCTTCAGCGGTTCCCGGTGAACGGAGGATGCCCCAGCCGGCGGGCCTGAGGTCGGTGACGGCGGTGGAGCGTCCCGGCAGCGGTGCATAGTCGAACCGCGCTTTGAGCAGGTCTTTGTGGAGGGTGAAGGTCACGTCTAACTGTCGTTCCCCGCCGGAGGCCATCAGAATTCCCAGCAGGCCCTGTTTGTCCGGCCCGAAGCTGGGGCTGTACTGGAAGGGCTGGCTGATGCCGATTCCGCGGTCGCCCGGCCGGTCGTAGAGTCCGTCGCAGGACGCGAACCAAGCCGGTCCCATGATCGAATGAATGGTCTCACGCTCCGAGCGCGCTGCGAGCCGTACCGGCAGCAGGTCGGGCGGGGCAATGGCCTGAAGGGCTATGTCCGGCAGCGGCGCGTCGGAAGAAAAGCGAAGGACCACCGGTGAGCCGCCCGACATTTCGATCAACTCGTAACGAATTCCCGGCCCATCGCCGAGGGTGGATTCGAGTTGGAAGACGAGCCCGTGCTGACCATGCGCAACGGGGATGGTCGCCTCGCGGTAGGGGAGCGGCTTGCCGTCGCGGGAGAAGGTGGCGTGGATGTTGGTCAGGAAGTTCACCCCGCCCAGGCGGACGGGCGCGCCCAGCGGGACAATGGACAGCACGTATTGCTCAAGTGCGGATCTTTGCTCGAAGTCCTGCCGGGTGGCGGGCATCGTGCAGCCCGTGAATAGAATCAGCCCGAGAATCGTTGCCTTCCGTGCGACGCTCATTTGCTGCCAACTCTCCGGTTTGGGTTCGCGTTGCCTCCGGTCAGAGGATGGACCGGGCCGCGGCGGTCACATGGTTTTGCCCGCGAGATTGGGCCATACCTCTCCTTGCGGCATCGTATCCGATGAAGCCTGTCTGGCGGCCGTCGTGACTGCAAGCGCCTACGCCGCACCAGCATTGTTCATGACGCCGGCCATCAGCCGCATGAGCGCGTCCTGCGTGGCCTCCTTGCGTGAGAGCTCGCCCATCTGCCGGCCTTCGCGCAGCACGATGATCCGCGTGCTGAGATTGAGCACCTCGGGCAGCTCGGAAGAGATCAGCAGGATGGCCGTGCCCTCCCGCGCGAGTTCGTCGATGAGCGCGTGGATCTCCGCCTTCGCGCCGACATCCACGCCGCGGGTGGGCTCGTCGATCAACAGGATGTCACACTGGCTGGCCAGCCACTTGGCCATGGCGATCTTCTGCTGGTTGCCGCCGGAGAGCGACCACGCGGGGGCGTCCATGTGCGGCGTGCGAACGCGCAGGCGGTCGAAGTACTGGCGGGTCATGGCCTTCTCAGGGCCGGTCCTCACGAAGCCCGCGATGCTCAGTCGATCGAGAATGGGCAGCGACAGATTGTGCCGTCCGCCCATGGCCAGCACCAACCCCTGCTTTTTGCGATCCTCCGGCAGCAGGCCGATGCCCAGGGCCATGGCCTGCCGGGGAGAGCGGATGGTTACCGACCGGCCGTTGACCTCGATGGTGCCGGTCGCCTGCCGGTCCAGTCCGAAGATGGCTTGGGCCACTTCGCTGCGCCCGGCGCCCACCAGTCCCGCCAGACCCACCACTTCGCCGGCCCGGATGCTGAAGGAAATATTCTCGAATTTACCCGGCGAGGTCAGGCCCTGAACGCGCAAGCGCACGTCACCCGGCACGCTGCCCAGATGGCTGGGATAATACTGCTCGACCGGCCGGCCGATCATGCGCTGGACAATGTCGTCGATGCTCAGGTCGGCCACGTTAGCCGTCTCGATGTGCTGACCGTCGCGGAGAATGGTGATGCGGTCGCACAGCCGCTTGATCTCTTCGAGTCGGTGCGACACGTAAATCAGCGTCGCGCCGCGCGCCTTGAGGCGGTCGATCAGTTCAAACAGTCGTTCGGTCTCGGCCAGGGACAGCGAGCTGGTCGGCTCGTCAAAGACGATGATGCGCGCGCCCGTGCCCACCGCGCCGGCGATCTGCACCATCTGCTCCTGTCCGGTGGAGAGTTCGGCCAGCGGCGCGTCCACATCGATGTCGGCCCCGATTTCGGCCAGCATCGCCCGGGCCCGGCGGCGCATCTCGGCGCGATGCAGAAAGCCCAGGCGGGTCGGCAGGTTGCCCAGGCAGAGGTTTTCGGCCACGGTCAAATTGGGGCAGAAGCACAATTCCTGGTGCACCATGCCGATTCCGGCCTTCACCGCATCCAGCGGTGATGAGAAGCGGACCGGCCGGCCGTTCAGGTACATGGTCCCCCCGTCCGGCTGGTAGATGCCGGCGGTGATCTTGCCCAGGGTGGATTTGCCTGCCCCGTTCTCGCCCATCAGGGCGTGGCATTCGCCGGCCATGATGGGAAAACTGATGTTCTTGAGGGCAATCACGCCGGGGAAGGACTTGCTGATGTTTTCGTAGCGGAGAATGGGGGCGTCCATAGGCATCCTGGCGTCTGTTTGAACCTGCCGAATCGCGTGCAACCTTCTACGGGGGGCCAGTATAGCCGCCGCCGCGTAGTGCGTAAACGAGCGCGTTGCGGAAATGCGGATGATCTGCCCGGGCCCGGGGCGTTTTCATCCCGGGATCGCGCAGCAGACCTCCGTCGGCCGTACTCGGGGCTTGGGGGCTCAATGATTCCTGTGTTCGGCGCTTATTGCGTTCCCATGCAGTTCGCAGGCGGCAGAACGCCCGGACGCATCAGGCAGTTTCGGAAGCGAGCCAGGTCCTGGTCGTCGACGTCGTCATCCAGGTCCAGCTTGGCCCGGTAGCAGGCCGGGTCCGTGACCGGCTCACCAGTGCCGGTCAGACAGGCCTGGAAAATCCCGAAGTCGTCCTGATCCACGTCGTCGTCCCGGTCCAGGTCGGGCGAACGGACGGTCAGGGTGGCCGCATTGGAGTCGGTGGTGCCATACTCGTTGGTGATCCGGCATCGGTATTGAGCGTTGTCGGAACCCGTTGCCTCGGTAATGGTCAGCGTGGAGGTCAGCACTCCTGACCGCCGTCCGTCGTTCACCAGATCCACGCCGTCCTTCTGCCATTGGAAAGCAAACGGTTCCGTCCCCTCGGCCTCCACGCTGAGCACCACGGTGGCGCCGTGCAACACGGTCTGGTTGGCCGGATGGCTGGTGATAAACGGCGGCTGGCCGCCGGAGCGCAGGCCGATCTGGTTCTGGTCGATCCAGCCGACGTTCCCGTTGAAGTCGCACTTCCACCAGTAGGTACTCTTGGCATAGACCCCGGCCAGGGAGTGATTGATGATGGCGCCGGGCGTGCCGTTGCCCAGGGTCGTGAACGAGCCGAAGTTGGTCCCCGGGCCCAGCCGCAGGGACGCCGTCGAAGCCATGACCCTGACCTCATCGCTGGCCCGGAACATGGTTGACTGCTGCTTGGGCAGGACATTGATCATGGCCAGGCCGTTGGCCACCAGCCGCTCGGAGCCGTCGGAGGGGCGATTCTTGAGCACACCGTTCACCACCATGGCCGATGAACCGCCGCCGTCCTGATTGTAGCCCCAGGTCGCGCCCAGCTCGTTGAGACAGAAGTTGGCCAGCTCGGTCATGTTCATGCCGATGCTCCAGCCGGGCTGACGGCCGTCCACGACGATGAAGAAGATATAGTTGTCGTTGTAGGCCACGGCCGTCCGCGGGTTCCGGATAATCAGGCCTTCGTTGGTGGTCGATTGGACGATGCCATTGCGCAGGAAGGTGAAATTGCCGCCTACCACCGCGTAGGTCTTGGTCCAGTCGGCGCCAGTGAAACTGGCGCAACCCTCACCGGTACCCAGGGCCGGCAAATAATCGTTGATCCGCTGGGATATGCCGATCTGCGAGCCGACCGACACGTTGGCCAGCAGCGTCGCCGCCTTCGAACCGGTGGCCGAAAGCACGATGTGATCGAAGGGAATATAGGTGGAACCCTTGTTCTGACGAATTTCACGAACGACGCCCGTCACCATGTTGGGAGCGGTGAGGATCAGCAGTGGACGGGACATCTCCACCAGCACCTCGACGCCTGTGTTGTCGGTGTGGGTATGGCTGTCATAGTGGTGCGTGTAGATGATCAGACTGTTGGAGCCGCGCGCTTCGTTGATGCCGGTGAAGGTGTCGCTCGCGCCGGTCCCCAGGTAGTGGATGAGCTGATCGCTGGGAGGATGATGCAGACAGCCGCCCATGAAAGGGTAGCGGTTGGTGGTCCAGCCCATGCCGGACCAGCCGCCAAATTGCGGGAAGCGCCAGCAGTACCATCCGGACTGAATCTGGCCGCCCGTTGGCCGGTTGGTGGATGTGTTCCAGAAGTCGCCGTTGATGGCCACGACGATGTCGTTTCGCTGGCCCCAGATCTGGTCCGCATAGTTGATGGCATCGTCATATCGGGCTGCCTGGTCGGTGACCCGCTCCAGCCCGGAATAGAGTTTGCCCTGGGCGATCATGCTTTCCAGCCAGCACTTCGAGTTTGCCCGCTCCATACGTGCGACGTAGAGCCGATATGGCCCCGGGAGCGTCCACTCGCGATATTCGATACCGATGCCGACCGTCGTCCATTGCGCCGCCAGCGGCGAGCAAACCAACAGCGCAGCCGTAACAGCCCATCCCCATACCTTTCGGGATATCACCATGCATGAACCTCCGCTTGGCATAGAATTATACCGAATCCGCGTTCTGTTTGCACGCTTGAACCATGTCTGTTGACAGACTTTCGGGCGGGCGGGTGGACAGAGGGCCTGACGGACAGAGCGAAGCAGGGACAGTGGGACAGGGAGAGGTGGGGGCACAGTCGATCGCATCCCGTGGTCATGGGTAAAGATAAAGTTATTTCTGAAATGCAGTTACAGTCGGAGCAGGCTGCCCGGGCGGACCAGTACCGTTTCCAGTACACCAGTCTCCAGTTTATCGGCGGATCAGGCGGGCAGGATGCTCGCCCTCCAGGGCGGCCGGCCGGCGTTGTCGGGAGGCGGACATCCTGCCCGCCTCATGGGCCGAAGCGCGAAGACTCCTGGCCCGGAAAGGGCACCAGGGTCCGATAACGGCGATTCAGGACCTTGTTAGTGGCTCGCCGGCGCAACGCCGGGGACGAATGGGTTTTATCTCACCTGTGCGAGGATCATGGCCAGCGGCGCTCCGATATCGACCGCGCTGACTCGGCCCACATAGGGCTTGGCGGTGGGCAGGGCGAAGCCCACTTTCTCCGCCAGGAAGGTGACCGTGCGGTGGGCGCGCACGGCGATTCCGCCGGGCTGGCCGGTGTCGGCGTTCAGGCCCGAGGGAACGTCTACCGCGACGATCAGCGGGCCGTCGAGGCTGTTCATCTGCCGGATGACCCCGGCCATCGGTTCTCGGACCTCGCCGGTGAAGCCGGTGCCCAGAAGAGCGTCCGCGACCACGTGGCTCCTGTGCCATCGGCGGGTTGCGGCGGCGAGGGCTTTCGCGTCGCTGAGCAGCCGGACGGGAAGGCCCATCTTCTGGACGATGGCGCAGTTGACGGTGGCGTCGGGGGACAGACCACTTCCAGCGGTCAGCGATCCCGTTGCGGCCGGCGGCGGCAGTGATTCCGCCAGCAGGTCCACCGACACCTTGAAGCCGCGCAGGCTCAGATGGCGGGCGATCACGAAGCCGTCGCCGCCATTGTTGCCCTTGCCGCAGACGATGGAGGCCGACAGGGGGGATGAGAGGGCGGAGGACTTTCCACGACGGACCCAGCTTTCGATCAGATCGGCCGCATTCCGGCCGGCATTCTCCATCAGCACCAGGCTGGGGATGCCCAGTTGCTCGATGGCATATCGGTCCACCGCCCGGCACTGGGCGGCGGTCAGGCGCAGCGGTTCATGAACGACTTTGCGTGTGGGCATCGTGTCGGACCACCTGGACGGCCGCGCGGGCCGCTTCCCATGATACGATATCCTCCTTCGCCGGCTGAACAAGGCCCGATCGCTGGACTTTAGCGGCAGCATCGGGCAGGATGCTGGCGCCAGCGGCGCAAATCGTACCGGCCGGCCGCCTGGATGGCCCTTTTGCCTCGGAAACGGCCGAGGCAGGGGTTGGCCCTGATAACACCCGGTATCGTGTGTGACATTGTTGGCTGTGCATATCCAGCAATGTCTTGGCATGAGGGAGAATGGAGATCCACAGTGGCGAAGACCTGGAAAGCCGGAGTGATTGGCTGCGGTGCGATTGCTCAGGCCCTGCACCTGCCGGGCTATCTGAGGACTCCCGGCGTGGACGTGGTGGCCGCCTGTGACCCGGTGCCGCAACGGCTGCGTGAGGCGAAGGCGTTGGTCGGCGAGGGTCTGCGCACCTATGCGGATTACCGGGAGATGCTGACCGCCGAGCGGCTCGACGTGGTCTCCGTGGCTACGCCCAACAAGTTCCACGCCGAGCAGACCGTCGCGGCCCTGCGGGCGGGCGCGCACGTCATCCTGGAGAAGCCTGCCGCATTGAGCATGCGCGAGATCGAGCGCATTCGCCAGGCGATGCAACGCAGCGGCCGGCTGGTGGTCGTGGGCTTTTCGCACCGTCATTACCGCGGCAATCAGCGGATACGCAAGTTGATTCAGCAGGGGGCCATCGGCGAGCCCTTCATGATCCGCATCCGTTTCGCGCACCGCGGGCCGAGCCCCGGCTGGGCCAAAAGCGACTGGTTCTACAACCCGGAGCTGGCCGGCGGGGGGGCGCTGCTGGACATGGGCATTCACGCGATTGACCAGTGCCACTGGCTGCTGGGACCGATCCGCGGCGTCCAGGCCCGAACGGCCACGCTGCGCAAGGACATCGCGGTGGAGGACAACGCGATCCTGCTGCTGGAGTTTGAGCGGCCCCGAGCCCTGGGCTACATCGAAATCGGCTGGACCAGTCCGGCCGGGTTCGTGGGCCTGGAGATCATGGGCGACAAGGGCTGCCTGCGACAGGACAACGCCGGGGCCACCACGCTGACCACCGGCAAGATCACGCCGAATGCCAAAAAACGGCCCAAACTCAAGACGCGGGTGATCGACCCCACTCCGGGCAAGGGCGGCTGGGCCACGGAGGTGACCACCATCGTGAAGGCCCTCCGCCAGGGCTTGGATCTGGATTGCGGCATTGAAGCGGGTGCGGCCTCGCTGGCGGTGGCGCTGGCGGCGTATAAGTCCGCGAAGACCGGCCGCCGGGTGAGCATCCCGGTGAAATGAACGGCGTCCGGTTCGCCACAGGGACGGACACCACCACTTTGCACTTTTGTACAACTGCAAGCAACAGTAGAATATTGTTGCCAAGCCGGTGGCGCCTGTCATCCGCGGCCCGTAAGCATTCGGGCATCTGCGGAGTCGGCGCTAGTACCCTTTCCGATCCAGTAGTCTCGCGCTTTGGCCCATGAGGCGGGCAGGATGCCCGCCCCCCGACAACGCCGGCCGGTCCTTCTGGGGGGCGGACATCTTGTCCGCCTGCCCCAACGAGAAACGGGTGTACTGGAAACGGCACTGGGGCTGAGTGTCAAGTCTGTTGAGCCGGGCGCGGTCTGAGTCAACGAGCAGGGAATGCAGGCTATGGACCTTCCTTCACAGCGGATACGTATTGGCCTCCTCATCGCGGTCGCCATTATCGGGGCCGCGATGATCCTGCTGGCCATAGGCCGGACGTGCGATACCCAAACCAACTTGCGCGAAACGCAAGCAACTCCGTCGCCAGCGCGAAAACCCTTCGTCCTGTTCATCAACAACCATCGCCACGGGCCGACAAACGGGCTGGCCTCTATTCCGCAAGCCGGCGTGCCGATGCCAACAAGTGGCGGCCCGATGCGGTGCGGCCATCCGGGCGCGGTTTCGGAGGTGGAGTGGAAGTTCCTTCGGACCGTGGATACCGGCGATGAGTACGAAGTCACCCGCCGCTTCCCAATCGACACGCCCACGCCGAACACGGAAAAGAAGACGGTGACCTACAGGGGCGAACCGCTGACCATCTTCGAAGACGATGTGCAGCGTGTCATGTTCCTTTCGCCGGAAGATCTCGAAAAGATCCGACAGAACGCCGCCGGGGAATCGTCCAGCCGCCCGGCGACACAGCCGGCGAACCCACTGACATGAGCGGGCAGTTCCCGAACGTAGACCCCGCTTTGCTGGGAAGCCGGGAGTTCTACCTTCTCCAGGCGAGCCCTTGCCGGACCAAGTGGTGGACCCAGGCGTAGGCCGTCGTACAGAGCTTCCAGAGCCTGTCTTCCAATATGGGCGGGGGGAGCTTATGCGTCACGAAGGTGTTACGCGATTTCGAGGGTCTGTCGTAAGTGCTTTGATATCAATGGGCCCAGAGGGATTCGAACCCCCGACCAAGGGATTATGAGTCCCCTGCTCTAACCGCTGAGCTATGGGCCCGACTTAAGCGTTTATTATAGAGCCAGCGCCGTGGGGAAGGTGCGTGCTGAGTCGAGTCGGTTCCTCCTGGCGCCAGATCCGCGCGCCTGCGGCTTCCACACGAGCTGTCGGCCAGATTACTGCCTCGTGCCTTGAGCGTCAAAGCCCCTCGAAACGGTCATCCAGAAGATGGACCGGCTCTATCGGTTATGCGGTGGCGGAGTCCAATTTGTTTTCCCGGATTACCCGCCGTCCGGGCCTCGGCCGCCGCGCCAGCCGCGCCCGCCCTGGCCGTGATGGGGGGCGGGATGGTCGGGCCCGCCGTCTCTGCCGCCGCGCCATTGGCGTCCGCGGCGCGCCCCCTCCGCACACAGGCCCAGCAGCCTTCGCTGCTGTTCGGGTGTGAGATGCTCGCGCACGGAGAGCAGGTAATGCGCGACGCGGCGTTCGAGCTCATTGTTCGCCGCCAGCACCGCTTCCAGCCGGGCCATGATTTCTTCGTTGGAAGCGTCCGCCCTTTCGAGCGCGGCGATGTACTCGGACCGCCGGGCGGCCAGATCCGCTTTAAGCTGTCTGAGTTCAGCCGCAAATCCGCCGCCTTGCCTCCGCAGCGCTTCCCGCTGGGAGGGGGAGGCGCCCAGCCAGTTCAACAGGGCTTCGGTGGCGGGATCGGTCTGCGCCGCCGGCGCGCTCGCCGGCCGGGTCTTGACCGTCGCGGTATAGGCGCCCACGCCCGTGGCGGCGGCGATGAGCAACGTGATAACCGTTCGGCCGCCGATCATAATGCTTGCTCCTGATCCATGTCTGATCCCGTATGGTCCGCCTCAAATATCCCGGTGAGCAGGTCTGTGCCGGCATCCATCGCATCCAGTCCCAGCATCTCGATCATCTGCTCATCGGAAACGGCTGTCGCGCCGGTGGCATACGGTGCCGTTGGCGGCGCCAGCACGCCGGCGACGATTCCGATGCCGGCCGCCAGCATGATAGTTGCCGCGACGCGGGCGACCGCGATCCAGCGGATCTTCCTGGACCGCGAGCGCGTGGCCGCTTGCAGCACGCGCGGGGCCAGATCCTTCTCCGGCAGAGGCCCGTCCGCCTGCCCGAGCAGCTCCCAGGTGGCGCGCAGCTCCTCCCAGGCGTGCCGGCACTTCGCGCAGGTGTGCAGATGACTCATCACCTGCTCGCGCTCCGCGGCGGTCAGCTCGCCGGCCACCAGGCGAATCAACTGGTTATCAGGCACACAAGCCTGCATGGCAGACTCCTCACCAACAGTTGAACGAGCCGGCTTCGCACAACCTGCGGGCCGGTTTTCATGTTTCCACCCATTCCTGAAGACGTTCGCGGAGCCGGGCGTAGGCCCTCACCAGCAGCGACTCCACCGCCGACTCGCTCCAGCCCGTGACCTCGGCAATATCTTTGTGAGCCAGCCCCTCGAAACGGTGCAGAACCACTGCAATCCTCTGTCTTTCCGGAAGCCGGGCCAGTTCCCGTTGCACCGCCCGCACGCGCTCCTGCTGGATGAGCGGATCCGGCCGGGGACTCTCGGGAACGGATTCCAGCGCGTCATATGCAACGGCCCGTCGTCGCTTGAGGGCGTCCAGGCACAGGTTCACCACGATCCGGTGCAGCCAGGTCGGGAAAGCTGCCGTGGGCTGGTAGCGCGAGGCGCCTCGGTAGATCCGCAAAAACGCCTCCTGGGCCACATCGTCGGCCATATCCCACCGTCCGAGGATGCGATAAGCCGTCCGGCGGACCCGATCCTGGTAACGCCGCACCAGGAGGGCCAGCGCGTTCATCTCTCCCAGCCCGATCCGCCGCATCAGCTCGGGATCAGAGGGGACATCGGCCGGCAGATCCGAAGGGGGGCTCATGCCGCGATTATATACGCCGGCCTCTGATTTGCTCCGCAACAACACCGGGCCGATTCCTCCGCAGGATTTCATTCTGTCCAACGTTGAACTGTTGACACAAGGCCATCCTGCACGAAGGGAGGTGAACTTCGGCAGGACCGGCGTCCATGCAGAAAGGAGTGAGTCTCATGATCCGTTCAGTAGCAGCCGCTGTTGCTGTACTTTTGACGGGCTCGGTGGCTTTGGCCCAGCCGGGTCCCGGTCAGGGCCTTGGCCGGGGCATGGGGATGCGTTGTGGGCAGAAGAGGGCGGCAAACCTCGGCGCAAAGTTCACTACCACCAGACCCGCGGACCAGGCGGATTCGACCATGGCGGCTCCGCCCGGCGGGCGCCGGGGTTGGCGCTGGCAGGCCGATGGTCGTGCTCGCGCCGGCGGCTGCCCCTGGTGGCCGGGATGCCGAAACGCGCTCGGCGCCGGCCGGGGGATGGGCAGGATGGGCCTGCGGTGGTGTGCGCCTACCACGCAACCTGCCGGTGGAAGGCAACTGCGCGGTGCCCGGGCCAGGATGGCGAGAGCGGGGATCAATTGATAGGGGTGCCAGCGTCTGCGGCAGAGGAACTACGGAAGCTTCTGAAGCACCGTCCCTATATCACGGGGCGGTGCTCGTCGAAATCGGGAGGTTCAAGCTGGATGGTTTGATGATGGATGCTGAACCGGACGTGAAGCATCCGGCGGATGCGGCCGAGGAGTTCGGGATCGTGCGGCGTCTCTGACACCACGTGTGCCGACAGGGCATCCAGCCCGCTGGTGATGGTCCACACATGCAGGTCGTGCACCTCCAGCACGCCGGGTTCGTCCAGCATTGCGCTGCGGACCTCGTCCACGTCGATCCGCCCGGGCGCCGATTCCATGAGCACGGCCACGCTCTCTTTGAGCAGCCCCCAGGCCGAGTACAGCACCAGCAGGCCGATCAGCACGCTGATAGTCGGGTCCATCCAGTTCCAGCCGAAGGCCCACACCAGGATGCCGGCCAGGATGGCGCCCACGCTGCCCAGAGCGTCGGTCATCATGTGTAGCCAGGCCCCGCGCAGGTTCAGGCTCGTTTTCCGCCCGTGGCGAAGCAACCAGAGCCCGACCAGGTTCACCACCAGGCCGCCGACGGCCACTCCCATCAGAAGCAGACCCGCCACCGGGGGCGGCTGACGCAGTCGCTTGTAGGCCTCGACAAAAATGTAAGCTACCGCCACCAGAAGCAAGGCCGCGTTGGCCAGGGCCGCCAGGATCTCCGCCCGATAGTAGCCGTAGGTCCGCTGGGGTCCGGAGCGTTGCCGGGCAAACCACATGGCAAACAGGCTCAGGCTCACCGCCGCCACGTCGGACAGCATGTGCGCGGCGTCCGCCAGCAGGGCCAGCGAGCCGGCCAGATAGCCGCCGACGATTTCGGCCAGCATGTAGCCGGCCAGCAGGATCAACACGATCACCAGCCGGCGTGTGGAGGCGTGAGTGTGGCCGGAAACGTGAGCATGTGAGCCCATCACATCAACCGATCCGGATTGGTGGAACGCTCCACGCATGTCCCTCAGCCTTGATTCCTGGGGATAATGCTGATCCCGCCGCTGCGCTCCAGCACCGCGTATTTGATCTGGTCCAGGCGCTCGATGCCCTGAAGCCTTCGCGCATTGGTCAGAATGTCGGCTTCATCCACCCGCGCTTTCTTCATTCGGTCCTGGTGGATGTGCCCGTCCTCGATGAGGATGATCGGAACACCGTCGATCCACTTCTCGAACCGGGGATACGCCTCCTTGATCAGGGAAATGCCAATGTCAAGGCCGATCAAGGTGAGGATCAGGATCCCGGCGGTGGTCACGGAAAAATCATTCCCGATCAGGGCCTGCTGGGTGGTCTCGCTGATGACCAGCAGCAGGACAAAATCGAAGCTGGTCATTTCGGCGAGCGTGCGCCGCCCCGCGATTCGGAATATCAACAGCAGAAACAGGTAGACCGCCACGGCCCGCAGAATACTGTCCATACATCGTCCTCCCGGATATCCGCTTTAACTTTATGGCCGTGCGCGATCCTGCGACGCGCCTTGAAATACGCCCTCGCACACATTGTGCGCCTGGTGGTCTCGCCCTCGCGCCCGGTCGTTCAAGGGTAAATGAACTGTCGGAACGCGACTTCGGCGCCGGCCGGAATACCCATCCGGCCGTTCAGCCGACCCCACGCATCCGGTTGTATCTGGAACTCCACGGTCGTCGTGCCGGCCGCGGCCACGGGCAGCGCGTACGTGAGCCGATCCTCGCTCAGCTCCACGCGGCTCGGTTCCGGCACCACCCCCTGAAGGATGAGCTGAGTAAGGTATTGACGGTCCACCCATATCCGCGCGAATCCTTCGCTGTCCGGCCGGGCATCAAACCGCACCTGGAGCTTGGTGGGCCGGCTGTAACGCCAGAAGCGGTCGTACTTCACCGTAATAGCCCCGTCGGCAGCGCTGGTCGAGGCCCTTCCCAACGGGCCTGCGCCGGCCAGCCCGAGCAGGATCGCGATCAACACGAGGACCATCAGCACCCAGCCCACGCGCTGGATCATCCACATGCGCTGCTGGAAGGACAGATCCTGATCGATGTCCAGGTCGCCGATCCGCTCGAACTGGACCATGGGAACCTCCGCGCCGGTGCGAGCCCCCCGATTGATGCGAAATCGTTGCAGAGTTGCATGTCCAGGGGATTCTTGGCGCCCGGCCAGCAGGAGGCAACCGGCCCAATGGTCGCCACACATCCTCAGGGCCGCGACGGTTCAGCCGCCGTCCCTTCTCGGTGACGGCGATGTTCGCGCTTCGGCGGTCCTCCCGCTTCTCGCTCGGGTCAGCAGGCCCCGGCGCTCCCGACGCGTCAGCGGGCATGTGACCGTCAGTTGTCCCACGCGCAGGGCCTTCATCAGGTGGCCGACGAATATGCTGCCCGCCCGAACGACTTCTCCGAGTGCGGCGCGTTGGGGCCCGGTCAGGCTGCCGGTTTCCGGGAGATTCCTGGAATGCGGCTCCGCGGCGCGAATGATTCGCCGCGTGGAGATGCGGTTCCACTCCTCAAGCGATGGTGGTCGGCTGCTGTCGGATGCGGGTACTGGTATCGGCGGCCTGATCCCTCAACCTGGTTACAGCGCGAAGCATTTCATGCCCAGGTTGCCGTTCGAGTGCCGTCAGGGCGAGCCCGGGGCCGGTCAGAAATCTTTTTTGCGCAAAAGCTCTTCGTGAATGAGCTGCATATAATCCGGTCTAAGTGTGATGCGGGTCCATGGTGCGCCCGCCGTTTTGGAGGGTGACCTTCCCGGTCCGGACATACCTGGGATCGAAAGCACAACGGTCCGTGGCTCTGCGCCTAAAGACCTGCCCGGCAGGAGGGGGCCCAAGCTCCTGAACAGTGCCGGGGCATCCGGAAGTCCATCCGGAAAGGGCGTACCCAAGTGCGCCTGAACAGGGCCGGATCGCCTCTGGCGTTGCCGACACGGCACAAGCGGCTCATCCTTGGTGGTCTCAAGGCTTGTCGCGGTGGAGGACTTCGGAAGTCGTTGCCGCCTAATTGGTTGTGCGCTGGATGGCGCGTGCGATCAGCGTGGGGCCGGTGCACGCTTGAACAGCGTCCGGCCGCCCGGGCACAACCCGACTGCAAGGAGCGCACCTAAGCTTGTCAATAGACCTGACGAACCTTATCATGGCCGCTTCGGTTCCCCGGCCGAGGCAATGTTCGGCCATCCAGGGGAAGCTTGCCAAGGGCATTTAACGAAAGGACGATGACGTGAGTTCCAGCGTTAATGGGCGGACCTTCCTGTTCACTTCGGAGTCTGTGTCTCAAGGCCATCCGGACAAGGTCTGTGATCAGATTTCGGATGCCATTCTGGACAGTCTGATTGCCCACGACCCGGATGCCCGCGTCGCCTGTGAGACCATGGTCACTACCGGCCTGGTGGTTCTGGCCGGCGAGGTCACGGTCCACACTCCCGAGGCCGAACGCGCCCTTCAGAATGTCGAAGAAACCGTTCGCAACACCATCCGGGAAATCGGTTACGACGATCCGGCCACCGGCTTCGACTATCGTTCCTGCGCGGTGATCCGGGCGCTCCACGGTCAATCCGTTGACATCAGCCAGGGTGTCACCGAAGGCCAGGGCCTGCACAAGGAGCAGGGCGCCGGCGACCAGGGCCTGATGTTCGGTTTCGCCTGCAACGAAACCCAGGTGCTCATGCCGCTGCCCATCCACCTGGCCCACCGCCTGGTGGAGCGTCTGACCAAGGCGCGTGAAAGCGGCGAGATCAAATGGCTCCGCCCGGACAGCAAGAGCCAGGTCACCGTCCGTTACGAGGGTCGCCGCCCGGTCGGCATCGACACCATCGTCGTGTCCACCCAGCACACCGAAGCGGCGGTCGATCCCCAGACCAACAACATGTCCGATGCCGCCCGCAAGGAGCTGATCGAGAAAGTCATCAAGCCGGTGGTCCGCGCCGAACGGGCGGATCTGTGGAGTGACGACATCAAGTTCCACATCAACCCCACCGGCCGTTTCCTCATTGGCGGACCGCACGGCGACTCCGGGCTGACCGGCCGGAAGATCATCGTCGATACCTACGGCGGTCGCGGCCGGCATGGCGGCGGTGCCTTCAGCGGCAAGGATCCCAGCAAGGTGGATCGCTCCGCCGCTTACATGGCCCGCTACATCGCCAAGAACATCGTGGCCGCCGGCCTGGCCGACGAGTGCGAGGTCCAGCTTGCCTACGCCATCGGCGTGGCCGAGCCCGTCAGCGTGCACGTGGATACCTACGGCACCGGCAAGGTCAGCGAAGATCTGCTTGCCAGCCTGGTCCGCGAGCACTTCCCGCTGACGCCGTCGGGCATCATCAAGCATCTCAAGCTCAAGCGCCCGATCTACCGCCAGACGGCCCGCAACGGCCACTTTGGCCGGACCGGCGAAGCCTTCACCTGGGAAGAGACGGACGTGGCCGCCACGCTCAAGCGTGCCGCGTCGAAGTAACCCGGGTCGATGTAAGACACTCTTCCAATTGCGCAAAAGCTGTAGCGGCCGGGCTCCGTACCGGCCGTTTGCGCTGTGTCGACGGGGGTGGAGACGAACCATTCACGCCGCAGCAGCCGGGCCGGGTCCCCGGCAAAAGCTGGGTGCCGGCCGTTTGTACTATATCGCCCGAGATGCATACGAGCCGTTTGCGCGGTATGGGCCCGCGGACGGTTGGCGCGGCAACTCACAAAGCTATCCCGTGACACACATCCCGGCAGCAAGCGCGGAAGCCTTTAACTGGAAACAACCCGAGCGTCGTTTCCAGGGCCTCGGTTGTGCGCCGAATCAGGCGTGCAGGATGCTCACCCCCCGAACGAGCCGCTGCCCATCCCCCCCGGAGATCCGTTCCAGGATCACGATTGCGCGCTGAATCAGAGGCGGGCAAGATGCCCGCCCTCCGAAAACCAGGCGGGCAGGATGACGTTTGCGGATCTGTTTGGGCAATGCCGGCGCCTCTGCCACGCCGCTTCCAGCGGCCTTGCCGCCGAAGGCGGCTGCAGGCCAGTGCTTGGAGTACTGGTTGGCGAACGCATAACGCATTGCCTCTCACTGGTTTCCCCTCTCCCCGTGTCTCAGGGCGTTTGAACGCCCTTCCCCCTGGCCCGGGCCTTGAGGCCGTTCATTGCCCGGTTAGAAAACCAAACGTTATCAGCCGGGCTTGCGGTTGATGCCGTTGGCACCCTCATCGGTTGTCCAAATCGTGAACCCACCTCTGGAAGAGGTGGGCCACCCGCCGGTAGCTCACAAAGGTATCCCGTGACACACATCCCGGCAGCAAGCGCGGAAGCCTTTAACTGGAAACAACCCGAGCGTCGTTTCCAGGGCCTCGGTTGTGCGCCGAATCAGGCGGGCAGGATGCTCACCCCCTGAACAAGCCGCTACCCCCCCCCGGAGATCCGTTCCAGGATCACGATTGCATGCTGAATCAGAGGCGGGCAAGATGCCCGCCCCCCGAGGGGGCCGTTGTCCGTAGTTACAGTGGCCACTCGGCGATTGCTTTGCGGATCGCGGGCAGGTCGGGCGTGAAGGTCTCCCGCGGGCCGGCGGCCTCAAAAACGTGAACCCGGTCTCCACGGACAAACATGGTCAGCAGGTACACGTAATCAATGCCGATCTGCGAATAGTCGAACGTCATTTCCACGCCCGGCGTTCCGTGCTCGTTGCGAACTTCCTGCCGGTCGGTGAGCTGATAGCCGCGCACTTCCACCAGCCAGTTCGTGGCTGCCTTTTCCCAGAAGGCCAGGTTCCCGTTCTCGGGGTTCTCTTCGATGCGGTAGGTCAGCGCGGATCCTTCCGCCGAAACGGCCCGAAACTGAACGTCATACGTGGGCTCCACCTTCACATAACCGGCCGGCAGCCGATAGCCGGTGCAGCCGTACAGACAGATGGCCGGCAACAGGGCGGCGATGTATTTTGCCAAGCGCATGTCGGTCCCTCCTCAGCGGTCCAGTTGTAGAACGCGTTCAACACCCAGGGCATCCAACCACGCGAACGGCGTGGGGGGACGGTTGCGGATCACCTGCGTCGGGGCGGGAAGTGAGAAAGTAATATGGATCGTACTGAAGGCCGTCTCCCGCTCCAGGAAGGCCAGACGTCCCTTGATCCGCTCGATTTCTTCGCGAACACGGCTCAATTCGCGCTCGACTTCCAACGTCTCCTTGACCGTCTTGGCCTTTTCCAGAATGGCCAGCAGCCGGTCGCGGGTGGCTTCGGCGTTTTTGAGGCGCAGCCGGAGGTCCACGTATTCCTCGGTGACGTCCTGGGCGCGAATCTCCCGGGAGAGCATCTGTCCCAATTTGCGCACATCGTCCAATACGCGGTCAAAGTTCCGGGCCGGCACGCGCAGGGTGATGGAGTGGGAAGTCAGCGCGTCCATGTATCCGCCTGCCTCCGTGCACAGCTTCTGCGCCGAGGTCAAGGCGGCCTCGATATCCACAACCGACATCTGGAGCGTGGCTTTGTAGATGATCATCCGGCTGTTGACCGGAAGAGAAGAATCGACGGCGCTGGCCAGTTGAAACCCCTCCTGGCCTGATGGCTGGCCGGAGGACGTTCCGACCGATTCAACGGGATAGTCCAGCTTAGCTGCGGCATCTGGGGCGGAGGAGTAAGCAGGAGAAGCCGGCGCCGCCGCGTAGGCGACTATTGGCGTCTTTTTTGCCTGCGTACAGCCGCTCAACCCGGCCAGTCCCGCGAGCAGAAGCATCACCGCCACGCGTCGCGTCATGCGACACCTCCTTTCGAAGCGCAAACAGTCCGTGTTCTGGCTATGACGGGGCGCGATCCTGCGACCCGTCATGGGGGATGCTGTCACACTGTGTGGCCCACGGCTCTCGAGATGGGCCGAATATGCGAATCGTCGCTGCACGGCTCAAGAACCGTGACGGCCCCATCGCGCGCCTGGCTGTCTTACCCTCGCACAAGGTCAGTTTGGCACGGGTGCTGCGGCCGGCAACACCGGCTGATCGAACTGATACTCCATCGCCTGTGCCGTTTCCACGACCTCGCCGGGCTTTTCCTCGGCCACAAAAGTGCCGCTAAAATTGGCCGGGCCGAACGGTTCCAGCGCTTCGCCCATGCGGAAGCGGGGCGTGAGCGTGCCCGACTCGATCCAGCCGGCCAGTTTTTTCGTCCGCTTGTCGTACCGCCACGTGACCATGGCCGCGCCGTCGTAGCGCACGCCGGTGGGGGGCGTGAGCAGGGCGTACTGCACCCGGGCGTCGATCTGCGAGGAATCCACCGTCGTCCGTTCCGGCTGTGGATTCCAGAAGCACCGGATGTACATCACCTGATGGACGGTCTGCGTCGGGTCCACGCTGCTGGGCCGCTCGGAGCGCAGCACCAACTCGACCCGCCCTCCGGGGGACATCCGGTAGGCTGCCCGGCGGAATTCCGTGTAGTGCCGCCGCTGCTGGCCGGCCTCATCGTAGGTAATCAAATCGATGCGCGTGCGTGTGGGCGGGGTCCGGCAGCCCGCGATCAAAAGGAATCCGCATAATCCCGCCAGGGAGAGAAACCGCGTCATCTTCGTACCGTCCCTTTCAACGCGCCGCGCCCGCTTTCACAACACGAGGCACAATCGAGCGCCTCGCGATGGTGCAACGGCCGGCGTTTCTGCCGACCAACCGGACAAGAGAATACTGCATAACCTGCCAAAGTGGAACCGGGGGTAGGATCCCCACAGGCCAACCGCTCAAACGCCCGCGGACCGCTGACGCTCCTGTTTTTTCAAAACTTTTGAGCCCTGCCGGGGACGCTCCTCTTTTCCGCTATAATGGCCCATCATGAGTCAACTTCCTGAGCATGCAACCGGACGGCCGTTGAGGCTGGGGGCGGTTTCGTTCCTCAACACCCGGCCCTTGGTCGATGGATTGGATTCGGAGCCGGGCGTAAGCCTGCATTTTGCCGTACCCTCTGCCCTGGCGGGGATGCTGGACGCCGGCCAGGTGGACGCGTCGCTGATCCCCGTCATTGACGTGGCCCGATCGGGGGGGCGTTGGCGGCGGGTGTCCAACTCCTGTATCGCCTCCGACGGGCCCACCATGACGGTGCGGGTCTTCTCACGCGTGCCGCCCGAGCGGATGAGCGTGCTCCACGTGGACGGCGACTCGCATACCTCCGTGGCCCTGGCCACGCTGATCTGGTCGCGATGGTTCAAACGCCGGCTGCGGATCGTGCCCCTGGCTTCGACCGCCGAGGCCCAGGACTGCGAATCGGTTCTGCTCATTGGCGACAAGGTGGTGACCGCGCCGGTCCAGGGGCATGATCACCAGGTGGATCTGGGCGAGGCGTGGAAGAAGTGGACGGGCCTGCCTTTTGTGTTCGCGATCTGGGCGGGGCCGGCCGGCATCGCCCATGAACGCCTCGCGCCCCTGCTCAACGCGGCCCGTGACCGTGGCGTGGCTCGCGCCGCCGAGATTGCCCGGGAGGCCGGTCCGGCCCATGGCTGGCCGGTGGATGTGGCCCACGTGTACCTGATCGAGCGGCTGATGTTCAAAGTCACCCCCCAGGCCCAGGAAGGAATGGAACTCTTCTGGAAACTGGCCGCCGAAGAAGGCCTCATCACCGAACGGAAGGAGTCGGTGCGATGAATGTACGCACCACTCAGCCCTCGGCTTTCAGCCCTCAGCACTCAGTACTCAGTACTCAGTACTCAGCACTCAGTACTCAGTACTCGGTCTCATCCCGTTTGACCGTCGCCGACGCGCTGGCTCTGTATAACGACTGCTCCATCCACGAACTGGGCCGGCGGGCCTTTGCGGTCACCCAGCGGCTGCATCCCGAGGACTACCGTACCTACGTGGTCGATCGCAATATCAACTACGCCAACTGGTGCACGGCCAAGTGCATTTTCTGTAACTTCAAGGCTGACCCCCCGGGGACGCGTTCCAGGCGGCCCGGTCTGCCTGACGGCTACGTGCTGACCTTCGAGCAGATCGGCCGGAAAATCCAGGAGCTGGTGGACATCGGCGGTACGCAGGTGCTCCTGCAGGGCGGCCTGGCGCCGCCGGAGATCCTGCCCTTCGAGTGGTATTTAGATCTGCTGCGCTTCATCAAGCGCGAGTTCCCGCAGGTCCATGTCCACGCTTTCAGCCCGCCGGAGATCTGGGCGTTTGCCGAGGTCTTCAAGATGTCCCTGCGCGACGTGCTGCTGCGTCTTCAGGAGGCCGGCCTTGACACCATCCCCGGCGGGGGGGCAGAGATTCTCGTTGATCGCGTCCGCGACAAGATCAGCCGGGGCAAGACCCGCACGAACGAATACCTGGAAGTTATGCGCCAGGCCCACCAGATCGGCATGCGCACCAGCATCACCATGATGTTCGGGCATATCGAGACCATCCCCGAGCGGATCGAGCATTTTCAGCGCATCCGCGACCTGCAGGACGAGACCGGCGGCTTCACCGCCTTCATCTGCTGGACGTTCCAGCCCGAGAACACGCCGCTGGGGCGGATCCGCCAGTTACCGGCCGACTCGCCCGCACCACCTGACGGCAAGCATCTCAAGCTGGCCAGCGCCCACGAATACCTCAAGACCCTGGCCCTTGCCCGGCTGTTCCTGGACAACATCCCCAATATCCAGGCAAGCTGGGTCACCCAGGGCCCCAAGATCGGCCAGCTCGCCCTCTTCTACGGGGCCAACGACATGGGCTCGGTGATGATGGAGGAGAACGTAGTCTCGGCCGCCGGCACGACCTACCGGCTTTCCGAGCAGGACATCCGCCGCCTCATCGCCGACGCCGGCTGGCGCCCGCAGAAGCGGAACTGTTACTACCAATGCATCGAGTGACCGGGTAAAATGGCTCGAAGCCCGGGAGTGACACGTCATGTACACAATCGAGGTGGAGCAAGAACAGGACGGTCGGTGGATCGCCGAGGTGATGGATCTGCCCGGTATCATGGTGTACGGGCCCACCCGTGAGGCTGCGGTCCGGAAGGCACAGGCCCTTTCATTGCGCGTATTGGCAGAACGGTTGGACAACGGCGAGCCGCTGCCGGAAGTTGAGGCGGTCTTCTCGATAGTCGCATGAGCCAGTGGCGTTTGACAAGAGCGGGGAAGGTCCTCTCGGCCCTGTTGCGCATTGGCTGGTCGATCAAACGGCAAAGCGGATCCCACAAAACGCTGAGCCGCCATGGTTGGCCCGACTATGTGTTTGCATTTCATGACAGCGAAGAAATCGGACCACGCATGCTGGCCCGCATTGGCAAACGAACCGGGCTCACGCCGGACGATCTCTGAGAACTGGGGCGATCAGCCCAAAGAAACAGCAGCGTAGCCTGAAGTGGCTGGCATTGTTATGCGCATAAAAAAGGGCCGCGGAAGTCTGAAGACTCTGGCGGCCCTGTGTACTGTTCCTCCCTGGGTCGTCTCGTGCCCTCCGTAGCCTGACCGGTGGCTCAGCACTGCGCCCAGCCGCAGTTGTGGCACTTGTTGCAGCCCTCGGCGAAGGTCAGATTCTCGCCGCACTCCGGGCAGACCACCTTGAACTGCGGACGGGTGATCTGGAGAGCGTCCGCGAAGCCGGCGTCCGCGGACGCTCCCTCAGAAGACCCTCCATGAGCCGTCTTAGCAGCGTGGCGCACTTCCGAAACGAGCTCATGGGTCTTGCCATTGCCGTTACCCTTGCCGTTGCCATTGCCATTTCCGTTGCCGTGACCGTTACCATTGCCATGGCCGTTGCTGCGTCCCTGGCTGGCCGGCCGGTCCAGGTCGGACAGATCATACTCGCCCAGCAGCAGGTCGTGCAGCCCGAACCGCTCTTTGGCCCGCTGGTAACGCATCAGTGCCCGACTCAGTCCGTCGCCCAGGCTCATGATCTTGCCGTCCCGGGTGGGGACCTGGCAACTCGAGCCGATATCCTTGAGCTGATGAATCACGTGCCGGAGGGTGCCGCCGGCCCGCAGCCACAGCGAAATCAGCCGGCAGATCGCCTCCAGGTCGCTGTTGGCCAGATCGCCACCCTTGCCAAGCTGGGCGAAGACCTCCAGCTCCCGCCCGGTCTTGGGATCCACCGTGATTTTCACGTGCATGTTCCCGAAGGGCGTCATCTGCCGGATGCGCAGACCGCTGACGATCTCGGGGATGTCATGCGGTTCCAGCTCCGGAAGGTTCTGCTGCTCATGCATGGCCTTATCTACCTTGCTCTGAATGCGCCCTGCTTCTGGGGCGGGTGCCGCGTCGGCCTTCGGAGAGACACCCCCCGCGGGTTGCTTCCCGGCCATCGCGTGTTTCTTGTCCGAATCTTTCAGCGCCATCGGCTGGGCCGGCCGGCAGCCGTCGCGGTAGACGGTCACTCCCTTGCAGCGAAGCTCGTAAGCCAGCCGGTAAATCATCTCGATGTCTTCGACCTTCGCGTCGTGCGGGAAATTGATCGTCTTGGAGATCGAGGCGTCGCAGTGCCGCTGGAAAGCCGCCTGCATGCGAACGTGCCACTCCGGCGTGACGTCATGGGCACACACGAACACGTGCCGGATGTCCTCGGGGACGGTGTCAATATGAGCGAGGGTGCCGTCCCTGGCGATCTGATCCATCAATCCCTCGCTGTAGAATTTGCGCTCCCGTGCGACCCGCTCGAAAGTCGGATCGATCTGAATCATCGGAGTCTTGCCTTCGTCCTGGCCCTTGAGCACATTCCGGTAGAAGACCAGGCTGAACATCGGCTCGATGCCCCCCGAGCAGCCGGCGATGATGCTGATCGTGCCGGTGGGGGCCACCGTCGTGCAGCAGGCGTTGCGCATCGGGCGGTGATGCTTGGTGTCCCAGATGCTGCCCTTCCAGTTGGGGAAGGAACCGCGCTCCCGGGCCAGGTGCTCGCTGTAGTTGTGGGCCTCGTCATTGATGAACTGCATCAGCCGCTCGCCCCAGGCCACGCCTTCCTCCGACGAGTAGCGGACGCCGAGCATATATAACGTCTCGGCGAAGCCCATGATGCCCAGTCCGATCTTGCGGTTACCCTTGCAGATCGCGTCGATCTCCGGCAACTGGTAATTGTTCGCATCGATGACGTTATCCAGGAAGCGCACCGCCTCGCGCACGGTCTCGCGAAGGGCGTCCCAATCCATCTCCGCCCGCGGGGTCAGCGGGTTCAGCACGAACTTGGACAGGTTCACGCTGCCGAGGTTGCAGGCCTCGTAGGGCAGCAACGGCTGCTCGCCGCAGGGATTGGTCGCTTCCATCCGCCCCAGGTGCGGCGTGGGGTTGAATTCGTTGATGCGGTCGATGAACACCACGCCCGGCTCGCCGGTCGCGTAGGCATTCCGCACGATGATGTCCCAGATGTCCTGCTTGGTGTACACCGTGTTGGACAACGAGCTGCGAGCGACAGCCGTCTCCTGCGAAGTTCCACCGTCTTGGGCCGCCACTCGCAGCTCGCCGTCCGGACCGCGCCTGACGGGAATGAGTGAACGAATGTCGTACTCCCAGATCCCCAGATCCCGGGGCAGCAGAAACTCCTGGCCTGTCCGGGGATTGCGAACCACATGGGGCGACTGCGGATCGCGCAGAAACTCATCCATCCATGCGTCGGTGATCTTCACCGAGATGTTGTAGTTGTTGAACTGGGTGAGGTCCTGCTTGGCGTGCAGGAACTTCAGAATGTCGGGGTGATGAATGTACATCATCCCCATGTTGGCGCCCCGGCGGAAGGCCCCCTGCTGGATGGCGTTGGTCGCCTCGCTGAAGGCTTTCCAGAACGAGATCGGTCCCGACGTCGTCCCACCCGAGCTCTTGATGTAGTCGCCGGTGGGACGCAGCTCGTCGAAAGCAAACCCGGTCCCGCCGCCGGCCTTCTGGATGATGGCCGTGTGCTTGATGGCATCAAAGATGTCATTGATGCTGTCCCGCACCGGCAGGACGAAGCATGCGCTGAGCATGCCCATCTCCCGGCCGGCATTCATCAGCGTCGGGCTGTTGGGCATGAACCGGCCGCTGATCATCAGTTCGTAGAAACGCTCCTGCCACTCGTCCCGCTCTTCCTCCGTCGCGCCGTAGATCAGCTCGACGTCGGCCATGGTCCGGGCCACCCGGGTGAAAAGCTGCTCAGGCGTCTCAACCACCCGGCCAGACTCATCCTTCTTCAGGTAGCGGGCCCGCAAGACACGCAAGGCGTTCTCGCACAGCGCAGGGGTCGAGCCACTGGAGGTGTCCTTTCCAATCCGATTGAGTCGATCCGTGACGACAGTGGCCATGCTCGTTACTCCCTCTATGCCCTCCGCTGGGGAAGGCAGTCTAATCTTCCGCGTATCTCTCATACCCCGCTGGCGCGATAGAACACCCTTGAGGATGCCTATGGCACCCTCTTGAGCAGATCCCTCTGCCAATCGGTGGTCCAATCCCGTGATCTGTGGCCCCACATGTTGTGTAGCTACGGGATTAATACCTCAAGATCTTGGTTGTGTCAAATAAGATTCTAGCGCCAAGCCCGCGAGAAACTTCTATGTGTCACAAACCCCTGACATCGCTACCCTTACGAGCTTGGAAATATTTTACCAACAGGCCTTTTGAGTCTCTTGATCTGTACTATGTATCGGTGCTCGTGGTCGAGCGACCACAACATTTTGTACGTCCGGTATATTATCGCTGGGGTTCGATCAGTACAAGTCAGGAATACACCTCAAGAAAGCCAAAACCGGCCAGTCCCAGCCCCCGGATACCCGCCCAGAGACGCCTCAGCAGGGCCGAACGGCACCGCTTGATGGGGAACGCTGACACCGTTGGATTTACGTGGAATTCCGTGCGTGGGCCCGTCCGCGCGGGCTTCGCAACGGCCTGCAGCAGGTTGACAAAGCCGCCATTTATCCTATTATCCGGATAACTGGATATGAAATCGCTGATGGGCACAATCTTCAAGGCGATGGCCGACCCCACGCGCCAGCGGTTGCTGGAGGTGCTTTCCCGCCAGGAGCTGAGTGTCTCCGAGCTGGTGGAGGTGCTCGGCCTGCCCCAGTCCACCGTCTCCCGGCATCTTAAGGTCTTGCGCGAAGCTGGATTGGTGGTTGACCGGCGCGTGGGCGCTGCCGTCCTTCATGCCGCGGGGGGGGCGGCGAGTTGGCCCGTCGGCCAGGACAAGCCGTCGGATGGTCATCCGGCGGTCGAACTCCGTGAGCGTTTGCTCGATTGGGCTGTTCACGAACCGCTGGACGGACCGACGCGCGAACGGATCAGCAGGATCATCCGTCGGCGGCAGGCCGCCAGCGACGACTTCTTCGAGCGCATCGGCACCCGCTGGGACCAGTTGCGCTGTGAGGCCTTTGGCGAGGCCTTTCACCTGGAGGCCCTGGCCGCGCTCCTGCCGGCCGAGTGGATCGTTGCGGATATCGGCAGCGGTACCGGGTATCTGCTCCCTGATCTGGCTGCCCGTTTTCGCCGGGTGATCGCCGTGGAACCTGCCGGCGCCATGCTGGAGGCCGCGCGTAGCCGGCCCGAGCTCAAGGCGATCGACAATATCGAATTTCGTGAGGGCTCCCTGGTCCGCCTGCCGCTGGTTCCCGGCGAAGTTGACCTGGCCATTGCCTCGCTGGTGCTGCACCACGTGCCCGAACCGCCCGGCGCGCTCAAAGAGCTTCGCCGGGTGATTCGCGATGGCGGGCATTTGTTAATCATCGAACAGCGCGAGCATGACAACGCTGCTTTTCACGAGCGGATGGGCGATCACTGGCGCGGATTTGCGCCCTCCCGGTTGCAGGCCTGGGCGAAGACCGCGGGTTTTGCCGACATCCGGGTGTCGCCGCTGGCACACGCCAGACCCGCCGGCCGGCACACTGGCGAAGTTCCCGGGCTGTACGTCCTGACCGGCCGTGCCGTAGCGCGGTGACGGCCCGGGCCGGTGAGCCTGGTCGCAGGCGACGGGGCCAACTAACAGGGCGCGGCACACGAGTCGAGGGATGGGAGAGGCATGAGATGATCGTGCACTTGGCGGTCTTGCCCGCGCACGGTCACTTAAGTAGGTGGCTTGGGATGTGAAGTTGTGCATTGAGTCGAGAGGCGGCATCGATGGTGTATCGAGCAGTCCCGCTTTGAGGGCGGGGCTTCCCGCGAAGCGGGCTTCAGGCCGGCCTGTTGAGGGCTGGTTTGAGGGCGGCCGATTATTCCTCTCTTTTGTTTTCCGCCGGCTATGGCCGGCCAGGCGTAAGTGAGCCTTCTCAAGGAGCGAAAAACAATGGCTACCGCGGTAACGGACTATAAAGTCAAAGACCTGGGTCTCGCCGACTGGGGTCGCAGAGAGATCGAGATCGCTGAAATCGAGATGCCCGGCCTCATGGCCCTGCGCGAGGAATACGCCGGCCGTAAGCCGCTGGCCGGTGCGAAAATCTCCGGCTCCCTGCACATGACCATCCAGACCGCCGTCCTGATTGAAACCCTGGCCGAGCTGGGGGCCGAAGTCCGCTGGGCGAGCTGCAACATCTTTTCCACCCAGGACCACGCCGCCGCCGCCATCGCCAAGGCCGGCATCCCTGTCTTTGCCTGGAAGGGCGAGAGCCTGGAGGACTACTGGGACTGCACCCTCCGGATGCTCACTTGGCCGGACGCTGATGGCCCGACCACCATTGTGGACGACGGCGGTGACGCCACCCTGCTCATCCACCGCGGCCACGCCCTCGAGGCCGAGTTCGCCAAAACCGGCAAGGTCCCGCCGCCCTGCCGCGACAACAAAGAGATTGAGATCATTGACGTCCTGCTGCGCCGCGTGCTGGCCAAGGATCCGCAGCACTGGCACAAGCTGGCCCGGCGCGTCGTCGGGGTCAGCGAAGAGACCACCACCGGCGTGCACCGGCTGTACCAGATGCAGGAACGCGGCGAGCTGCTCTTCCCGGCCATCAACGTCAACGATTCGGTGACCAAGAGCAAGTTCGACAATCTCTACGGCTGCCGCGAGAGCCTGGTGGACGGCATCAAGCGGGCCACCGACGTGATGATCGCCGGCAAGAAGTGCGTGGTCTGCGGCTATGGGGACGTGGGCAAGGGCTGCGTGCAGGCCTTCAAGGGCCTGGGGGCCACGGTGTTCGTCACCGAGATCGACCCCATCTGCGCCCTCCAGGCCGCGATGGAAGGTTATCAGGTGGTGACCATGGACGAGGCCTGCAAGTGGGGCGACATCTTCGTGACCACCACCGGCAACGTGGACGTCATCACCCGCGAGCACATGGACCAGATGAAGAACGAGGCCATCGTCTGTAACATCGGCCACTTCGACAGCGAGATCCAGATCGACGCGCTGCGGGACCTCGAGTGGGTGGAGATCAAGCCGCAGGTCCACCACGTGATCTGGCCCGACGGCAAGCGCATCATCGTCCTGGCCGAAGGCCGCCTGGTAAACCTGGGCTGCGCCACCGGCCACCCCAGCTTCGTGATGAGCGCCAGCTTCACCAACCAGACCATCGCCCAGATCGAGCTGTGGGAGAACCGCAACACGGGCAAGTACGAGAACAAGGTCTATGTCCTGCCCAAGCATCTGGATGAGCGCGTGGCGAGGCTGCACCTGCAAAAACTGGGGGCCAAGCTCACGCGATTGACCGAGAAGCAGGCCCGCTACATCGGCGTGCCGGTCGAGGGGCCCTACAAGCCCGACCACTATCGCTACTAAACCCGGTTACCTTGGGAGGGCGGGCATCCTGCCCGCCTTCCTGGCTGTAATTCGGTCGCGGCCGGCTCCCCGACGAACGCTGGGGGCCGGCCGTTTTGCGTGCGCTGATGCTCTCGCACAGAGGATCACGGATTAGAAACAGCACGGGACTTCGTCCGAAGCCTCAGCAACGGATGGCCAGGCTTCGAGCGCAAGCGAGAGGGGGGGAGCATCGCCCAACCATCAACCCTCGCAAGCATTGTAGCCACAAAACTTTACTGGCAAGACTGGTGCCCACAAGAGCCCCATCAGCGGCGGTTGTCCCTTAGCCGGGTTATTACGTATAATGTGATATTATGAGGCAAGTTATTATCTATCCTGATCTTGAGGACGGTGGGTGGGTCTCTGAAGTCCCAAGTCTGCCGGGCTGCTTCAGCCAAGGTGAAAGCCGCGAAGAGGCCCTCCGCAATGCCCGAGATGCAATTGAGGTTTGGCTCGCAACGGCCAAGGATGTGGGGCTCCCGATTCCCCCTGAGACATTCGATGTTCAAGTCTGTGTCGTGGAAAGCCCCGCCTAGAAAAAATCTCAGAGCAATGTGACTGGCGCATTCAGAGCAGTCTCGGTGCTTAGAACCTACCCTTCAAGCTGCCTCGTACTGTTTTATAGGTTCGGAGGCTATGGCGATAAGAAGTTGAAGGCCCTTCAGCCCCGCCATCTTCTCCTTCTGCTCGCGCTGGCTGGACGGAAGTTCAAAACAAAGCCGATTCGGGCCTACTGGCAGGAACTGGCCGAGGATTTGGGGGTCAAGGTCAATACGGTTCGAAAATGGGCCTATGAGCTGAGAGACTACGGATTGATCACGATCAAGCAACACCGCGGCCGAGATCCGGAGACTAACAGGCCAGGGATACGCAACGGGCGCAACAGCTTTTCACTTGAACCTTTCGTTCAGGCGCTCAGGGCTGCCCATGCCAGATGCCAGCAGGAGCGGGCGAAACGTGGAGGAGGTGCCGAAGATGAGTGATCACCTGCCCGTTCTGTCCGCAAGAGAGGTAGTTCGTGCTTTTGAGAAACTCGGTTTTCAGGTTCAACCGGGTCGCGGAAAGGGAAGCCACATTGCGATGTTCAATCCGCAGACTCGCAAGCTGCTGACGATTCCAGGACATCGTGAGGTCAAACGGGGGATGCTAAGGGGCCTTATACGCGAGGCGGGACTCACAGTCCAGGAGTTCTGTGCAGTGCTTTGATTTCCGCGAAGCGCCGAGTGCCAGGCGTCAGGCTTACCCGCCGGTATTCCAGCAGGCGTGCATATGGACTGCTACGGAAGCCGCACCGGCAGTCAGTTACTCCATTAACCACTCGACGATGGCCTTCTCATCCGCCTTTTCCCTCGTCACGCGCACCTCGACTCCGTTAACCCTCCCGGCCGCCTTCACCCACTCCTCGTCGAAATGCTCGCCGACATTGTGAAACCAGATCGGCCCGTTGCAGGCCGCCGCGGCAATCGCCTGCAAGCCGCCAATCCGCCGGATATGCGGAATATTGAGCTGCTTGAGGTAGGCCTCGTCGCTGTCCATCTGGAACTGGTTCAGGTCAATGACCGTCCGGATCCCGGTCTTGTGCACCGCAAGATCCGACATCATCGCCCGCGCCACCAGGCAGGCCGGTCCCCAGGGGCCGTAAGCGCGCAGAGTGGCGGGCACCCTGTAGCGATATGAGTGTTCGGACGGCAGCAAGGCGAACAGCTCGAAAACGGATTCGGCGGCTTCCGTCCGGTTGAAGGTGGTGAAGAACTGAGGCAGTCCGGCCGGCTGGCTGGCCGCGCCCAACTGCGGCCCTGCTTCAGAGGAGACAGGCGTTATAGCGAGTCTCGCATCGAATGGCGAAACGATTGGATGGCCATCAGCATGGTCCACGGTGATCGAGAGAGGACCTGATGCGCGTGTATCGAGGCCAGGTCCGAAGTAGCGGCCGCGCAAACGGCGTCCAATCAGGCTCCATTCTAGGGCTCCTGGGTGAGGACGTTCCCGCCGCCATCGATCGTCGCTTGCTGTGCGCTGCCGCGCTGCGATCGCTTGCACCAGGCTTGTCTGGATCAATTGTCTCAACGCGGAAAACTTCTGCGGATCATCCGGACGCAGCGCCGCGATCCGCGCCCGGGCGGCACCCTGAAGCTGCTTGGTGAGCTGATCGATGCTCAGCAAATTCTTCGGCGCTGTCTCGTCCGTCCACACCAGCAGGTCTTCGGGCCTGAACTTCGGTATCTCGCCCTCGGTGATCGTGTCCGCGTCGTCACGCTTCAACAGCCACCGCGCGAAAAACCGATACATCGCCTCCCGGCTGGCCTTGTTGTAGTTGTGCGGCGCGTCGATATGCACGTTCTGAACCTTGTCCACCGCGTCGTACAGCGCATAGATGCTCCGGATGAAAGGATACTCCACCTCCGGCGTGAGCTTGGTCCAGTCGCCGGTGGCACTGATCATCAGCAGCGGCCGAGGGGCCATTAACGCCCCGATCTCCATGTTGTTCGTGTCGATGCGCAGGCACGGCCCGTTCTCGCACACGCAGCCGCCCTGCATGGTGCTGGAAATCATGTTCACCGGCGCAGCCACCTTCACCCGGTCGTCCACGGCGTACAGGATGAACGTCTGCGTCCCGCCGCCCGACGCCCCGGTCACGCCGATCCGCTCCGGGTCCACCTCCGGCAGCGACTGCAGAAAATCCAGCACGCGGATGCTGTTCCACGTCTGCAGGTGCAGCGAGGTGATCCCCCACAGGTCGCGCTCCGGCGTATTGATGCGGTGCTCGATCTGCCGTTTGCTGTCGCTGTAGCCGATCATGTCATAGGCGAAGACGGTCGCCCCCAGCCGCGCCAGCGTGATGCAGCGGGCGGGGATGTCGCCCCGCTCATCCTGGTGCAGCCGACCCTGCGGCCAATGCCCGTGCGGACAGGCCACCGCCGGAATCTTGTCTTCGATCTTCGCCGGCCGATACAGGTTGCCGGTGACGTAGAATCCGGGGTAGCTCTCGAAATACACCTTCTCGATGGTGTATCCGTCGTACACCCGCCGGTCGAATACCCTTGCATTCAGCGGCGCCCGCTCCGGCTCGGGTATCAGGCCGGCGGCGAAGCGCACCTGCTCGCGCAGCCAGGCCCGCCGGTCCTGCCACTCCTTGAGGGTCTTGTACTCGGCCGGCTTGAACACGGTGTTCGTATGCGGCAGGTCCGCCCATCGCGAATCGGCGGGCACCGTAGCCGGCGAAGCCCCCAACGCCGCGGCCCAGGCAACAAGTGAGAGAAAAGAAGCCGCACGAATCGCGTGCCCAGTCATGGCCGGTCCTCCAACAGATTGGCGTACGCATGAGACTGGAAAGGTTTATACCCGGCAAGGGCAAAGCACGAAAGTGCCAGCGGGAAAGGACTCCCGTTCAGAAACGTGCGATAAGGGATCTTTGCTCTGAACCCTCAACCCCGAACCCTGAACCCTATTCGATGGTGACTTCGCCGCTGCCGGCCTTGACGCGAACGGTCAGTGTGTGCGGAACGGCCCCGGACGACACTGCCAGCCGAATAGTGGCATCGGTGGTCTGATCCAGTCACGGTCTCATCATCGAGTGATTCGACCCGCCGCAGGGAGTGCTTAAGTTGAAAGTACTGAGTACTGAGTACTGAGTGTGCAGGCGGCAACGGCCCCCAGCACTCAGTACTCAGTACTTTTCACTCAGTACTATTAATCCAGCCATTGGCGCTTGTCGGCCAGCTTCATGGGGACGTATTCGTCCGTCAGGTAGGTGAGCCGCTTGTTGCTCATGGCTTCCACTTCCATCTTGAAGCCATTGCTCATCATCTTGTTGATTTCGCGCTCCCAGTGTTTCTTGCCCTTGAACCAGGGATAGGCGAGGATCTGTTTGGCGCGCTTGATGTCCGTGGCGTCCAGGCCGATCTTGACGTCGTCGCTCAGATTGCAGCGCTCGTAGTCAAAGCTGGATACGCCGATGAACTTGGCGTCGGGCACGGCCATACGGTTGCTCTCGTAGGCCAGGTTGATCGAGCCCTGCTTGATGACCGAGTAGATGTAATACCCCCAGGGGTCATTATCGAGCAGGCAGTAAATCGGCAGCTTCAGCTCATCGCGCAGACGCCGCAGCAGGCGCCGCATGCCCCGGGCCGGCTGCCCCTGTCCGTGGGTCAGGATGCACTGGTGCTTCTCGTGGAAGCGATCCTCATAGAAGCGCCGCCAGACGGTACCCTTTTCCACGTGGAGGACGAACTTGGCGCTGCAGCGCTTGAACTGGATCACGTCCGGCTCGACGATGCTGGGTACCGCGTAGCCCGCCGAGCCCATGCGCATGCAGTCCAGCTCATTGCCCTCGTCCACCAGCGTGATCGGCCCGGCCAGGTTGCCCCGGTTGTCCGCGTAGACGTGCAACTCCTCGCGCAGCGCGTCGATGGTGACCTCGATGTCCTCGATGATGGGATCGGACTCGTCCTGGTCGTTGAAGGTCTTCTCCTTCGTGCCGGCCACATCATGCTTGGACAGGTAGTACAACTGACGGATGCTGGCCGTCTTCCCTTCGCTGATGAGCTGCTTGAACTTGCTGGCGATCAGGATGGTCTGCATGAACTTGCGGGCCATCGACAGGTCGAAGAACTCGCGCGACTGCTTGCTGTTGCCCATCTCGATGATGGCCTTCTTGGGGTCGAAGCGCACGTTGGACAACGCCCGCAGCGGAATGCTGAAGGCGGGGCTGCGCTTCTTGAGCGCGGCCGCCGCGATCGACTCGGCCATGCCCTCTATCTTCTTCGCGGTCACGGCCGCCTTGCCGCTGAGCTTCACCGGCTTGGACGGGCCGGCGCCCGCCGCTTTTTTCGTTTTCGATGCTTTCTTCGCCACAAGATACTCCGTGAACTCGACTCTGTTACGGATGTTGATCGTTCCTACGTCCGGCGATCATTCTTGCCCCGCACCGCCTTGTGCCCGGGACGCGTGTTCCCCGGGCGGGTCGCCGCATTCGCTTCTGGGCCGCGGCAGGGGCCCTCTCCGCGCCTTGTGCGCAGGCCATGATCGCACCTTCACGCGGAAGCCTTCGCGGCCTCCGAAGCCACCGGCCCGGCCTCCCCGGCCGCCGATCCGTTAAAAAGTCCACCCTCCGGCGGCGCGGTGGCGCGGTCCACCACCACGGTGTTTTCTCCCAGCTCGGCCTCGATCTCCGGTTCCTTCCGTCGGATGGGGCGCCCGTGGTCGTCGAGCACCTCGTCGGCCCGGGCGGTCACCTTGTGGGCGATGGCCATCAGGTTGGCCAGCAGGTCGTCCGGATCGATGTCGTTCTTGATCGCGTGGCAGGCGTCCACCACTTCCTTGACGTATCGCTCGAAGATGCTGCGGCGCTCACCCTCGTAGCGCTGCTTGCGACGGCGATTCAGGTAGGCCGACAGCTTCCGTCCGCACTCCTGCAGCGCGAGCCGGATCTCCGCCCGGATCTCGTCGTAGTCGGCGATGGCTTCCTTCGATTCTGAGGTAAACGGTACCCACACGCTGGCCATGTGCACCATGACCACCAGCGGTGCGGCCGGCAGCGCGCCGCTGCTCTGGGAAAGCCCGTAGCGCCGCCAATCCATGTCCACCACGCTCTTGAAGACGCAGCAGGCCGACTGCTGGTACAACAGGGGAACGCGGTTGGCAAAGCGGATCACCCGCGCCGTGGGCGTGTTATTCTCCTTCGGCGTCACCACTTTGCCGCGGCGAACCTTCACTGCCGGGTCCGGGTCCTCCTCCATGCTCTTGAGTTTTGGATCGGACCCCAGATCGCCGCCGAACGCCAGGCCCACCTCGATCTGGAAGGGATTGCCCCGGTACACCGCCGGCGGACGCGTCGTTGCGGTAAAGAACTCCGCCTTCACCCCCTTGAGCAGCCCGGTCAGGATCTGCTCCGCGCCGATCGGCGCCAGGCAGTTGGTCGGCGGGGCCATCAGCTTCGTCTCCTGAATGGCCCGGTACAGCTTCTCGGCCTCCTGGCGGGCGATGCGCTTGGGATGGGCCCGGGGATTCAGCTTGGCCTTGTGACAGATCTCCTCGGCCACCTTGGGCCCCACGCGACAAAAGTCCGCCTGCAGAAAGCTGCTCAGCCAGTGTGAATTCGTCTCCTGGAGCATCTTGATCAACATGCCCAGTTCGACGCCGTACGGGTGCGGCTTGATAGCTTCCGTCTGTGCGGGCATGACCTCCGTACCGCGCTCAAAGATCATCACCTCGCCGGCCGGCGGGGTGTATATGAACTTCGCGTGCGGGTTGGCGATGGCGGTCTGCTCCATGTACTCGTCCACCGACTGGCGGCCCTTGTTGTACGAGGCCACCAGCTCAATCTCGACCGCCGTGCCGTGCGGCCACTCGATGGTGGGATCCTGCTCGTCCTTGACGATGTGTGGCTCATTCCGCTTGGTATCGATCTGAATCTCGTAGTAGTTGGCCGGCTTCTTGGGCGAGGTCCGCGAGACGATCCTCACGCTCTTGCCCGTCGTGAGCAGCCCGTACATGCCCGCCGCTGAAATGCCGATACCTTGCTGGCCGCGCGACATCTTGAGCCGGTGAAACTTCGAGCCGTACAGCAGCTTGCCGAACACGTTGGGGATCTGCTGCTTCACGATGCCCGGCCCGTTGTCCTGCACGCGCACCCGGAAACGCTCCTCGGCGACCTGCGTGAGCGTGACGTGGATCTCCGGCAGAAACCCCGCCTCCTCGCAGGCGTCCAGCGCGTTGTCCACCGCTTCCTTCACGGTCATCAGCAGGGCTTTGCGCTTGTTGTCGAAGCCCAACAGGTGGCGGTTCTTGGCGAAGAACTCGGATACCGAGATGTCCCGCTGCAACTTGGCCATGGACTCGGCCGTGGCCTTGCCCACTTTGGCCCGCTTGGGGGCGGAATCCGGGACAATTCGCGGCTGGTCAGGAGCCGCAGACTTTGGCGCGGATGGGGCCCGACCGGCTGATTGGGCCGCCGCCGGGGCCGCGCTCCGGCCCGCCTTCTCGGCGCCAAAATCAAGTGCTAACTGCCCCTGCGATAAAGACTTGGTTTTTTTCATGTCAGGCCTGACCGTCCGTGGCTGGGAAATCAATGTACCCTAACAAAGACCTTATATTATACGCCTTCGAAGTAAGGTCCGCAACGGTTATACTACATCGGCCAAGTGGCGTTGACGGCCATAGCCGGCCTGCCAAAGCCCACCAATCCACCAGTATAGAGGATGCCAATGCTTCACGGTTATCCGCGGCCCGGAGTTTTAACCCTCTTTTGCGCTGTTCTGCTGTTGAGTCCCGTCCTCGGCACCGGCCAGACCACGCGGCCCGCCGACAGCCCGCAGGCCGCCACGCGGCGCGGCCAGTTAGGGACGCCCGAGGTAATCCCGACCATCTCCTGGAAAGACGCTGGAGTTTTTCTGGGCAAAGAAGTCTTCATTGTCGGTAAGGTGGTCCGGACCAGTCGGAGCAAAACCGGCCATGTCTTCCTGAATTTCGATCCCGACTATCGCCATACGACCACGGTTTTCATTCGCCGTGAGAATGCGGGGAATTTTCCTCGGCCGCCTCAGAAGGAATATCTCAATAAGGTCGTGAAAGTGCGGGGATTTGTGTACCAGATGAACGGTCAGCCCAACGTGGCGCTGGCCGGGCCGGAACGGATTACAATTCTCCCTGACGATACACCGTCACCTCCTCCAGTGAACCGCCCAAGCACCCCGACCACTCCACCCGTCACAGGCGACACCATCACGGTCGGCTCTTACAACGTGCTGAACCTCTTTGACGCCGTCGATGATCCCTACACCGCCGACGAAACCACGCAGCCCAAACCGCCATCCGAGCTGGAGGCTCTTGCCCAGAGTATGCGGGCCCTCAACGCCGACGTTCTCGCCCTGGTCGAGGTCGAAAACCGGGGCGTGCTCCAACAGTTCGTCGATCTGTACCTGTCGGACATGGGCTACCAGGTCGTGCTGTTCGAGGGAAACGACACGCGCGGCATTGATGTGGCCGTGCTCTCCCGCCTGCCGGTTGGGCCGGTGACGTCTTATCGTCACCTGCGTTTCCCGGATACAGAGGGGCGCCCGACTCGCTTTCAGCGGGATCTGCTCCAGGTGCGGATCGAGCCTCCGGAGGGCCAGTCGTTCGATCTCTTCGTCGTGCATTTCAAGAGCAAAGGAGGCGAAGATGAGGGCGGCCTGGCGGTGCGCCTGGCCGAGGCGCGCCAGGTCCGGGCCATTCTGGATGCACGGCTCAATGCCAACTCCGAGGCGGCCTTCCTGGTGGCCGGCGACTTCAACGACACCATCGACAGCCGGCCGCTACAAGCCCTGATCGGCACCGGCCCAACGGCGCTGACCACCTTCATTGACGATTTGCCGGCTGGAAACCGGGTCACTTACAACCAGCCGCCGCACCGCTCCATGATCGACTTCATCCTGGCCTCTCCGGCTATGGCCCGGCGGTACGTGCCGGGATCCTACAGCGTGCCCCGGGATGGTTCGCCGGAAGTCAGCGGTTCTGACCACAACCCGGTGCTGGCCCGCTTCAGGATCAAGTAACGGCCGGTGGCCTGGCCCGGTCCCTTTCCAGAGATCGGGGTGGTTTTAGCTGCTCAGGGGTCTGTCAGGTTCCGATATCTCCTGACATGAAACCCTTGTGCCTCGTCGTGCTCGCGGGTGGGGGGTGGTATGAGGAGACTCGCCGTATCCTGCTGCACCTGTCGCCGCGGGATTTTCGGTTTGCCTACGCCTATGCCTGTCACACGGGCGACCACTCGGCGGGCTCTCTGCCGATGCCCTATGAGGGGCCCCGGTTCCCACTGCATTATCTGGGCTACACCTACCCGCGCCGCTTCGACCGGCTCCGGCACGTGTGGAGAATGGCGCGGGCGTTGATCGAATCCTGGGTCATCCTGCGACGACTTGGCCCCGACTGCGTCCTGGGGTTGGGCTGCGCGAGCGCCGTGCCGCTGTTCATGGTCGCCAGGCTCATGGGCATCCGTTGCGTGTTCGTGGAATCCGTCACGCGTACGCGCGAACTGTCGCTGACCGGTCGGTTGGTCTACTTCCTGCGGCTGGCCACCACCTATGTCCAGTGGCCCGGCCTGACCCGCTGTTATCCCCGGGCGCGATATGCGGGGGCGGTCTTGTGACGCTGATCACGGTTGGAACCCAGTTCTTCGACTCACTCCTGCAGGAGGCCGATCGGCTGGCCGGCCTGGGACGCCTCCCTGGTCCTGTGCGGGCTCAGATTGGGACTTCCCGTTTCGAGCCGCGTCACATGTCCTGGTTCCGGTTTTGCCGCGGGTTGCGCGAGCAGTTCCAACAGGCGGACCTGGTCATTGCCCATGGCGGAACCGGTACTGTGTGCGAGTTAATTGAGGCCCAGGTTCCTTTTATCGCCGTGGTCAACCATGCGAAGGCCGGCGACCACCAACTCGAATTTCTGGAGGATCTCTCCGCGCTGTACGACTTGTGCTGGATTCGCTCGCCGGCGGAACTGGCGGATGCCATCCCCGCGGCCCGGCCTGCCCGGCGGCGTGGTCAGCCCGGCGTCGAATCGTTGGCCGGCGCGGTGCGAGACAGCTTGCTCGGCGCCCCCGGGAGATGAGCTCACATGAATACCGCCACTGCGCCTTTGACTTTCGCCGTGTACGAAGATCGCCCCCGGGCCATGATTGGCCTCAAGCTGCTGCTGGCGAGTCTTACCCGGCATCATCCCGAGGCTTGCGTTCAGCTTTTCTGCCCCTGCGCCGATGCCGCGTTCGAGCGCTGGATCGCCCGCCGGGGCCGCATCGAGCTGCAGCGGCGTCCGTGGGCGCGGTGCGGCTGGAGCATCAAACCCATCGTGCTGCTCGACGTGCTGGAGACCGGCTGCCCGGATGTCACCTGGATTGATTCCGACATCATCGTGACCGGAAAGCTCACCGGCCTGCTGCATCGCGATGATCCCCAGGCCATGGTCGTGCTTGAGGAAACCCCCTGGGCTCCTGTCCCCGGGGGAACCTATCGAACCCGCTGCTGGGGCCTGCCTGTGGGCCGGTCTCTGCCGTTTACGGTCAATTCGGGATTCATACGGGTCACGCCCGCGCATCGCGAACTGTTAGTCGGCTGGCGGGAGCTGATGCAGCGGCCGGACTACCTGCAGGCCCAGTCTATTCCCTACCCGCGCCGGCCTTTGCATTTACGGAGCGACCAGGACGCCCTGGAGGCCCTGCTGGGGTCCGAGCGCTTCGCGGGAGTGCGGCTGCACTACCTGCGTTGCGGCGTGGACGTCGTTCAGGCCATCGGCCCCTCGGGCTATGCCGTAGGGCATCGCATCAGCAGCCTCGTCAACGGCCTGCCGCCACTGATTCATGCCCTCGGAGTCAAACCGTGGAGCCTGTCCGTCGACCAGGGCCTGCGTGCGCGACTGCTGGGCTGGTACGAGCAAGTCCACCAGGAGCTTTCCGTGTACGTCCACGTGGCCCGCGATTACCGCGACGAGCTGGAGGAGGATTGCCCGTGGATGGATGTTCGCACGACGGCGGGGCGGCTCTGCCGTGCGCTGACCGGTCAACATCCCGCCCTCCAGGGGCTGCCCCAGGCCGTGGTGGATACGACCGCGCGGTGGCTTAAGCGCGCGGTAAAGGCGCTGACGCAACCCGCTCATCCCAGTCCCAACGCCTGAATGGATTTATGAAAACACGGAACGTGTGAGACGTGCCGGGGGGCGAACGGCACTACCGCCGCCACAGAAATGCGAGCGTCGTTCCCGCGATATGACGGGTCTCGGCAAAGCGGGGGTCCTCGCGTACAAGCTGCTCGATCGCCGCTGTGACACCCGGCCAGGCCTCGTAGTCATGCCAGACGATCAGGCCCTTGCCGTCGCGCAGCAGGTTGATGGCGTTGCGCGAGTCGGAAAGAACGTTGGCGTATTCATGGGCCGCGTCGATGAACACGAAGTCCATGCCATTAACGTACGGGGAGAAATCAAAAGAGAGGGTGTTCCCGTAAAGTTGAACGATCTTGCGCGCCTGTTCGGTGCCCTGAAAGCGGCTCCCCACCACAAAGGCCGAAGTGGGGCCGGCCGGTTTCAGATCGATCGTATATACCTTCGCATCCTCGGGAGCGTTGATGGCAAGATTCAGCGTCGTCCGGCCATCAAACGTACCGAACTCGAACAGAGCCGACGGCCGGACCTGGCGGACCAGCGCATTCAAGACCAGCAGCTCTTCCAGCTTCACGTTCCACGGTTCGCCGGCCGTCTCGCGGATCGACACCTCCAGGTCGGCGGGGAAGACCTCCTGCGGGCTCACGCGGAACAGGCGCCCCCGGCTGCGGCGAAATCCGATGTCATAACTCATTCGGCGGATCTGGTGTCGCCCGGCACGGCCCATGACGCCCACGCTCATCAGCCGGCCAAAGCGCCACAACAGGCCCCACCACTCGCCGGCAAACTCCCGGATCATCGGCATGGCTGCTTGTATACGCATCGATGGCCCTTAGTTACAGAACGGTGTGTCCGCCTTCACGGCCAGCGTGTCGCCCCCGAAAATGCGTGTCATGTATCCATGTTCAGCCAGCAGCGCACGGGCCTTCGCTTTCTCGTCGGGGCTGAGGTGCTTGTGCTCGAACAGAATGACCAGCGGCTGGTATTTCGAGAAATCGAGCTGGGCCAGCACCTGGTAATCGTAACCCTCGGTGTCGATGTGCAGCAGATCGATGCGGTCGATGCCGTTCTTGGCCAGGACATCGTTCAACGGCACCGTGTTGATCTTCTCGGTGACGATGAACGGCTCCATCCGGCTGCCGAGCGCTTTGATAATGTGTTCCCTGCGAAAGGAGCCGAGCTGATCGTACCAGGGGGGCAAATCGTCTTTGAAGTGCGCTTCCGCCTCGCGGCCGACGTAATAGAAATCCTGAGATCCCCGCGTGGCCCCGATGGCCACGTTTTCAAAGATAAACCGGTCCGCATCGGCGTAATTGCGGCGCAGACGTTCGAACAGGTATCGCACCGGCTCGACGAAAACCCCGCTCCAGCTCTTGTTCTCCATGATGAGCTCATAGAGGGGGTCGCCCACCATGCCGTCATTGGAGCCGATCTGGACGAACTTCACGCCCTGCCGGTGCTGGAGAATTTCTCGCAGCACCCGGGCCAGGTGGTCGTCCGAAGAAGGCCGCAGTACCGACCGCACGCGCCGGAACACCTTGTACGTGAACGGATATCGCTTCACGAAGAGCTTGAGCCGGGTCTTCATGCTCATTCTTTTCGGCTGGGGACAATGTGGGTCCGAAGATAAAAGGCCGATGATGGAAAGTTCTCCCGGCCTGCTCGGGGCTCTTGAAGCCCGGTTATCGGACGCCCGCCTTGCGGCGCACCTCACCTCGCAGCCAGCCTTGGTCGACCACGGGGGCCGGGTAACCGTCCGAATATCTTCATATGGCCCCTGGAGGCTCCGATAAGGATTAAAGGCGACGGTACGTTCCGGTCGCCTGAACCGCGTCACGCTGGCGGATCTTCGAGATGAGAATCCTCATCATCAGGCGCGAGCCCCCCTGGCCGTTGTACTACGGCGGCCGGCTTCACAGCTACGAACTGTGCCGCCGGCTGGCTCAGCGCCATCAGGTTCTGCTTGTCGCGGAACGACCCTGCGAAGAACCCGCCGCTCCCTTCAATTTCGAATGCCGCGTGGCGCGCGCGGGTCGCCTGCTTGATGCGCCTGACGATGGGCGGGGTCCTCACCCGCGCCCTGATCGCATCGACGCCTTCTTCGGCATAGATCCCGTATTCACCCACGAGCTGGCCCGCCTGGCCGCTCAGTGGCGTCCGGACGTGGCTGTCGGCATGGGTTACCTGTCGCTGGCCCATCTGGCCGGGCTTTCGGATATCCCGAAGATCTGCGACTTGGGCGACGACGAAGTCTTGCATCGGCTGTTGGAACTTCGCCACGGACGACTGACGCGCAAATGGCACGATCTCAAGTGCCTGCTGGCCGCCTTGCTGTATCAGCGGCGCTACCTCCGGCAGGTGCAGGCAGTCACGGTGCTTTCCGAGGCCGACCGGCGCTTCTGTTACGCCTACACCCGTCACCCGCGCGTGGTGTGCATCCCGCACGGCGTGGACTGCGATCATTACGCTCCGCAACAGACGCCGCCTGACGAAGATCGGATCATCTTCTGGGGCAGTCTCACCTTCGGGCCCAATATCAGCGCCATCCTGTATTTCGCTGAGAAGGTCTGGCCCCAGGTGCTTCGACGCCGTCCCGGACTGCGCTGGACCATCATCGGCCGGGGCGATTCGCCGGCGCTTCAGAGCGTCCGCGTGATGCCGGGGGTCGATTTCGTCGGGCAGGTTGAGGACATCCGCCCGCACGCGGCGCGGGCCGCCGTAGTCGTCGTGCCCATGGTCAGTGGGGCGGGCATCAAGAACAAGATTATGGAGGCCTGGGCCATGGGCAAGCCGGTGCTGTGTACGCCACGCGCGCTGGGCAGCCTCCCGGGCGAGCACAGCCGGAACGTCTGGCTGGCCCGGACGCCCCGCGAACTGGCCACCGGCCTGCTGCGCCTGTTGGAACAACCAGGCCTTCGCGAGGCCCTGGGGGCGGCCGCGCGCCAGACCGCCCTTCGGCACTGCTCGTGGGATCGGGCGGCACAGGAACTCGAAAGGCTCTGCTGCGAACTGGTCCGGCCGGAACCTGCTGCCTGGTCGTCTCCCCTGGTGCAGGCCGACCCCTTACTGTCGGGGAGGTGTTGACGTGCCCCTGCGCACCCTCACTTTCCTGGCTTTCTTCCTGGGCAGCACGGCGGCCACGTTTGTCTATCCGATGGCCGGCGTGGTCTGTTACCTGGTCCTGTACCACGTTTATCCGCAAACCACCTGGTGGGGCAAATCGATTGCCGGGTTCGGGTCGCGCTATGCATTGATCTGCGGCGCCTGTCTGCTGGTGGGGACGTTCCTCAATCTGAATCGCCTCAAATTCGGCCGGCGATTCCTGTTGCCGGTCGAGTGGGGCCTGTTGCTGGTATTTCTGGCCATCCTGCTCTCTACGGCCACCGGCATGGGCTGGGATGCGCGGACCGTGGAATTCCTCGACAAGATGGCCAAGGTATTTCTCTTTGCACTGCTCATGACCCACGTGGCGACGACGCCCCGGGCGCTCTGGCAGATCGTTGTCACGCTGGTCGTCATGGCCCTCTACCTGGGACACGAAGCCCACGTGGCTCCAAAGGGCGCGTTCACCGACAATCGCCTCAACGGCATCGGCGGACCGGACTTCCAGGACTCCAACGGCCTGTCCATCCATCTGTGTGCCCTGATCCCGTTCCTGGTCGTTCTCTTCCGCCAGCAGGCATGGGGCTGGAAGGTGCTGGCCTTCCTGGCGGCCGGTTACACGGCCAATGCCATTCTCCTGTGCCGGACACGCTCGGTGGCCATTGCCGGAGCGATCGCGGCCCTGCTGTCAATCGTGTACATTCCGCGCCGGCATCGACGCTGGGCGGCCATGGCCCTGTGCCTGGCTCTGGCCGGCGTGACCTACTTGAGCGATGACTGGTACTGGAAACGCGTCTCCACCTTGTTTACCTCTTCAGAAGAGCGGGATGAGTCCGTCTCCACACGCCTGATCATCTGGTCGGGTGCGTGGGAAATGATCAAAGACCATCCTCTCGGCGTGGGCGTCGGCCACTTCCAGAGGCAGATCGGCCGCTACACGGGAGAGCAGGGTATCGTGAAGCGGGACGCGCACAACTCCTATCTCCTGTGCGCCGCGGAGATCGGGCTTCCCGGGCTGGCCGCGTATCTCGCGACGCTCGGGCTGGCCTGGGCCACGCTGAACCGGGCAGTCCGGCGCCTCCGGGCCAGCCTCGCAGACGCCGACCGGCTCGAACTGATTATCTTTGCCAACCGCATCGGCCTCATCGTCTACATGGTGGCCGGATTCTTCTCCAGCCGCTTCTATACCGAAGGACAATGGATACTCATCGCCATGACGGCCTGTATTGCCCGGACCGTGGAGAATGAATTGCGTGCGCTCGAACCACGGGTGATTGTGCTGGACCAGCCCCGGCTTGTCCTGCCCGGTCTGCGGCAGGAGGCCCTGGCATGACCGCGTGGGCAGCGACAGACCTGGCCGACGGCCGATCCCCTTGCGCTCCTGCTCTGACCGGTCCACCATCGACCTGCCTGCGCGTCCTGCACGTGCTCCCAGCGCTGATGGCCGGCGGCATGGAGCGAGCTACGATACGGCTGATTCGCGACGCTGACAGAGTCGGTGTCGCATCCGCTGGTAGGACGGGAAGCCACTTGCCCGCCTCGCCCGGCATTCATAACGCGCCGGTGAACGCACAAGTGCCCGCCCTTGCCCACGGCCTGTGCATCCTGCAGCAGGCCGATGGCCGGCTCCTGGCCGAATGCCGGTCCGCGGCGCGGATCTGGGTTCTTGATCAGGCCATCGGTCGCCCCAGCCGCCTTTCCACCTGGTGGCGCCTGCGCCAGGTGATCCGCCGTTTCCGGCCGCACGTCGTCCACGCGCGCAGCACCGGCGTCTGGGTGGACGCGGCCATGGCCACCCGTGGATTGGGCGGCGTCAAGCTGTTGCTCAGCTTCCACGGCAAGACCCATACCCACCGGCCAGCCCTGCGCCGACGCCTGTTGAATCGCTGGGCCGCTGCCCGGGCCGACGCCGTACTGGCCGTCTCCAGAGAATCCATTGAGTACATGAAACACGAGTGGGGCCTTGGCCCGACCCGGCTGGCGGTCATTCACAACGGCGTGAATCTCGATCGCTTTCATCCCCCGGCCGGACCCGATGAGGCCGCGCGCCTGCGCGGCGAACTGGGGTTGAATGCCGAGCATCGCCTGGCCGTGTGCGTGGCCAACTTTCTGCCCATCAAAGGCATCGACGTGCTGATCCGCGCCTGGCAACAGGTATCCGCCCGGCAGCCTGCCGCACGGCTGTTACTGGTAGGCGACGGTCCCCTGCGCGATTCACTGCAGGCCCTGGCCTGGGAGCTGGGCTGCCGTGACAGCGTGCTCTTCGCCGGTGCTCGCGAGAATGTGCCCGACCTGTTACGGGCCGCCGACCTTTTCGTGCTTCCGAGTCATTACGAGGCGTGCTGCAATGCCATCCTCGAAGCCCAGGCCAGCGGACTTCCCGTTGTGGCCTGCGATACCGGGGGCAATCCTGAATTGATCGACTCGGGCGCAACCGGCTGGCTGGTCCGGCCCGGCTCCCCGGATGCGCTGGCGGAGGGCATTCTGGCCGTCCTGGCGGATGACCAACTGCGACGGCGGATCGGCCGGGCCGCCCGCGACCAGGCCGTGGCTGCCTGCGGTGAGGCCGCCTGGCTGGAGGCATACAACTCCTTATACCTTTCACTGGCCATTACCGGCGCGCCGCCGACGATGAACCTGTCCGGCCGGGAGGTGCCGCCATGTGCGGAATAGCCGGCCTGGTACGCTTTGCCGGACTGCTGCCCCATGAACGCGATCTGGGTGCGGCCATGGCCGCCACCCTGCGTCATCGCGGCCCCGATGAAATGGGCGCCTTCCACGACGCCTGCGCGAGCCTGGGCCACGCGCGGTTGTCGATCATCGACCTCGAGGCCGGCCGGCAGCCCATGAGCAATGAAGACGCCACCATCTGGGTCACCTTCAACGGCGAGATCTACAACCATCGCGAACTTGCCGCCGGCCTGCGGGCCCGCGGCCACCAACTGCGAACACGCTGCGACACCGAGGTGATTGTCCACCTCTACGAAGAGCACGGCGAAGATTTCGTGCATCATCTCAACGGCATGTTCGCGCTGGCCCTGTGGGATGCCCGCCAACGCAAACTCGTGCTGGTCCGCGACCGCCTGGGCATCAAACCGTTGTACTGGCATGATGACGGCCGGCGGGTGGTATTCGGTTCCGAGCTCAAGGCCCTGCTGGCGGCCGGCGTGGAGCGCCGCGTCGATCTCTCCACCCTCACCGACTATCTGACCTTCGGCCATGTGCCGGCCCCGCGAAGCATCTTCCGTGACGTGTACAAGCTCGAACCCGGCTGCCTGGTCGTCTGCACCGAAGCCGGGTCGCGGGTACGCACGTGGTGGGATATCCCGCCGGCCGGCGCTGATCATGATGCCGGTGCTTCCAAACACGAACGCGGCGCCTCTCGGGGGGGCGGGTACCCTGCCCGCGTTGAGGACTACGCTGAATCTGATTTCGCAAACCTCATCGAAGACGCCGCCGAGATGCGCTTGATCGCCGACGTGCCCGTAGGGGCCTTTCTGAGCGGCGGCGTGGATTCGGCCACCGTGGCGGCGGCCATGCGGCGCCGATCGTCCGGCGCGGTGCTGACCCAGACCGTTGGCTTCGACGAGGCCGACCATGACGAGCGCGAGGCTGCCCGGGCGACCGCCCGGCTGCTCGGTACGGACCACCACGAAATCCTCGTCCGCGCGGATGCCTGCGCCGCCGCCGAACGCCTGGCGTGGCATTTCGACGAACCCTTCGCGGATGCCTCGGCTGTGCCCACCTTTTACCTCTCCCAGGCCACCCGCCAGCGCGTGACGGTGGCGCTGGCCGGCGATGGGGCCGACGAAATGCTGGGCGGTTACCGGCGCTACCGGTTCGATCTGGCCGAGGAGCGGGTGCGGCGGATGACCCCTGCCTGCCTGCGGGTTATGGCCGGTGCGGTCGGAAAGGTATACCCCAAAGCCGACTGGCTCCCGCGCCCGCTGCGGGCCAAAGTCACGCTCCAGAATCTCGCCGTCGATCCGGCCACCGCGCACCTGCGGAGCGTCTCCTTGCGGGCCGGCGCTTTGCCGGGTCTGCTCCTGCGGCCGGAAGTATCCGACACTATTTACGGGTACGACCCCTTCGAGCGCGGCCGGGCGATGTTTGAACGTTATGAATCGCCGCACACGCTGGGCCGCCTGCTCTACCTGGATATGAAGACGCTGCTGCCTGATGACATGCTCACCAAGGTGGATCGTGCCAGCATGGCCGTCGGGCTGGAGGTGCGCGAGCCGCTGCTCGATTATCGCGTCGTCGAGCGGGCCGCGCGCCTGTCTCCCGCCCTGCGCCAGGGCAAGCGGGCCTTGCGCGAGGTGCTGGCCAACTGGACCACCCCGGACCTGGCCCGGCGGCGCAAGAAAGGTTTCGACGTGCCCCTGGATGCCTGGTTCCGTGGCCCGCTGCGCCGGATGGCCCACGACCTGCTGACCGGGCCACAGGCCCGCGTGAACACCTGGCTATGTCCCCGGGCCGTTCGCCGCCTCCTGAGGGAGCACGACTCCGGCCTGCGCTCGAACGGCAGCGTTCTCTGGACGGTGATGATGTTGGAACTCTGGGCCCGGCAGTGGCAGTCAACATGACACGTGCGACCCTGCCGGGGTCTCCCCGCTGCAGTGGTGCAAGGCGCGTGGGGACTCGAACAACACGAAGCTGAAGGCATGAGAATCATCACCACGACAATGTGCTATCCCACGCCGGACCAGCCGGACATGGGCGTGTTCGTCCAACGGCGGGCCGCCGCGCTGGCCGCGCACTATGACCTGCGGGTTGTCTCCCCCCGACCCTGGTGTCCGCTCCTGCGCCGGGGCCGCCTGTGCCCGGCTCAGGAACAACCTCTGCCCGTCTCTTACCCGAAGATGTTCAGCATTCCCGTGCTGGGTTGGGCTACTGACGGCCTGGCCTACGCGAGGGCTTTGCACAACGAGATTAAGCGCCTGGGAAGGATCGATCTGATCGACGCGCACTTTGAATATCCCGACGGCGTCGGCGCGTGGCTGGCCGCCCGGCGGCTGGGAATCCCCGTCGTGGTGACGCTGCGCGGCAAGCTGGTCTCGCTTTCCAGAAAGCGTTTCCGCCGCGCCCAGATCCGGGCCATGCTGCGCGACGCGGACGGCTTGATTGCGGTCAGCGCCAGTCTGGCCGCCCTGGCCCGTGAGGTGGCCGGCCGTGACCTGCCCATCGAGGTCATTCCCAACGGGGTGGATGCCGGCGTGTTCCATCGGATGGACAAGTCTGCCGCCCGGGCCGCCCTCGGCTGGGAATCGCACCGCCGCCACGTGCTCTGCGTGGGCCACTACCAGCGTCTCAAAGGTTTCGATCGCCTCGTATCGGTCTGGCCGCAGGTGCGCGAACAGGCCGGCGACGTCCGGCTCGTGCTGGTGGGCAGTCGCAGAGGAGAGCGCGGATTCCATGAGCAACTACGATGCCAGGTGGCCGCGGGTGGTTTGGGCCACTGCGTCTCGCTGCTGGATGCCGTGGATGCCCGCACACTCAACCTCATGTTCAACGCCGCGGATCTGTCGGTCAATGCGTCACGCTCCGAGGGCTGGTGCAATGCCATCGCCGAGTCGCTGGCCGCAGGGACTCCCGTCGTGGCTACGGATGTGGGCGGCAATCGCGAACAGCTCCATCCGAACCACCTGGGCCTCCTGGTGCCGGACGGCGACGCGGCCGCTCTGGCTTCGGCCATTGTGGCGGGGCTGCATCGCGAATGGGATCGTGATCGTATTGCCGCACACGGCCAGTCACGCGGCTGGGAGCAGGTGGCCCTGGAAGTGGCGAAGGTCTTTGAACGGGTGGTCGGTTGCCGGGCCTCGCGCGGCGCTCGTCCTGAAAGCGAATGCCTCACCCGACAGGTTACGGCCCCACAGGCAGGAGCGGTCTCATGAATCGCTGGCTCGCGGGCAATGTGTTCTGGCCGCTGACGGAAAGATTGATGGGCCGTGATACCATGCGCCGCTTCCGTGCCCTAACGGCCTCGCAACACTGGAGTGTCAATGAACTGGCCGTGCTGCGGAACCGCAAGCTGCGCCGTCTGCTGAACGCCGCCGGGCAACACTGTCCGTTCTATGCCCGCCGGTTCCGCGAGGCCGGGCTGTGCCCGGACGATCCGAATCTGACCGTCGAAGACCTCCGGCGACTGCCCGTTCTTGAGCGTCACACCATCCGCGCACACCTTCACGAAATGACCTGGATCGGCTGCCCCGGCGGGGCCTATCCCTACTCCACCGGCGGCTCCAGCGGCGAGCCGCTGCGCTTTTACTTCGACCGTCCGCGCCAGGCCGCCGACTGGGCCGCCCGCTGGCGGGCGCGAAGCTGGTGGAACGTCCGCCCCGGCGACCCGGAAATACTTCTATGGGGCGCCCCGGTGGAACTCAAAACCCAGGACCGCCTCAAGGCTTGCCGTGACCGCTTGCTCAACCAGCTTTTGCTGAGCGCCTTCGACCTGACCGCCGAACGCATGGACGCCTGCATCGCCGCCTTCCAACGCCGCCGTCCGATCTGTGTCTATGGCTATCCCAGCAGCCTGGCCCTGCTGGCCCGTCACGCCCTCGATCGTAACCTGCCCCCGGGCGGGCTGGGCTCCCCCCGGCTGCGGGCGGTGTTCGTGACCGGCGAGGTGCTGCTGCCCCACGATCGCCAGACCATCGAACGCGCATTCGGAGCGCCGGTGGTCGTCGAATACGGCTGTCGCGACGGCGGTCTGCTGGCCTGCGGTTGTCCGGCCGGCCGACTCCACGTCCCGGAAGAGAACGTCATCGTGGAGGTGCTTGATCCGTCCACCGGCCGGCCCGTCAGCCCCGGCCAGACGGGCGACGTCGTTGTCACCAACCTCGATTGCCTGGCCACCCCGATGATCCGCTATCGCACCGGCGACCTGGCCACGTTCGGTGGGCACGGCTGTGCCTGCGGGCTGACGTCCACCACGCTGCTGGAGGTGACCGGCCGGAAGACCGACCAGATCGTCTGCCCCACGCCCCAGGGCCTCAAACACATGCACGCCCTGTCTTTGATCTACGTGCTGCGCGAAGTCGAAGGCCTTCGTCAGTTCCGCGTAATCCAGCGTTCACTGAATGCCCTCGATGTGGAGATCGTTCCTGGCGCTCCCTTCACCGACCAGGCGGAAAAATCCATCTTGCAAGGCCTGCGCCAACGTGTCGGCCCGCAGATGAACATTCGCATCCTCCGCCGTGAACGCATTACGCCCACCGCTTCGGGCAAACATGCCTGCGTGATTTCAGAAGTGAAATCCTGAATCACCGTCCGCGCTGGCGAGCCAACAGAAGTACGACGTGTGTGCGTGTGTGCCATTGCTCTTGAGCCGTGCCGTGTACCGCCGGCGTCTCGCCAGTGTAGGGGGGGCGGGCATCTTGCCCGCCTTCCGAAATCCAAACGGGGGGCGGGGAACGGCCGATACGTAGCTTCCACAAGGACGCTGGACTGGTCGCTATGGCGAGAACGGCCGGTACGGAGCCCGGCCGCTACGGAAGTTGCGTGCGGAACGACTCCCACATGGGACAGACTTTTTAGTCGAAGTCGGCGGGTCGACTCAGGTGCCGCCACGGGCTGAGCTGTTGCTCCGCGGGTGGATCATCGCGCGTCACCAGTTCGGTGACACATTGCTGCAGCAGTCGCTGGAACTTGCGCATGACCAGGTATTCCAGATCCAAATGTCGCAGATCGCCAGCAGGAGCGTCCGGCCGTTTGGTTTCATAATCGGCGGACGTGGCTTGGGCCCGGATATGGGCCACCGTCTGGCCTGTGGCGGTCTCGATCAGGCCGCCGATCAACGCCGCTTCCTCCGGCCCCGTGGCAGTTGAGCCGTAAACCAGACACAAGCCCGCATTGAGCCGTCGCGCGGTGGCGGTAACGGCCGGCAGACCGCGAAGCGGCGGCCCCGGCGTCTTCTCGTTCAACACGATCACCTCTCGAATGCCCGGGTTCGTGTCGAACAGGCTGTTCCAGCGGATCGCCTGCACCTCGGGCAGCGTCACCACCAGCCGGTGGAACGTCTCCTCGTTGTTTGCGATCCCCAGTCTGGCCACGGCCAAGGCCGTGGGAAAACGCCCCCGGCTGCGGCCCGCTTCGAGAATGTCATACCCGGTCGATGGGTCTGCACGCTCCGGCAGACCCAGGTCGGAAGGGGCCAGCGTCGGGCCGGCCTCGTAGACAATACGCGAATGCGTGCAGCCCCACATGCCCAAGACAGTCAACATCAGAACCTGGGCGGTCAGAGCAGCCACGGTGCGTGCCGATCGATGCAGTGTCTGGAACATCTCCATATCACTTTTATCGGCAATTGAGAGTTTAGCTCCAGCTATCAACTTATGAGAGGCGGTCATCCCTCCGATACGAGAAGGAATAACAACTGTGAGGAACGGCTGTTGCGTTCGAACCTGACAGAAGGCAGTGCGGCCCTCGTACCTTGCCCGCCGGTGACCACCAGCGGTTGGGATGATTTCCCGCGCCTGGTCTGGCCGGAGACGCCGTCCGCATCCCGCCGAGCCTGGACCGGCGCGCTGGGCCATACCCTGCTCGAAACGCCCTGGCCTATCTGGTGTCTCTTTGATCTGCTCGTTGTGACCCTCGGGGTGTACCTCGGTTATCGGACCTTCGTCTGGACGCCGGAGGGCGCCTGGCTTCACATCGGCTGGGTCCAGACCAGCGGCATCCAAACCCTCGCCTTCATGATCTGCGGATTGGTCTTCGGCCTCTACGAGCAGCAGACGCTCCTGCGCGGGTCGCGGATTGTGGCCCGCTCACTTTTGTCTACGCTGAGCGCTGCCGTCCTCGCCTACGTGGTGGTTTACCTGTTCATGTACCAGATGCACAGCCGGCGGGTTCTGTTCCTGGCCGCGAGCGTGTATCTGGGCATTGCCCCTGCGGTCCGGCTGCTGGTTTGTGCGTGGGTTCAAAACTGCGGACGAACATTCCTCATCGTGGGTACCGATGCCCGTTCCCGGCTTCCCATCCCCAGCCACTGTGACGGACTGTCCCGCCGCTATCGCCTGGCCGGATATATCACCCTGAATCCGTTGGAAATCGGGCGCGAAATCTGCGGCCGGCGGGTGCTGGGCGGACTGGACGACCTCGAAGATATCTGCCGCCAACAAAACATCCGCGAGATCGTGGTTGGCCCGGGCGCCGCCCACGACAGCCAGGCCCTCAGACGTGCCCTGGGTTGCCTCAAGCTCGGCTGCCGGGTCACCAACCTCTCCACCTTCTACGAGCAGGTGCTCAGTGAAGTCCCCCTCAACCACCTGGAACCCGACTGGTTCCTGTTCGCCGATCTGAAGCATTACCGTGAATCGCAGCTCATCATCAAACGTGTCTTTGACGTGTTTTCCTCGGCGGTGGGGCTGCTGCTGACGTTGCCTTTCTGGCCGCTGATCGCGCTGCTGATCAAGCTCGACAGCGAAGGCCCCGTCTTCTATCACCAGATCCGCGTGGGGCTCAACGGCAGGACCTTCCGGCTGCACAAGTTCCGCACCATGTGCGTCACCGCCGAGGCCAACGGCCATGCCTGGGCCAGTCTTGATGATCCGCGCGTGACCCGTGTCGGTCGCTACCTGCGCAAGGCCCGCCTCGACGAACTGCCCCAGCTCTGGAATATTCTCGTGGGGGATATGTCCATCGTCGGTCCGCGCCCCGAACGCCCTGAATTTGTCGAACAGCTTTCCCGTCAGATCGACTTCTACAACGAGCGCCACCTCATCAAACCCGGCCTGACCGGGTGGGCCCAGATCAACTACCCCTACGGCGCCAGCGTGGAAGACGCCCGCCGCAAGCTTCAGCTCGACCTGTGGTACATCAAGCACATGTCGCTGGAGCTCGACCTGTTCATTCTGCTGCGTACCCCGGGTACCGTCTTCCTGGGGTCGCGCTGAAAACCATGAGCGCCAGGCGATGAAGGATGAACAAGGGCCGGCACGCCCCCGGGCTTATCCTTCATCATGCCTCTCCTGCCCCTCTCCCATATTCTCCGTCCCGTCGTCGCCGGCTCAGTCCGGCCGGCTGAAGCTCACGATACGGGCGTTGGCCAGACGCTGGAAATCGTCGCGGCTCATGCGTACGGCCGTGTGGTGCGTCCCTGCCTGGAAGATCACCATATCCTCGTCCAGCACGGATTCATCCAACAGCGTGTCCATGCCGTACAACCGGCCAATGGGCGCCTCCGCCCCCAGCTCGCAGTCCGGACACAGCTCCGCGAGCTCCTCCTCGTTGACCAGCCGTAGCTGTCGGGCTCCGAGGATGGAGCGCAGCGTGCTCATGTCCACCCGCCGGTCCGCGGGCAAGGCGCACATCACCATGATCCCGTCCGCCTCCACCACCACCGGCTTGATCACCTGGTGCCCGGGTACGTGCTCGGCTACCGCCAGGGCGATGGCCGTGCCCGCTTCCGCATGCTCGTCCAGCGAATACGGGATTCGCTCGCGCTCGAGCAGTTCCATCAGGTTCATGACCACACTCCTTATTACAAAAAGCCGAGTCAGCGGCTCCCCCTCTCGGGAGGTCGCGAGAACGTCTGTTGTTTGTTGAAGAGTCCTGAAAGTTTTCGTGGTGCGTCCAGTGCACCTGTTTCGCGGCGAATCAGGCGGCCAGGATACCGCCCGTGCAAGGCCGGCCACCCCTGCCGGTGGGCAGGCATCTTGCTCGCCTCAAGGACACTGTCGGGGTATGGGCATCTTGCCCGCCTCAAGAACGTTGTCGGAGGGCGGGCATCTTGCCCGCCTTAAAAAGGACACTGCAGAGGGGTGGCTATCCCGCCCACTTCAAGGGCCGAAGCGCAAGGCTTTAAGCTCGCAAAGGGCGGGCATCAGACTTCCAAACGCGCCTTCATCGCCAGGCAGATCAGCTCTGTCGCCTCTTGCGCGCTGAACCGCTCGACGTTGATCAGCAGGTCGAAGCGCGTCGAATCCTCCGCCTCGGCATGGAAAAACCGGCGGAAGAAATCGCGCCGCTCCTGCTCAATGCGCTCGATCTGGGCCGCGGCCTCTTGTATTGAAACCTTGGCTCGCCGGGCGAAATTCTCCACCCGTCGCCAGCGCGACGCGATCACTTTCACCCGCAGACCCTGCTCAGCCGGCAGGATCAGGTCCACCCCCCGGCCCAGGAAAATAGCCGGTCCCTGGCGAGCCAGGCACAGTACCGTCTCGGTCAGCCGGGAGAAGTAATCGTTTCGGCAAAACTCCTGCTGCATCAGGGCCCGGAAGGTCTCCTCGAACCAGCCCAGATCGCGCTCGTCCATGGATTTATATAGCCGCGCGCGGACCTCGTCATTGCGGGCCATCTCCTGCAGGATCTCTTTATCGAACACCGGCCAGCCCAGCCGGGATCCAAGCAGGGCGGCGATCTCATCACCCCCGGCCCCAACCTCATTGGACATGGCAACGTAGCTGTAAACCGGATCTCCATTCCGGGACTCTGCCCCGGGGTTCTGGCTGCAGGCGATTTCCCATCGGCGGAGCTGTTTCTCTACGGCCCGGCCGAGGCCCCGGTCTTCGAAACAGACTTTGGCTGCCACGATGCACCTCCTCCGGCTGAATGGGAGCGAAAGCGCCTGGGCGGAAGCTCAAGAACTGCTACTGCTGAAAGGCTGTCGGCGGTACCCTGGCGATATGCGGCGGTTGGATCCGCCAGCCGTCGCGCTCGCCGGTGAATGCCCAAGCGGCGCTCCATGAAAAGTATACCTCAAAATACGTCGGCGTGCGCTAAAGACCTTTCATAAGCTCGATAAAGCTTTTGTTGGCAAAGTATTAGATTCCCGGCTCACTTATACTGACCTATTTCCTGATAGGCTTATATAGATACGTTAATTCTTATCGCAATTGGCTGCGTCAGGAAAATCGGGATTTTTCCGACACAGTCCAACCGGAGGGTCTCGGGCATGAGTAGGGGAAGGCGTGGGAGTTCGTGCTGCTGGCGGTAATCGGGTTCTGTGCCCCAGTTGCCTCGGCCGACATGGTGACCTTTGCCGCGACAGGCCCGGGGGCGGAGGCCTGGAGCCCCCGACCCGGCTGCCCATAGACGGTTGCCTGCCTCCGGCCAACATCCGCGGGTGATGCCTCCGGCGATCGTCGAGGGGGCGCATGCGCGCGGCTTCGTCCAATCGTGGCTGTATCCCGCGTATTCTGGGGTGCATACAGTCATGGTGGATAGGAGGAACTTCCATGAACCAGCGCGCCGCAACTCCCGCGTGGTGGACCCTCTCCCTGTTTGTCCTCTCTGTTGCCCCGGCCATCGCCCAGCCGGCCTTGCCCTTGTCGCGCATTCGTCTGCCGGAAGGCTTCCGCATCGAGATCTATTCCCGCCGCCTGGACGGCGCGCGCTCGATGACCTTCGGCAAGGAGGGCACCCTCTTCGTCGGCACCCGCAAGGAGGGCAAGGTTTACGCGGTCGTTGACCGGGACCGTGACGGCGTGGGCGATGTCGTCTACACCCTCGCCACCGGCCTGAACGAACCCAACGGCGTGGCCTTCAAAGACGGCCATCTCTACGTCCAGGAGATCAGCCGCCTGCTCCGCTTCGACAACATCGAAAAGCATCTCGATGCCCCGCCGCGCCCCAAGGTGATCAGCCGTGACTTCCCCTCTGATGCCCATCACGGCTGGAAGTTTATCGCCTTCGGGCCCGATGGCCTGCTTTACGTCCCCGTCGGAGCGCCCTGCAATATCTGTGTCCGCCGTGAACGCATCTACGCCACCATCACCCGCCTCGACCCCGACAAAGGCGGCCAGCCGGAGATTTTCGCCGAGGGCATCCGCAACACCGTCGGCTTCGACTGGCACCCGAAGACCCGGGAGCTGTGGTTCACCGAAAATGGCCGGGACTGGCTTGGCGACGATCTACCGCCCGACGAGTTGAACCACGCGCCCAGGCCCGGCATGCACTTCGGCTATCCGGCCTGCTACGGCAAGGGCAACCCCGATCCCGAGTTCGGCCGGGGCAAAGACTGCTCGCAATTCACCCCGCCGGTACTCGAATTGCCCGCCCACGTCGCCGCGTTGGGCATGCGCTTCTACACCGGCAAGATGTTCCCCAAGGAATTTCAGAACCAGATCTTCATCGCCGAGCACGGCTCGTGGAACCGCACGGTCCCGGTCGGCTACCGCGTCACGCTGGTGCGTCTGGAGGGCAACAGGGCCGTGCGTTATGAGCCCTTCGCCACCGGCTGGCTCCAGGGCCGCGAAGCCTGGGGCCGCCCGGTGGATGTCCAGGTCGCCCCCGACGGCAGCCTGCTGGTCTCGGACGATAAGGCCGGGGTCATCTATCGAATCAGCTACAAGGCGCCCGCTTCGGAGGTACCGGAAGGCAGGGTGGGAGAGAATGACTAATGACTGAATGTCTAATGTCTAAAGAATGACCAGGCACCAATGACCAATGTCTAATGGTTGCCCTGTGGGTTGCCCATCAGTCATCTGGACGTTGGTGAGTCTGCGGACTACCAAGAGGCCCGGCCCGGCGGGGATGACCCGCCGAGCCGGGTGTTGCTTCGCAGAAGGGGGGTTGAGCACAGGTCTTACACGTGCGGGCAATTGCTCATAGCTGCCCCACGGTAAACTGCAAGGTGAACGTATGATCATCGAAGCATCCATCGTCAGCCTCGCCATAGTTGGGCTTGATGGTCTGCTGGCCGGTGACCACGTTGAAGTCATAGGTGCGGCTGAAGTACCAGTCTTCGTCTCCGCTGCTGTCGTCCTCCTCGAATACGTGTCCACCGATCCTGAACGTCTGGCCCGGCCGGATCGAGAACGTGGTCGTGAACGTGGTCGGGAAGTAATGGGTCTCGTTGTCGTCCAGGTTGTCGGCGTTCTGGTTAAAGTACTTCATTGTCCCGTCCGGATGCGCGATCCACAGGCGGAATCGGAACTCTCCGTCGCCGGAACCCTCGCAGTCATCCTGGACCGAGTACGACTGGAGCGTGATCGTGACCCGCTTTCCGCAGCCGTCCGGCGCGGGATCTAACGAATCCACCACGCCATCGCCGTCCGTGTCAGGATTGGCCGGATCGAGGAACATCGCTTTCTCCAGTCCGTCGGGCAGGCCGTCGAGGTCGAAGTCCGCATCGACCGGGCTGGAGAAGACCTTCCGTGGCAGGCCTGGCTGCTGGGTGCCGCCCTGCTGGGTAACGCACGGCGCAATGATCCAATACTCCTCGATCTCCTCGCGGTCGGTGCGCCCGTCCTGGTCGGTGTCGGCCAGCACGATGCTCAGGCCGTAAGCAGACTCGGACGGGGTAAACTCGCAGCGACTGGCCTGCGCACACAGCCGCTGGAATTCCCGCAGTTTCAGCACGGGGATGCTGAAGCGCGAGTTGGGATCGAATTCGTCGTAATCCAGCAATCCGTCGCCGTCGGTGTCCGGATTGCTCGGATCGGACCGGATGATGTATTCGAGCAGGTCCGGCAGGCCGTCGAAATCGCTGTCCGGCTCAAACGGGTCGGACCTGACCACCCGGCACTGAGGCGGCGGGTTGGACTCGTCGGTCACCAGCATGGTGCCGGTCTCGGTGAGGCACTGGAGTGCGCCCGTGGAATCCACGTAGGCCAGGATCCACCCGTCGGTTTCCACTCCGTTGGGCAGCCCGTCGAGATCGTTGTCCCGGAATCGCTGGGCGTCCATGGCGTCGTTGGGGTTGGCCCCCAGGATCTGTTCGGCGCCATCGAAGAGCGTATCGCCATCCGTGTCGCGGTCCAGGGGGTTGGTCGCGTACAGGGCTTTGTGCGGCACGCCGATCACGTCATCTCCGAAGGGGATGGTGTCTAGCACGCCATCCGCCCCGGCCCGGACCAGGACGGCGCCCGGCGTCACGAACGCGCCGGAGGTGACCTCCACCCGCACACGCAGCTTCGCCGAGGAGAAGCAGCCCGGCCCGGCCTCGAAGGTGACGATGGTCCCGTCGGGGGGCAGCGCCGCCAGGGCGGCGATATCGAAGGTGATCGCCTGCGGCGCCCAGTGGTCGAAGGTCGAAGGCGTCGGCGTCGAATCGAACTGCCGGCACTGCCCGCAAGGGCACAGGTCATGCGGATTGGCCGAGAGCCAGCCGTCCTCGCACGAATCGCCCTCCGCCCGGGTCAACACGATATCGTCGCCGAAGCAGGCGTTGGACGGGCAGACGCTGCACTCGGTTCCGCACTGCCCGGATGGGCACGCCGAGCAGCCGGCGGCCAGGGGCACACTGAGCGGATCGGGTTTGACGTCGTCGCCGGTAGGGATTGTGTCGATGACTCCGTTCGGGCCCGGCCGGATCAGCACCGTTCCCGGCGCGACCGCCGTCGAGGGGGCCACTACCTGGATGTCGTCACCCGTGGCCATCGTGTCGGCCGTGCCGTTGCCGCCCGTGGCCGGCTCCATGATCACGGGCTCGCAGGGCAGCGTGGCCCCCGGCGTGTCGTCGTCACCCGCGGCGGCGGTATCAATCCGCCCGTTCGGGCCGGGGCTGATGACCACCGTACCGGCAGCCAGCCCGTCTGTGCCGTGGGCGACGACCTGCACGTCGTCGCTGGCCGGATTGACCAAGGTATCGGCCACCCCGTTGGGGCCCGCCGTGATAACCGCTTCGCACAGCCCCGGACTGGCCGCGATGCTGTCCAGTGTGCCGTTGGTGTTGCCCGGGCACGATCGAATGATGGTCTCGGCGGCCGCGACCGGGTTGCCGAAGGGGATGAGCTGCACGTCGTCGCCCAGCGCCAGCGTATCGACTCGCTGGTTGCCGCCCGTGGCCGGCTCGATGATGACGCTGCGCGTGTTCGCATCGCAGACGGGGTCGTCCTCCAGGATGGAAGCGCTGATGGCCAGCGTGTCGGTCAATCCGATGGGCACGCTGTATCGTGCGGTGGGTTGCACGATCACATCGTCGCCGCCGGTCTGGGTCGTATCCAGCTTGCCGTTGGGGCCTGGGGCAATCACGATCCCGCCGACGCTCACCGGGCTGTTTACCGGGACGACCTGCACGTCGTCGCCGGCCGCGACGGTATTCGCGACGCCGTTGCCGTTGTCGCGGATATATCCGCCGAAGAAATGCGTTTCGAACCGGTCGATGACCGCCTTCTCCGTGTGCTGCCCGAGCAGCGTTTCCACGCCCTTGCGAACGCGCAGGTCAAAGCGGAACTCGCCCTTGTCGCTGCCGTCGCAGGCATTGCCGCCCGGCTGGTAATCCACGAAGGTTACGGTGACGGTCCTCGTGGCCACCGGGGAGGGGCCGACCTGCACGTCATTGACGCTGGCTACGGTTTCGGGGATGCCGTTTCCGCCATCCAGAATCACGAAGGTTCCTTCGATCAGGTCGTCGCCTTCCGGCAGGCTGTCCAGAATTCCGTTGGGGCCCGGCGTGATGATGGGGCGCATCGTGGGGTCCTGTCCCAGCTCGTCGTCGCCCACCAGTCCGCTGGTGTCCAGTTGCCCGTTGGGGCCGGGGACGATCATCGCCGACTGGTAGGGCACCACATTGCGGATGAGCCGGCCGTCGCGGCTGAAGATCTGGTAGCCGGTCACCTCCGCGTGGTCGCTGATGCCGTCGCCGTCCGTATCGCGCTTGGCCGGATCGGTCCCCATCTGGCGTTCCTGGTCGTCAAACAGGTTGTCCGCGTCGGTGTCGGGTAGGACAGGGTTCGAAAAGACCGGATAGCTCGCTTGGCCCACCACCTGGACCTGCCAGCCGGTCTTGACCTCCTCGAAGTCCCGCACGGTGTCAAAATCGAACTTGGTGGTGTCGCAACCGGGGGCTCCGTCTCCCAGCGGGCAGCCGTCGGTGTTGTCGTCCCGGTCCGAGCTGCCATAGAGGAACTCCTCCCGGTCGTAGAGGCCGTCCATGTCCTGGTCTTGCACGAAGGCCAGCGAGTAGGTCCGGCCGGCCTGGAGCGGCAGCGCGTCGAAGTCAATGCCGGCGTTCACGTCCTGGGGCGTGATGACCACCCACAGGCGGGCTTCCTCCGGCACGTTCTGGACGCCCTTCACGCGGACGAGCCGCTCGACCTTCCGGCAGGTGCCCTCGCCGGGGCAGTGGTCGTCCGTTTCGCACAGGCAGCCGGGGCCCCAGAGAATCTCATCTCCGATCGGCCGGGTCTGGAGGATGCCGTCCGGGCCCGCATCGATGATCACCGCCCCGGGTGAGACCGGGTCCCCGGGGGCGAAGTGGGCCACGTCGTCCGAACCGGCTCGAGGCAGGGTGTTGGCGATGCCGTTCCCACCAAAGAACGGCTCGATGATCTGCTTCATGTTCGTGGTTTTGCCGTCGCACTTGCCGGTCATTTCGGTTCCGTAGCCGGATACCGTGGTGAGCTGGTCGTCTCCGGACGGTACGGTATTGATGACGCCGTCCGGGCCGGCCAGGATGACGACGCCGTCCAGCCCGCCGGTGGCGCAATCCCCGCCCACCACCTGGATATCATCGCGCTGGGCGCGCGTGTGGGCGCAGCCGTCTCCCCCGTCAATGATGCGCAGCCCGTCGCTGGACTTGCGGTCGTCGCCCATCGGCAGAGTTTCCAGCACGCCGTTGGGCCCCGCTTCAATGATCGTCTCGCCGGGGGCCACCGGATAGCAGATCGGCTGGACCACCTGGATGTCATCGCCGACCGCGAACGTCTCCGCACAACCGTTGGGCCCCACGGTGATGGCATCATGCGGGCCGTTTTTCTGCAGTCCGAGGATGTCCTGCAGGGCATAGGCCATGGTGATGCCCCGGGGCCGACCCTGATCATCAAACGTGCTGTTGGTGGCGACCCGGTAACGGTCCACCTGCCCGTTGCCGTAGTCGATGATCAAGCCGGCCGTGCGATCGTTCACGAGCTGTGAAATAAAGGCGAAGTTGCGTCCCTGCTCGTCCACCACATCGAAATTGGCCACCTTGAAGATCAGGCCCCGCGGGTTCTTCATCAGATCCTCGACCAGCGAGGGGAACACCTCCGTGCTCTTGAAGATAAACGGGCCGCGCTCCTGGATGAACGGGCCCAGGAATACTTCGAAGTCGCCCTGGGCCAACTGCGATGCCGGCAGCAGTGACGCCACCGGCAGGAGCCGCCGGCGGTTGAACGGGTCCTGCAGCAGGGCCGTCACTTCGAGGTTGCTCATGGTGAAGGGGATGTCGCCGAAGTTGCTCAGCGTGACCACCAGGTCGATCGCGGCGTTCTCGACCGAGCGCGTCACCTCCTTGGTGATGTCGCGCTGCACCGAGGTGCTCAGCGATTCCTGGTATTCGTTCTGCGTGGCGCTGACGCTCTCCTGGCTGACCGAAAAGCTGGTTTCGTAGGTGAAGGAGTATTGGATGCTGCCCTTGGCCGTGCCTGCCCCCTGGTCCAGGCCGCCCTCAAACCCGGCCTCGATCACGTGCTGCATGGTCTCCGTGTCGCTGGTCGAGAAGGTCCGCTGCTCACTCTGGGTCAGTGTGGCCGTGTTGGTCTGCTCGATGGTCTGCGAGACGCCCTCCGTGTCGGTGTAGGCAAAACGCGTGTCCAGACGCAGGGCCATCTCTCCGATGGAGATGGCCGGCTGCGGCAGATCGGCGATTCGCGGATTGCGGTTGCCCGCGATGATCTCGTCGCCATCCAGCAGCCCGTCGCCGTCGGTGTCATCCAGCAGCCCGGAGGTCTTGAAGAAGTAGATCTCCAGGTTATCGTCCAGGCCGTCCGCGTCGGTGTCCTGATGAAGGGGGCTGGTGTAGTAGACGTTGAACTCGTCGTAATCGCTGACCCCGTCGCCGTCGGTGTCCGGGGTGCGCGGATTGGTATTGATCTGTTTCTCCACCAGGTCATCCAGACCGTCCAGGTCAGAATCCACCTGCGTCGGGTCGCTGGTGACTTCGATCGCGACCGCCTGGCCGTTCCCGTTGACCACGGTCACCACGTAGCCTCTCAACTCGATATGATCCGGGATGCCGTCGCCGTCGGAATCCACCAGACTGTTCGCGGAGGGGGGAGTGCCCGGAAACACCGCGCTGTTCGGGTCCACGAACGGCGTCGGCGGGGCCAGTTCGTTGCCCGCCAGATCCTTGATGCCCACCGCCCGGATCCGGTAGGTGACTTCATTTTGCGAGCTGGTCGTCAGTATGACGGCCGTCCGGTCAGAGCCGGCGAAACGTGGCGTGGCTTCCAGCGTGTCATCCCCGCCCGGCGTCGTCTGAAGCACCCGATCCGGACCGGTGGTGATCACGGTTCCCTTGACGGCCACCGCGCTGCCGGGGGCGGCCACCTGCACATCATCGCTGCCTGCCGCCGCTTCGCTTTCCGCAACCGCGTTTCCGCCGTCCACGATCTTCTGCGGCCCAAGGACCAGCAGCGTGCCCACCTCGCCGTGTACGTTCTCCTGCACGATGAAGTAGTTCGCCGGGTTCAGGGCGCTGTCACCCATGGGCTTGCTGAACACGATGATCACCGAGGTGTTGCCCTGCGAGGCCGCCCCCACCACGCGAGGGGGAAGGTCGGCCGCGCCGGTGGGCCCCTCATACGTGAACGTGGCCTGGCAATGGCAGTCCGGGTCGTTGGGGCCGCCCGGCGGGGCGATCGGGGTGCCGCCGCGATCCTTAATTCCCGTGACGGTCAGCGTGTAGGTTCTGCCGGCCACCAGCGGCAACGTGGTCAGCTCCACCTGCGTGTTGAACCGGCCCATCCTCGCGGCTGTCACCACTCCGCCGGGTGAAATGGAGAAACGCGCCGGGTCGGCGGCCTCATCGGCCAGCGGTTTGTTAAAGTTGACCAACACGGTGCTCGCGTTCGTGGCCGCGGCGCTGACGATTTCCGGTGGTTCGTCGGGAGCAATGCCGTTGAAGCTGACCGTGTTGCGCGTGGGGTTGAGCAGCTTGCTGCCGTTGTTGCTGGTGACGTTCGTGACCCGCAGCGTATAGTCCACGTCCTCCTGCTCGGAGGTCATCAGCACAACCGAAGTCTTCGTCGTACTGACCGTGACGTCCAGCACGTCCAGGTCCGGATTGGCGATTTCATAGTTCGCAGCAACCTGAAGGTTGGAGTCCATCGGCCCGCTGTAGCTAACCAGCACGCTGGTCGGGCTGAGCGCAATCGCGCTGATCACGTACGGCTCCTGTGCCGGAGAGCCCCTGAAAAACACCGCCTGCGTGGAGGTCAGCCTGGCCGTCCTGACGGTGATCGCCGCCAGGTTGACGGCCAGCCGGTACTCGACCTCCTCCTGCTCTCCGGTGGTGAGCAGTACCCGGGTGCCGTCACCCATAATGCGGGCCGACAGAACAGGCAGCACACGCGCATCCGGGTCGGTAATCAAGTAGTACCCCGTCACCGCGGCCTCCGGTCCCACCGACCGGCTGAAGATCACCTCCACGTAGTGCCGGCTGACGGCCACCGCCTGCTCCACCTTCAGGACCGGCTCAGTCGACACGTCCTGGGACGTATCGTCGTCCCCGGGAGTCAGCTCTCCCCCGCAACCTCCGAGGAACAGCACGGCCGCGCCAAGGCCGGCGCACAAGGCCAGAAAGTCAATTCGCTTCATGAGTGTCTCCGGTAATGCCCGACTGAGCGCGGGGATTCCCCGTACCACAGCTACTGCCTGCGGCGAGAAAAGCGCCCGAGATCGCTACGAAGAATGCCCGATACCGTCCGGCCTGAGGCAGGACCCTCCCGATAATGCCCCTCGTCCGACGCTTACAGGCATGCGCGCCCCGACGAGTTCAGACCTCATCCACAGAGTACTGATTTACGAATGTGCAGGTCAACCGTATGGGAACGGCCCGGTCGACGAGCCATCCGGCGCCTGGCGTTAAACCCATATCTCAACAGCAGGATATCGACGGTGGGCACGCAGATATCCAGGCGGTTCTGCTTCGCTGAGCAGTGCAATTCTTGCATCGGCTCTTAGCGTGCGGGCATCGCCCTCAGTAGCTCAGGAAGCCGGCTTGGCCTCTCTCGCAGGCAGCGGCCCGGCAGAGGGGTGTAGAAGTATCTGGAGGGACCAGGTTCGTTTTTTCCGATGGCCGGCCGCTCGCTCCTTCTCCCTGGAACCGTGTGCCTGGATGGCCTCGCGTTATGGTGGAACATGTGTGATGTTTCTGCGTCGGTGTGGAAAACGGAGCACCGCAGGGTGAGCCCAAAAAAAGAATGAGCAATGGGTCAGCGCCTGGGGCTCTGACGCATTGCTCATCCCGTATCATGCCGGTCAGGCAATTTTCTCCGGCACCACAAACGGTTCGCGGTACTTCCGCGTGAGCATGGCCTGGGCCTCGGCGTCGTCGACGATGCCTTCCGTTTGGGCGTCGATGACGAGCTTGCGGCCCATCCGGTACTGGAGCCCGTCGAACTTCACGCCGTTGGCCCCGAGATGCTCCTCCATGCGGGCCAGCGCCTCGTAGGCATCCTTGTTCTCGCCGAACGTCTTGGTCTTCTTGTACCACGGCGTCAGCTCGCCCAGCCGGTAGGAGATGTTGGCCAGGTGGCACAAGGCCGAGGAGTAGTGGCCCTCCTGGATGTCCGCGTTCAAGTCGGCCTGCCTGCGGCTGCGCATGGCCTCAATGAAGTTGCGGAAATGATCGCCCTTGCCGGGGCCGAGCTTGACCTCGACGCCGCTGATCGGCTCGGGCTTGCTCTTGCCCTTGGGGATGAAACTCGTGCCGGCGATGATGCCTTCTGTCAGGTGCATGACGTTCCCGCCCGAGCCTTGGCCGTGGTACGGCTCCGACGGAAGCCCGCGGACCTCGAAGATGAGCTGCGCGTCGCCGAAATCCATGATGGTCAACTGGGTATTGGCCGTCTGGCCCTGGTCCTCGTAGCCAAACCGCCCGCCCATGCTGATCACGCTCTTGGGCAGTGTACCGCCGATGCACCAGCGGGCGATGTCCATCTGATGCACCCCCTGGTTCCCGATGTCGCCGTTGCCGGTGTCCCAGAACCAGTGCCAGTTGTAATGCACCAGGTTCTCGTGGTACGGCTGCTGCGGCGCGGGCCCCAGCCAGATGTTGAAGTCCAGCCCCTCGGGCACGTCCGTCGGCTGCTTGAAGCCGATGCTGTCTCTCCGCTTGTAGACGATCCCGCGGGCGATGAGCAGCTTGCCGTACTTGCCCGACTTGACCGCCGCGGCCACGGCAGCCCACTTGGGATTGCTGCGGTGCTGGGTACCGTGCTGGACGATCCGGCCATACCGCCGCGCCGCCTCGACCGCGATTCGCCCCTCGTGCACGTTGTGGCTGCAGGGCTTCTCAACATAAACGTCTTTGCCGGCCTGGCAGGCCCAGATGGTCATTAACGCGTGCCAGTGATTGGGAGTGGCGATGCTGACCGCATCCAGGTTCTTGTCTTCCAGGGCCTCGCGGATGTCCTGCACCGCCTTGGGGGCCTTGCCGGTCTTTTGTTCGATCCGCTGGATGGACTTGTTCCAGATCCGCTTGTCCGGATCGACAAGACAGGCGATCTCCACGTCTTTCATGTCCAGCAAGGCGCCAATGTGCTCCTGGCCCCGACCGTTGATGCCGGCCACGGCCACGCGAATGGTATCGTTGGCCCCGAGCACCCGGCCGAAAGAGCGGGCCGGCGCGGTGAACAGGATGCCGCCTGCGACAGCGGCCGAGTTTTGAAGAAATCGACGACGATTCAGGCGGGACATATTTATTGCTCCTGGATAGTGGTAATTACCACGAGACGGCTCCGCGGCGCATTGGTTCAAGGTAAACCCTCCACATTCTCTGTCAAGCATTCCGCGTCCCTGACCGAGATACCCACAAGAAGCGCAGAAGTTGCCGGCCCCCGCGCAGTTTATGAGGCTCCGAGCGCTCAAGTGGTCGCTTTCTGCCATCCGATAGGTGGATTCGATCCGGACGAGAGTAGCCGTCCGTTTTTCCTGACAAGCGAGGTGCAAGCATGAGCAAGCCTGAAATAATCGACCGAATCCGCAAGCTTAACCCGTCCGCCCAGACCGAGTTCCTGGCCAGCTTCTCCGACGAAGATCTGCTGGCCTACCTGCGCCAGCTTCAGGAGCTGCAGCGCGATCACGTCCGCCGCCAGGACCGCGAGCTGGTGCTGGTCGCCCAGGCCTGAGCCTGCCGGTACCATAAGTAAACCTGATAGCCGGAAGTTGACCTGATGGCCGGCCCCGGCCGCCCCTGATTCTCTTGGTCCTATATCTAGGTTGGACCCTCGCCCATCAACGCAACGTATTGATGAGTTATAGGACGGAAAACCGTCCCGAGGTCCAAAAATCCTTCAAGGAGGTCCGAGAGAATCGTCGATAACAGCACTGGTGCGAGTAGCACCCACAAGAAAACAGTGGCTAATGGATTAGCTTTCCCTCGTTCCCGGGTGGTTCCTGCATCCATCTTGGTGGCACCACGGATGAGTGCCCAGGCCAGGGCAAGAGTGGCCCTGCGCTGGGGAACTGATCAGAGAGCCTGCGTCGTTTACGAAACACGGCCAAGCTTCCGAAATACCGATTCCTAGCGCAGGCCCAGGCAACTGGAATCGGACTACAGCAGTAAGGGACTGATCATGGCCGACATCAGCTCAGTCAACGCGACGACGGTGACCCCGGGTGTTCCCATCCCCCGCGCGACGCGGGCGCAGAACCCCACCCAACCGCCAGCTCCAACCGATCAGGTGGAGATCTCCGAACTGGCCCAACTGTTGAGCAGCCTCGACCCGGACGACCAGGTCCTGATCCGGGCTCAGAAAGTCGAAGAGATTCGCCAGGCCATCCAGAATGGCACTTACGAAACCGAGGACAAGATCGACTACGTGGTTACCCGGCTGATGCAAGTCCTGGAACAGGGCTCCTTTGCGCCAGATGAGGCGGTGATCGACTGACCGGCCGTGCCGGAATCCGGCAGGGGGGCTCTCCTGGCCCGTCTTGGACCGATTGCGGATCGATTGCAGATAAGGTATAATCCCCAGAGTTCGCAGCGATCGAGATCTCCCAAGAGATTCGAGGGCGCAGCGCGTTGAAAACCTGGTGGATTCAGGGCTGCTCCGCACAACGGGTGCGGCGTCTTACCGGCTTAAATCGACCAGACGATATCGCGGGGGGAAGGTTCGAGCACGAACGGCCCAGCCCTCCTGCTTTTTTGCCTCCAAAAACTGGGTGGCCTTTCCCTCGACCCCTGAGAGGTCCATAATCTGTGGCTCAGTGGTGCTCGCTCTTTGGGGCTTGGGGCCCCCTGTGCGATATCCGGTTCGGGTCAGACCTCATGCAAAGAGCTTTTCATTTACTCCTTGTTGAGGACAACGCCGCCCACGCCAAATTGGCGATGATGGCGATCCGGAGCGGGACGGTTCCGGTCACCGTCGACTGGGTCGCCGATGGCGAGCAGGCGCTGGCCTACCTGCATCGGCATCCTCCCCACGAAAAGCATCCCGAAGTCGATCTCATCCTTCTGGACCTGAAGGCCCCACGTGTGGACGGCTTCGAGACCCTTCGCCAGATCAAGGCCGATCCGGAACTGCGCGCCATCCCCGTGGTGGTTCTCTCTGCCTCTCTGAACAAGGCCGACATGGAAGAGGCGTACCGCAATTATGCCAACAGTTACCTGGTCAAACCTCTGGACTTTGATGAGTTTCAGCACATGATCAGCGACCTGGTGACCTACTGGGGCACCTGGAACCAGCGCCACCATTGAAAGCCGGGCGCTGGCAATCTGAAGAAGCAGCGGTTACAAAATGGTCTTCAGCTTTGGTGTTGGCACGCACGAATGGCAGGTGATGCATGAACCCCAGGGAAATCGCCCAATGGATGCGGGAAGAGCATGCGGCCGTTGAGGAGCTGGCCGACAAGATCGGCGCCCGCGTGGCCGCCATCCCCCGCGTCGGCCTGGCCGCATGGATCAGCGAGACCGCTGCCCATCTGGAGGCTTTTCATCGCCACCTCTGCCGCCATTTTGAGCTGGAGCAGGAAGGCGGCTACCTGGAGGCAGTGACCGATCGCTCACCCGCGCTGTCCCCCGATGTGGACCGGCTTCGCCACGAGCACGACGAGATAGACCGCATCCTGACCGCCATTCACCGGGATCTGGTCGCGGCCACCGAACAGGATCGCATCATCACTGAAGACTGCTGTTGCCGCCTTCAGAACCTCCTCCGCTACCTCCGGGATCATGAGGAGCGCGAAGATCTCATGATGATCTCAGCCTTCACCAATGATCTGGGAACCAAGGACTGAGTTTTCCTCTCCTTGACGGGCAAGGGGCGGGCGTTTAGCGTTCTCAACATGGCTCGTGCCGCTCGAATCGTAATTCCCGGCCTTCCGCACCACGTGGTCCAGCGAGGCGCCGACCGCCTGAGCGTGTTCGGAACGGATGCCGATTACCTGGCATACCTTCAAATGCTCGGTCAACAGGCTCAGCGTGCCCGCCTGGCCGTTCTGGGCTACTGCCTCATGCGTGATCATGTGCATCTGGTGGTGGTGCCGCGCACCAGCGCTTCGCTGGCCCAGGCAATCGGACGCACCCACTGGCTGTATACCCAGCATGTCAATCGGCTGCGCGACCGTGAGGGCCCCCTGTGGCAGAACCGTTTCTTTTCCTGCCCCCTGGACGAAGCCCATCTGGCCGATGTGCTGCTGTACGTGGAACGCAACCCCATGCGGGCCCGGCAGGCTCGCTATCCCTGGAGTTACCGCTGGTCCAGCGCGTCCGCCCACGCCAATGCGACCGACCCCGCTGGACTGCTGGATATGAGCTTATGGCGAAGAGTTTCCACCCCCGCCCAATGGCGCAGCTTGCTGGTCCGCCCGGATGCCGAGGAGATGGTGAAACGGATTCGGCGGGCCACCAGCACCGGCCGGCCGTTGGCCACCGACTCAACCCTGGACCGACTGGAACGACGGCTGGGGCGCCGACTGCGCGCCTTGCCGGTCGGGCGACCCAGAAAATCTTCAAGCCAATCCGTTGCCCCGAAACGGTCCCGCGCCTGAACCAGACCTCTTGCCTCCCTCCCAGGGAGAACTTCCCGCATCTGGCGGTCTTTCTCTCACCTCAGGGCAGTATAATCGGTGATGCACGCTTCCTCTGCCGACTGACCGATGCCGTTCCAGCGCCAAGGTGCCGTCATGGGTGACCGCCCCGGACATGTTCAGCCTTCCGATACCCCGGAACGACATGAGCGCCAGCCCAACCGTTCTGCACAGGAGGACCCCTCCTCCGCGCCTGCGGGCCCGCGGGGGGAATCGGTCGAGGACCCGCACGTCTTTTGTCACCGCGCGATACAGGCCCTCCAACGCGGCGAATTTGAGCAGGCGCTGCAATCTTTTACCCGAACGCTGGAGCTGGATCGCACCTTCGTTCCCGCCTGGGTCGGCCAGGTGCGGATGTTTATCGAATTGGGCGAGCTGCGCAAGGCCTGCCAGTGGGTGGAAAAGGCGCTGGAGCTGTTCAAGAACGACGCTGACCTGCTCTCGGTGCGCGCCGTGCTGCAGACTCGCCGCGGTGAAACCCAGGAGGCCCTGGCCAGCTCGGATGCCGCCCTCCGCGCTCCGGGAAGCGGCGCCTACCGCTGGCTGGCCCGGGCAGAGGTGATGCTCTCCGCCGACCCGGACCAGGTGGCCGCGAGTTTTCAGCGGGCCCTCGAGGCGCCGGATGCCGACGGCTTCACCCACTTATGGATCGCCCGAATTCACCGCCGGTATCGCCGTTATACCGATGCCCTGATCGCCGCCCGCCAGGCCACCCAGGCCCTCCCCCAGGCTCCCTTTGCCTGGTATGTCCGCGGCCTGTGTGAACGCGATCTGGCCATTCGAGCCTGGCGAGCCTCCCTGGAGCGAGCCCTGCAACTCGATCCGACTTATGCCCTGGCTCAAAAAGCCCTGTGTACCCCGCCCAATGCCTCCTGGCTGGTTCGCCTCTTCCGCCGCATCCGCCGGGCGTGATGCGCGCCGGGTTGTCCCGGATATCCCGCCCCTTGTCGGGAAGGAGGTTCTCGGGTAGCTTTTGCGAGCATCATGCCGCGATCCACCCTGCGAGGGAGCGTGGACCTGTTAGAGGACGTTGAATGGAGAATCAGCAGATGGACAATCAGGTAAGTCGGCGTAAGTTCCTCAAGAACAGTGGCTTGGCCGCGGGCACGGTGGCCGTGGCCGGATGCGGGAATAGCGCGCGGACCGTGACCATGCTGGGTGGCGTGGGCGCCGTCGCGGCTGCTCCAACCGTCAAGGTGGCTCGTCGCCAGGTGGGGCCGAACGAAAAGTTCAATATTGCCCTGGTCGGCTGCGGCGGCATGGGCCGTTACAAGCTGGGCAACTTCATGGACACCAAGCAGTGCAATGTGGTGGCCCTGTGCGACGTGGACGAAAAGCAGCTTGAAGGCGCTACCGCGGACGTGGAGAAGAAGGGCGGAGCCAAGCCGGAGTGGATCAAAGACTACCGCAAGGTCATGGACCGCAAGGACATCGACCTCGTGATTGTGGCCACGCCCGACCATTGGCATGCCGCGCCCATGATGCTGGCCGTGGCCTCGGGCAAGGATGTGTACTGCGAGAAGCCCTGCTGTCACAACATTCACGAAGGCCGGTTGATGCTCAATGCCGCGAAGAAGTACGGCGCGGTGGTCCAGGTGGGCACGCACCAGCGGCAGATTCCGCACATCCAGGAAGCCCGCGAGTTCATCCGCGCCGGCAAGCTGGGCACCATCAGCCAGACCTTCACCTACACCTACGGCAACGAGACGCCTAACGGCATGGGTAACGCTCCGGACGAGCCGGTGCCGGCCGGCGTCGATTATGACATGTGGTCTGGTCCGGCACCGTTGCGGCCGTTCAACAAGCGCCGCTTCCACAATACCTGGCGCTGGTACTTCGACTACGGCTGCGGCATGGTCGGCGACTGGAACGTGCACCTCCAGGACATCATCATGTGGACCATGGGCGCTGTGGCTCCGCTCAGCGTCTCCTGCGTCGGCGGACACTGGATCATCGAGGACGATCGCACCACGCCGGACGTGATGCAGGCCGTCTACGAGTTCCCCACCCCCGAAGGCGCCCCCACGGGCAAGCAGGGCTTTGTGCAGACCTACACAATGCGCAAGGTCAGCGGCAAGCCGTGGGATGCGGGTGGGTATGGCATGGATTTCCATGGCACCAACGGCATGATCCACCTGACCCGCACCGATTACATCACCGATCCGGACAAGTGGGATTGGAAGCGGTGGGGCCCGAACGCCCTGATTGGCCCTAACGGGTCGGAGTGGCGCCTGGGGAACATGACCAAGGAGCAGAAGAACCGCGTGGACCCCGGCGCCGACGGGGCCGCTCACATGAAGCACGTGGAGAACTTCCTCGCCTGTGTGCGGGACCGCAAGGAGCCGCTGGCCAGCATCCAGTCGCACTTCTACTCCGTGACCGCCTGCCACCTGGCCAACATCTCGCTGCTGGTCGGGCGAAAGATTTATTGGGACCCGAACAAGGAGCAGTGCTTCACCGATCGCGAGTTGAGACACCCGGATCGCGAGGCCAATAAACTGCTGGCCCGCGAGTATCGCAAGGGCTACGAACTGCCCCAAGTGTAATTGCCTGCTCGCCGCCCCGTGCACCCCTCAACCCGGTGCCGGAGCCGAGACATCAAAATAACTGATTAAGTGGCCTTTCGAAAACAATGATCGAAGGGCCACTTTTTTGTTTCATTTATTTGCTTATTAAAAGCATTTCCACGCCGATATAGGTACCACGGCGAGCGATTCAACGGGGAGCCCCTCTGGGGGGAAACAGGGCGGTCGCTCGCTCCCTTCGCCACCGGGAAGTTTGGCGGCCGTCAGTGCCCAGGAGTCGACAGCCGTGTCACAACTATCCATCGCTCATGGGGGGCAACCTGCCGTGGACCAGGAGGCGGTTCGCGCCGATCCGGCGAAGCGCGAGGCGGAGGCGGAAAGCGAGTTGCTCGGCGTCATCACCTATTCGTGCTGGTTGCCCAGATCGGACAGGCGACACTGGTTGGAGGCCTGGACGGCCATCACTCTTTCCCAGGCGGCAATCCTGACCCTGCTGGCCCTGCACCGGCCGGACGGCGGGCGGACTTGGATCTCGGTCCTGGCGGTTCTGGCCCTGATGGCGCTGATCAGTGGTCCGGTAATCTGGTTCACGATTGTCCGCTGCCGGGCTCCCCTGCGACAGATTGAAGCGGAACTGCTGGCCCGGGGGGAGCGTCTCGAACAGATCGTCACCGAGCGTACCAGCAGCCTCGTGGAAGCCGAGCGACAGTTGCTCCAGCAGGAGAAACTGGCCTCGGTCGGCCAGCTTGCGGCCGGTATTGCCCACGAGATCAACACGCCCATTCAATACGTGGGGGACAATCTGCGGGCGTTATCAGACTGTTTTGAAGACCTGCTGGCCGTGGGAAAACAATGCAACGAACTGGTCGAGCTGTTGAAATCCGGCCAGCCGGCGGAAAGGGCCGTGGCGGCCCTGGAAACCTCGATCCGGGAACGTGACCTGGAGTATCTTCTCGAGGATACGCCCCGGGCCATTTCCCAGAGCCTGGAAGGCGTCGGTCGGGTGGCCCAGATCGTGCGGGCCATGAAGGACTTCTCGCACGTGGACCATGGGGAGGTCACGTCCGTAGATATCAATCATGCGCTGGAAAGCACGTTGACGGTGAGCCGCAACGAATACAAATACGTTGCGGACATCGTGACCGATTTTGGCGATCTGCCCCCGGTGCGATGCTATGCCAGCGAGATGAATCAGGTGTTCCTGAACCTGCTGGTCAATGCCGCGCACGCGGTCGCGGACACCGGTGTGCGGGGCACTATCACCGTGCGCACACGGCTGGAAGGCGAGCAGGTGGTGGTCGAGATTGCGGATACCGGCACGGGGATTCCGCCGGAGATTCGCCACCGTGTTTTCGAGCCCTTCTTCACGACCAAGGAAGTGGGCAAGGGAACGGGACAGGGATTGACCATCGCGCATCAGATCGTGGTTGGCCGGCATGGGGGCGGGCTGCGTTTCGAAACGGAGATTGGCCGGGGAACCACCTTTTTCATTCGTATTCCCGTGGCAGGCCCACAAACCAGGGCGGCGGAGGGATCTGCAACATGATGAACCACAAGACGCGCATCCTTTTTGTGGACGATGAGCCGCACGTCCTTGAGGGGCTGCGGCGCATACTTCGGCGATATCGGGACCGCTGGGAAATGGAGTTCGTTTCCAGTGGCCCGGAAGCCCTGGCGCTGATGGAAGCCTCGCCCTTCAACGTGATCGTGACGGACATGATGCTGCCGGGCATGGACGGCGCCGAGCTGCTCGAGCGGGTGGTGGAGCGTTATCCGGGCACGGCCCGCATCGCATTGAGCGGACACGCCGACGAGCAGGCCAGCGCCCGGGCGCTGCGGGTGGCGCACCGCTATCTGGCCAAGCCCACGGACGCCCAGGCCCTGGAGCAGGCGGTGGCCGAAGCCTGCAACGCCCAGAAGATCGTCTCGGACGAGCGGGTGCGGGCCCTGGTGGGCCTCTGCGGGTCGCTGCCCAGCGCGCCGGACCTGTACATGCAGATCATGCGCGCGGCGGAGTCGCAGACGGCTGATGCCCAGCAGATCGGCGAGATCATCTCGCAGGACATGGCCATGGCCGCCAAGCTGCTGCAGATGGTCAATTCCGCGTTTTTCGGCATTGCCCGGCGGGTTTCCAGCATCGAGCGAGCCGTGGCCCTGCTGGGGATCATGCGGATCAAGGCCCTGGTGCTCCAGGAGCACATCTTCCGGGAATACGTTCCGCCGGCGGATCTGACGGACGTACCCATCGACAGCCTCTGGCGTCACGCCCTGGCGGTGGCCGAGATGGCCCGGATGCTCAGCCGCGCCGAGGGCCAGACGGGCGACCGGCCGGACCAGGCGTTCACCGCCGGGTTGATGCATGACATCGGCTGGCTGGTGCTGGCCGCCCGCCAGTTCGATCAGCTCAACAGGGTGCTGAAGATCGCCCGCCAGGAGCGGCGCGCGGTTCACGAAGTGGAGAAGGAGATCCTCGGGCTGACGCACGCAGACATCGGGAGTTACCTGCTGCATCTGTGGGGTCTGCCGTCGCGGATCGTGGAGGCTGTGGAGCTGCATCATCGCCCGTCAGATACGTCGTACGACGGAGTGTGCGCGCTGACCGTCGTTCACGTGGCGGACGTGCTGGTGTGCCAGACCGTACCGTCGCTTCATGGTCCGGACGTGGACGTCTGGACGCAGGAGGTCGACACGCTGTATCTGGACCGGATCCAGCTCGCGCACCGCCTGGATGCCTGGCGGAGCGATGCGACCGCGGCTTTGTGCCGGGTCGGGGAGATGGCGTCATGAACGCGGACGCGATCAGCCGGAAGGTTCTCTTCGTAGACGATGAGCCCATGATGCTGGAGGGCATCCGGCGGCAGTTGCGCGGACGGTTCGCCGTTACCACTGCGGTGGGCGGCGAGGCGGGACTGGCCGTGCTCCGCGAACAGGGCCCGTTTGCGGTGGTGGTCAGTGATTATCGCATGCTGGGGATGGACGGGGTGGAATTCCTGCGTCATGTGCGGGAGCTTTCTCCGGAGGTCGTGCGAGTCATGCTGACCGGGCAGGCCGAGCTGGATGTGGCGGTCAATGCCCTGCACGAGGGCTGCATTTTCCGGTTTTTGAGCAAGCCGTGTTCTCGGGAAACGCTGACGGCGGTGCTGGACGATTGCCTCGAACAGCACCGCCTGGCGGTCAGCGAGAAGCTGCTTCGCCGGGAACTGGACGCGGCCAACCAGGAGTTGCGGAAGCTCAACCAGAACCTCGAAAACCTGGTGGCCCGGCGGACGGCCACAATCGAGAACCTGTACCTGCTGGTATCGGAGTTGAACGGGCTGGACTCGCTGGAGGAGGTGGTCCATTCGATCGTGTTGCGCACGGCGGACACGCTGCGCAGCCGGCGGGCGGCCCTGCTGCTGCCGGACGCGTCCGGCGAATACCTCTGTATGCGCGCGGCGGTGGGCATAGACGCCGTGATCCGCGGGCAGGTCCGGATGCCGATCGGCGCGCCTCTCGCTGGACGGGTCTACCAGAAGGGGGAATGCGTGGTGGTGAACGATGCCGCCGGGCTGAGCGCTCTTGCCCCTGCCTGCGAACCGGTGGAGCTGCTGAGCGCGCCATTGGCCCTCACGCCGTTGCTTACGCCGGAGGGGCCGGTGGGCGTGCTGGGCGTGGCCCATCCGATCGAGGCCCAAGGCTATGACTCCGAGAGCCTGGCTGCGTTGCACGCGGTGGCCAAAGCCGCCGGCATCGCGCTGCTCAACCAGGTGCGCCGCCAGGAACGCGACGATGCCCGCGACGCAACCATCCTGGCCCTGGCCAAGCTGGCCGAGCACCGCGATCCGGAGACCGGGGCCCATCTCGAACGGGTGCAGTGTTATTGCCGGCTGCTGTGCGAGGCGCTGGCTGCCGAGGAGAAATACGCCTCCGTGGTCACCCGGGGTTTCATCGAGAACATCGTGCGTTCCAGTCCGCTGCACGACATCGGCAAGGTGGGTATCCCCGACTACATCCTGCTCAAGCCGGGCAAGCTCACGGACGAGGAGTTCGAGATCATGAAAACCCATTCGCGGATCGGGGGGGATACGATCCGGGCGCTGGTGGAGCAGGGCCGGCGGCAGAGCTTCCTGGACATGGGCATGGAGATCGCCTACTACCACCACGAGAAGTGGGACGGCAGCGGCTATCCCTTCGGGTTGACCGGTGAGGCCATTCCCCTGCCGGCGCGGATTCTGGCATTGGCGGATGTCTACGACGCGCTGACCAGCCGGCGGGTCTACAAGGCGAGCGTGCCGCATGCGCGGGCCCGGGAGATCATCATCGAGGGAAGCGGGACACATTTCGACCCGGACGTGGTTGCGGCGTTCAAGCGGCAGGCCGGCGAGTTCGAGCGTCTGTCAATGGCGCTGGCGGAGCCCGAATCCGGGAGACCGGCGGTGGTCAGGGTGGCGGGATGACCGCGCGGGCCGCTCATGGACCGCTGCTATTCTCTCAGGAACTCGGGAAAGTTTCGGGCGAGATAGGCCAGGACGTCGCGAACGCTGATGATGCCGGCCGGCTTGCCGTCCTGTTCGAGGGGGATGTGCCGGTAACCGCCGACGGCCATGCGGTTTAAGGCGAAGGCGATGGGGTCGGTCAGCAGCAGCGTCTCGGGGGCGGGAGTCATGAAGTCCCGCACCGGCCGCTGACCCGTGGTGTCGAGGCTGTCGCCGATCTTCATGAGCGCGTCGCGCTCGGTGAAGATCCCGAGGAGCTTCTCGTCCTGCACCACGAGGGCACAGCCAATGTTATGGCGGGCCAGCAGGGCGATCACCTCGCCCACTGTGTCGGACGGCGCCACCGTCACCGGCCGGCGCGGCTTCAGCACCGAGAGCGGATTGCGGGCGATGCGATCCTCGAGCGGCGTCCGACGCAAGTTGACCGGGGATTCGCCGGCCAGCGAACCGTTGCAGGTCTCACATGCGTCGGCGCCGTCGAGGTTATCGCATCCGCACAGTGGGCATCGCATTAGTTGACCGTCCAGACATCCCCCTCGCCGTACAGATCATCGAGCTTGCCTTCCCCCGCTTTCGCTTTGGCCTGTGCGATTTGTTCGTGAGCGAGGGCCTCATACCGCGGTTTGTCCACGCAGCGCAGCACGCCCATGGGCTCGGGAAATTCCGGATACCGCATCTGGCTGAGCAGATACGCGAGGGTCCCGTCGGGGGCGGCCTCGTCGTGGAAAAGCAGATCGTCCTCCGTGATCCCGTTCCCAAGCTGCACCACCTCGAGGCGCAGACCGTTCAGCCGCAGGCCCTTGTCGCGATTCTTGCCGAAGATCATGGGCTTGCCGTGTTCGAGGTAGAGGACGTTGTCGGGGCGGGTACTCTTGTCCGCGGCGTAGTCGTAGGCCCCGTGGTTGAACACGTTGCAGTCCTGATACACTTCGACGAATGACGTGCCCTTATGCCGGGCGGCGCGTTCCAGCGTGGCCGCCAGGTGGGTCGGATCCACGTCCAGGGACCGGGCCACGAAGCTGGCCTCCACACCCAACGCCACCGTCAACGGACGAATCGGGTTGTCGATGGTGCCGAAGGGCGAGGACTTGGTCATCTTGCCCAGTTCGCTGGTGGGCGAAAACTGGCCCTTGGTCAGCCCGTATATCCGGTTATTAAACAGGATGATGTTGATGTCCAGATTTCGGCGGATCGCATGGATGAGATGGTTGCCGCCGATGCTCAGGCCGTCCCCGTCGCCGGTGATGACCCAGACGGACAGCTCCGGCCGGGCGATCTTCAGGCCCGTGGCGATACCCGGGGCCCGTCCGTGGATGGAGTGAAAGCCGTAGGTGTTGAGGTAATAGGGGAATCGGCTCGAGCACCCGATACCGGAGACGAAAACGAAGTTCTCGCGGGGGATGCCCAGCTTGGGCAGCACCTTCTTGATCTGGGCGAGAATGGAGTAGTCGCCGCAGCCGGGGCACCAGCGGACATCCTGGTCGCTGGCGAAGTCGGCAGGCTTGAGGACGTCAAGAGGTATGCTTGGGATCGTGCTCATGGTTTATCGCTTTCTGGAGCGGCCGGGCTCCGTGCCGGCCGTTTCTTCCTCATG
>JAAXZI010000185.1 GCA_012719955.1 Phycisphaerae bacterium | reverse complement strand
GCTCTCCGCTTGCCCCTCCGGGGCGGCGCTGCGCGGCGCGGCCGGTGGCTTCACCCCGCCGCCGCACTCCAAATGCCCCTATTCCCTCGCCCCTCGTCCCTCGCCGCTCTTCTTGAGCGTCACGCTCATGCCGCGATCGGTGGGGTTGGCGAAGGCCGTGGCCAGGTCGGGGTTGGTGGTGATGGCTTCGATGAAGTCCTGCATCTGGCGTCGCTGGCCGGTGACGTTGTGGGCCAGGATCAGCCCGCCGGGGCGGACCAGCGGCAGGAGCTGCTTGAGGTAGTCGGCGTAGCCCTCCTTCTCCGCGTCGATAAAGACCATGTCGATGGGGCCCTTGAGGTCTTTGATCTTCTGGTGGGCGTCGCCCTCGACCACCGTAATGAAGCCATCCACGCCGGCTTCCTTGAAGTTAACGCGGGCCATCTTGACCTTCTCCGGGTCGATGTCGAAGGTGGTCAGCTTGCCGCCGGTGTTCTTGAGGGCCATGCTCATCCACAGGGCGGAGTAGCCGTTGGAGGTGCCGATCTCGACGACGTTTTTGGCGCCGATGGATTCGGCCATGATCCGCAGAAACCGCCCGTCGTCCGGCGGGACGCTGAGCATGGGGCCGATCTGCGGCGTGAGCTTCTCAATGACGGCCATGATCCGGGCCTCGTCGGGGCGGACAGGCTGTTCGGGCCTCATGGGCTGTCTGCGGCTCTGGGCAGCGCCGCTGGTGAAGGATATGGTCGTAGCGGCGGTCAAAGCGGTAATGGCGATCCAGCGTTTCACGTTCACGGCAGGTCTCCTCTTTCGCGTCTGATCGTGTCCTCGCGGCGATGGTCCCGGTACGGACGATTGTACCCCTGTGCCCTTGCTGGTGTCACTCCTACGGTATACGGTATACAGTGCAGGCTTGGAGAGTGCATGTTGCTTCGGGCAGGCGGAGGATGTCCTGCGGACCCGAAGAGAAAGATGAAGATTAAGATCAGGATTGAGAGTAAGAGCAGGAGCAGGATCAGGAGAAGGACTGCCGGCGGGCGGGTTCGGTCTCAATCTTTCTCGTTTTCGTATGTGAGGAGCGGCACATGAACGGCATACCCGTTGCTCTGGTCACCGGCGGCTCGCGCGGTATCGGGCGAGGCATCTGCCTGGCCCTGGCCCGCGAAGGATTCACCGTTCTGATCAACTACAACAGCAACCTGGCCGCGGCCGAGGAAACCCGCGATCTGATCGAGAAGGAGGGTGGCTCGGCCGAGCTGTGCCAGGCCGACGTGTCGCTCAAGGAGCACCGCGACCTCCTGCTGGACTTCTGCATGGAGACGCTGGGCCGGCTCGACGTGCTGGTGAACAACGCGGGCATCGCGCCACCGCAGCGTCTGGACTTGCTGGAGACCACCGAGGAGAGCTTCGACAAGGTGGTCAACACCAACCTCAAGTCGGTCTTCTTCATGAGTCAGGCGGCAGCCCGGCTGATGATCGGACAGATCGAGCATGGGCGCATTTCTTCGGCGGCGATCATCAATGTGTCCTCCATGAGTGCTTACACGGCCAGCATCAACCGGGGGGAATACTGCGTGAGTAAGGCCGGGTTGTCCATGGTAACCAAGCTGTTCGCGGCCCGGCTGGCCGAGCATGGGATCAATGTCTACGAAGTCCGGCCGGGCATCATCGAGACGGATATGACCGCCGGGGTGAAAGACAAGTACGACAAGCTGATCAACGAGGGCCTTACTCCCATCAAGCGATGGGGCCGGCCGGAGGACGTCGGCCGGGCGGTGGCCATGCTGGCCCGGGGGGAGTTGCCGTTCTCGACCGGGGAAGTGGTCAATGTGGATGGAGGGTTTCATCTGCGGAGGTTGTGAAGAGGGATTAGTACTAAGTACTGAGTGACGAGTACTGAGTGCTGACCGCCGAACGCTGACTGCTGACCGCTGACCGCTGATCGCTGACCACCCCACCGGCCCTGTTGGACTCCCCACCCGAGACGCGTATAATCCGCAAGCATCGGGACGGAACCATTCGAGCTTTTCGCGCGTGGAGAGATGGCTATGACCAAACGAGCCAAGATTACGGTTATTGGTGCTGGCAATGTCGGGGCAACCTGTGCGCACTGGGCGGCGGCCAAGGAGCTGGGCGACGTTGTGCTGGTGGATATCGTCGAAGGGCTGCCGCAGGGCAAAGCCCTGGATCTGCGCCAGGCCTCGCCCATCGAGGGTTTTGACAGCGACATCATCGGCACCAACACCTATGAGCCCACCGCCGACAGCGATGTGATCATCATCACCTCCGGCCTGGCCCGCAAGCCGGGGATGAGCCGCGACGACCTGCTGGCCAAAAACGTTCAGATCGTCAAGGAGGTCACCCAGCAGGCCGTCCGGCACAGCCCCAACGCCATTCTCATCGTGGTCAGCAATCCGCTGGATGCAATGGTCTATACCGCGTGGAAGGTCTCAGGCTTCCCGGCCCACCGGGTGATGGGTCAGGCCGGCGTGCTGGATACCGCCCGCTATCGCACCTTCATCGCCATGGAGCTGGGCTGCAGCGTCGAGGACATCCAGGCCCTGCTGCTGGGCGGGCACGGCGACGACATGGTCCCGTTGCCCAGCTACACGTCAGTTTCCGGCATCCCGGTCACCTCGCTGATTCCCAGGGACCGGCTCGATGCCATCGTGGAGCGAACCCGCAAGGGCGGCGGCGAGATCGTCAACCTGCTCAAGACCGGCAGCGCCTACTACGCTCCGGCCGCCGCCAGCGTGCAGATGGCCGAGGCCATCATCAAAGACAAGCGGCGGATCCTGCCGGTGGCCGCCTATTGCGACAAGGAGTATGGTATCGGCGGTTACTTCGTGGGCGTGCCGGCCATGCTCGGCCGCAACGGCGTGGAGAAGGTGCTGGAAGTGCCGCTGTCGGATGAGGAGCGGGCCGCCTTCAACGTGAGCATTGGGCACGTCAAGGAGCTGGTGGCTCAGGCCGAGAAGATGCTGGGGCAGTGATTTTTGTCCTTGGTTCCTGGTCCTTGGTCCTTAGTTCTTGGTTCTTGGGCAGGCAGCAGTGATGGGCTACGATGAGCAAAGGACAAATGACAAAGGACCAGGAACATAATCTCCCGCTCGATTCCCTCTCCATGATGCGCAGAGTCCGTATCGTCCTGGTTCGGCCGCAGGTGGCCGGCAATATCGGGGCGGTGGCGCGGGCGATGGAGAATTTTGCCGCCGGCCAGCTCGTGCTGGTCAACCCTGAGCGCCCGCCGACGCATCGCGAGGCTCTGGAACGCAGCACCCGCGGCCAGCACCGGCTGCACGCCGCGCGGGTGGTGAACACGCTCGAAGAGGCCCTCGCGGGCGCCGTGTTTGCCATCGGCACCAGCCGGCGGCGGGGACCTGTGCACCAGCGGGAGGATCTGTTCTCGTACGACCTGGGACGGCTGATCGCCGAACATAGCGCCGAAGGCGACGTGGCCCTGCTGTTCGGCACGGAGGACAACGGGCTCTCGCGCGAGGAGCTGCTGGCCTGCGATGCGGTCGTGCAGATTCCCGCCTGGCCGGAGTACCCCACGCTCAACCTGTCGCACGCGGTGACCATCTGCCTGTACGAAGCCTTCCTAGGGCTGGTCTGCGGCCGCGAGGCCCTGACGGGGGGGCGGGCATCCTGCCCGCCGTCAGAGCCCGAAATCGGAGGGCGGGCATCCTGCCCGCCTTCAGAAGCTCGGCAGGACGTTCGCCAACGGGGGGCCGACCGCCCCCGGCGATCAGATCCGGCCGACCTGGCTCTCATGGAGCGGCTCATGGCCAAGCTCCAGCACGCCCTGCTGACCATCGGCTATCTGCACGCGCAGAAACCCGACCACCTGATGTTCCCGATTCGATCCATTCTCTCGCGGGCCAGTCTCACCCGCGGCGAGGCCCAGATCCTCATGGGCCTGGCCCAGCAGATCGACGAGTTCGCCCGCTACGGCAACCGCAGACACCCTGATACGAAGAACAAACTGCATGCTACTAATGATCAACCGCGGATGGACGCAGATGAACGCGGATAATCGTTTGAAATCTGAGATCTCAAATTTGAGATCGGAAGTTTGAAATCCACGATTTGAAATCTGAAATCCACAACCCAAAATCTGCATCCATCTGCGTTCATCTGCGGTCTTAAACAGAGTAGAATGGCCTCATGCGTTGCTTTGTCGCGATTGAATTACCGGACGACGTTCGCGCCTGTCTGGCGGATCTGCAGAGGCAGATGGCCGGCCTGGGCCGCGGGGTGCGTTGGACCCGGCCGGAGTCCATTCACCTGACCGTGAAATTCCTGGGCGAAGTGCCCGATGCCCAAGTGGCCGAAGTCTGCGAGGCGGCCCGGCGGATTGCCCGGAAATACCCGGTGTTCGACCTGGCCGTGGCAGGTACGGGTTGCTTCCCGCCACGGGGGCCAGCCCGGGTCATCTGGGCGGGCATTCCGCAGTTGCCTCAGCCGCTCATCGACTGCCAGCGGGAATGCGAGGATGTCTACGCGGGCATGGGCTTTGAGAAGGAAAACCGCGCCTACAGGCCTCATCTGACGGTGGGGCGGGTCAACGATCCCGGCCTGTCCAACCGGATTCGCGAAACCCTGCGGCAGTTCGAGCACTTCTCCGGCGGGGATTTCGCGGCCGGCGAGTTGGTCGTGTTCCAGTCAGAGCTTCGCCGGGGCGGCTCGCTCTATACGCCACTCGCTCGCGCACCGTTGAACGGATCCTGAACAGGAGAAAACAGAGAGTTCGTTCTTTTTCTCTTTTGCCTCTGTTTCCTCCTGTTCATTTCAACTCAAACGCCTCCCCGCTCTCGGGGATGGCGACCTTGCGAAAACCGTCGGCGCGCATCCCGTCGGCCAGGGCTTGGGTTTGGTCGGGTTCGCCGTGCACGACGAACGCCTGACGACAGCCGGGGGCCAGCGGCGCGAGCAGGTTGCGCAACTCCGTGGCGTTGGCATGGGCGCTGAAGCCGTTGAGCGTCTTGACCCGGGCCTTGAGCTTGTACATCTCGCCGAAGATCTTGACCTCCCGGACCTTCTCCACCAGCCGTCGGCCCAGCGTGTTGGCCGCCTGGTAACCCACGATCAGGATGGTGTTGCGCGGGTCTTCCATGTTGTTCTTGAGGTGGTGCAGGATGCGCCCCGCCTCGCACATGCCGCTGGCGGACACGATGATCATCGAGCCGGCCACCCCGTGCAGAGCCTTGCTCTCCTCCACGTTCTGGATGTAGTGGACCATCTTGGAGTCGAACAGGCTGCCGTTAATGTGCTTGAACCGGGTGGCGTCATGGTCGTAAGTCTCGGTGTGGCGCCGGTAGACTTCGGTGGCCGCCAGGGCCAGCGGGCTGTCCACCACCATGGGCACGGCCTGTTCGATCATGCCCGCGACCAGGAGCTGGTTATAGATATAGACCAGGGTCTGGGTCCGCCCGACCGCAAAAGAGGGAATGATCAGCTTGCCGCCGCGAGCCACCGTCTCGTTGATGATCTGGGCGAGCTGTTGCGGCAGGTCTTTGGGTGGCTCGGTGTTCCGCCCGCCGTAAGTACTCTCGGTGATCACGTAATCACAGTCCGGCAGGGGGGCGGGATCGCACAGGATGGGCATGTTCGGCCGGCCCAGGTCGCCGGTGAAGACCAGGGTAACCGGCTTCTTGCCCCCGGTATCGCATTCGAGACGAACGCCGGCCGAGCCGAGCATATGCCCGGCCTCGTGGAAGGTGGCCCGCACCCCGGGCACGACCTCAAAGGTCTCGCCCAGCCGTTGGCCCTTGAACAGGGGCGCGACCTTGGCGGCGTCGTCCTGCGTGTAGAGCGGCTCAATAGGCGCGTCACCCTTCTTGACCCGCTTCTTGTTCCAGTAGATGACGTCTTCCTCCTGCACGTGGGCCGAATCGACCAGCAGAATGGAGGCCAGGTCCCGGGTGGGCGCGGTGCAGTACACCGGCCCGTCGAAGCCCAGCTTGGCCAGGAGGGGCAAACGTCCGCAGTGATCGATGTGGGCGTGCGAGAGGAGGATGGCGTCCAGCTTGCGCGATCCGTCCGGCAGGGCCCGGTTCTTGGCCAGGGCTTCGGCGCGCTTGCCCTGAAAAAGGCCGCAGTCCAGGGCGATGGTGTAGCCGTTGGTTTCCAGCAGGTGCATCGAGCCGGTGACTTCGCCCGCGGCGCCGTGAAATCGCAGGATGGGCTGAATCATGCCGCCTCCGTGAGTCCCTTCAGTTCTTCGGCTGTATTTGTCGGCAGACTAAGCAAAAGGGTAACGCCTGAGGCTGATAACGCAAGCCTGACGCGAGCCCGGCCCCAGGAGCACGCCATTCGCCCCGCGGCGCTTGCGCGGGCGGGAGCCCGGGCCGTCATGATGTTTTTCAGCACCGGCGCTTCCGTGTGGACCGGGTTCCATTTAGGATGGACTTATGGAGCGAATACTGGTTTCGACGATTTCCGGACGCGAGTACCCCTTCGAACAGGTGGAAGAGTTCTCCGAGGACGGCGAGTCGCTGGAAGTTCGCCTGGCCGGCCTGGAGACGGCCAAGATCCGCCCCGGCCTGCGCCTGTGGGAGCGTTTTGCCGATTTCCTGCCCTTCAGGCGGATGGATGCCGACCTCTCGCTGGGAGAAGGGAACACCCCGCTGTTGCCGGCCGGTGATCGGCTGCGGGCTTGCGCCGGCGACGTGAATCTGCTGCTGAAAAACGAGACTCAGAACCCCACCTGGAGTTTCAAGGACCGCGGCTCGCTCACCTGCATGTTCCTGGCTCGCGAGCTGGGCGAAGACACGGTGGCGACCATCTCCACCGGCAACATGGGCCATTCCGTGGCCGCCTATGCCGCCCGGGCCGGGCTGCGCGCGGTGGTGTTCCTGCCGTCTTTCGCGCCGGCGGAAAAGATCAGCGCCATGGCCATGCACGGCGCCGAGATCCTCAAGGTGGACGCGCCGGACTACGCCCAGATGAAAAACGCCATCCTGGGCCTGGCCGGACGATTGGGACTCCGCATCGTCTCGGGCAACGGCCCCATCCGCGTGGAAGGCTACAAGCTGACCGCCTTTGAGATGTTCGAGCAAATGAACGGCCAGGTGCCGGATTATATCGCCGTGCCCACTTCCGCCTGTGGGCACATTCGCGGCCTCTTCAAGGGTTATCGCGAGCTGCATACGGCGGGGCTCATCGACCGGCTGCCGCGAATGATAGTGGTGCAGGTCCGCAACAACTCACCCCTGGTCACCGCCATCAAACAGGGCTTGAGCCGGGTAGTGCCGTTCACTCATGTTCATACCGTGGCGGAGGCCATTACCAGCGGGAACCCGGCGGGCGGCGAGGAGATCCTGGACAAGGCCCGTCGCTATGACTGGCTGGCCGAGGATGTGACCGAGGAGGAGATCCTGGAAGCTCAGCGGGAGTTCGCCCGGGCGGGGTTCTTTTTGGAACCTTCAACCGCCACCCTCTTGCCGGCGGTCCGGAAACTGGTTGGGGCCGGCAGGATCAACCCGGCATCCACAGTGGTGCTGATGCTCACGGGGGCGGGGCTCAAAGACCTGGGCGCCCTGCAACATCAACCGCCCGGCCGGGTCCTCGACACGGATATCGACCGGGTAGAGGCTGACCTGTGCCGGCTGCTCCGACCCAGCGGATCGTGAGGTCAAAACACCAGTCGGCAGGATTCTCTCTGACGTTGCCAGCGGTTCTTCGGTAGGCGAGTTCGTCACCCCTGAATGAGCGAAGTCCGACGCTGGACGCAGCGGGCGGTATGCACGCTGGAAGCTTCCATCGCGACGGAACCGATGACCTGATGGAGCGCAAGCCGGCAGGACGGCGCGGGTTGCCAAAGCCCGTTGCGTGAAGCCGTGTGGGTATTGGGTTGTAGAAAAACCCTAGAAAAACCCGATTTTCGTCTTTTGTAAGTGCTTGTAAAATAATGACTTGGGATGAGGGCGCTGGGACTCGAACCCAGGACCCAAGGCTTAAAAGGCCTTTGCTCTACCGACTGAGCTACGCCCTCGGGGCCGGTCCGGTTCTAAAGAAACGCGGACACGGGCGAATCATAATAGGGGCGATCGGGCGCCTGATCAAGATGCGGCGAGCTGGCCCGGGGCGGATGGGGTCCAGCAAAGGGTTAGGGTGAAGCGGCCGGGCGCATCGGGGGGCGGGCATCCTGCCCGCCTCAAAGGCGTGCAAGATGCATACCTGCCGGGGCCTTGCCCCACCCCGCCACAAAGAATTGCCACACCCGGCCGATGGGGTCAGTTCTGCCCGGCGCCTGCGTGCACAGGGGGTTGCCCGGCCAGAGACGGCTCGGGCGGGCTGAGCTCTTCGTGGTCGGCGGCTGGCTGGACGCCCTGCAGTATCCACTTGAGCATCAGGGCCACCGTGGCCAGGCCGGCGACGAGCAGGACGGCGAAGACGGCCAGCGAGACGTACTGGGGATAGACATCCCATCGGCCCAGCGAGAAAGCGCCGGCTTCGGGCAGGCCAAGATGGGCCAGACGCACGTGCTCGCGCCCGAACAACATGCCCACCACCAGCAGCAGGGTGACCACGACGGTCAGCGCATACCAGCGGAACGTCCGGGGGCGAATAGAGGCATATGCCAGCAAAGTGAACAGCACGGGGATGAGCAGCAGCGAGAGCATCCACACACCGCCGGTGAAGGAGTTGAAGGCCAGCAGGGAGCTGCGCACGGCGGGGTGCAGCTTCAAGAGCAGGAGGATGCCGGTGCCGATCTGGGCCAGGGTGGCCAGCAGGGCGACCGCAAGGCCCAGGCGGATGAGGGAGGAGCTCACGCTTGCCTCGGCGGAGGAAGACTCGCGGCTTTCCGAAATCGTCACCCCTGCGGACACACCGGCGGTGCGGGCCCGGCGGGTTCGCCACCAGCCGACGGCGGCCAGCCAGAGCCCGGCGATGGCGGTAGCGCCGACGACGTCATGCAGATAGCGCGGCAAGGTGGCGGTGGCGGGGATGTACCAACGGGAACCGGTCTGGCCGGGAGCGCGCCAGAGGGTGGGGCGAAGGCTCAGTTCGTGATTGTTGGCCATGACCCAGCCGACCCAGAGCAGGCAGGCAGTGACCAGCAGCGAGAGGACCAGCCGCAAGACCGGGCGGGCGGTTCCCGCTTGCAGCGCTTCCTGCCCGGACAGAGGCGTCAAGGCGGGCGAGACGCCTGTCTTGAAGAGGAGCCAGTACACGAGGTAGAAGCCGACCAGCACGGCGACGAAGAACGAGAACCAGCCGAATCCCATGAGCACGGTGGAACTGTAGAAGTAGGGGCCGTAGAGCACCTGCACAAAGAGCAGGGGCGCGACGCCCGTGGTGATGGTCATGCTGATGGCCACGGGGAGCATTTTGTAGAAGACGCGGGCCATGGCGGCACTATTGGCATGGCCGCACAGGCCGGCGATGTTCAGGCCAACGGCGATCAGGTTGCCGCCCAGCACGAAGTTCATAAACAGCAGGTGCAGGAGCTGCGTGAGCAGCAGCAGGCCCGCAAAGATGAGGGGATGGCCGGGCAGGCCGATGGGGTCAAGGCCGGGAACGGCGGGTGTGTTGGCGAGTAACATGGTTGAGAATTCCCACTTATCGGTTGTGAGTTTTCGGTTGTCAGTTTCCAGTACTGAAGGCCATGGCCACGTCTGCGGGTTGCGTGGCGGGTGGCCGGTATTCCTTCGGATTGGCGACGTAGAGCTGGTACTCCACCAGGGCCCGCATTTCCTCGGGCGTACCGACGAAGGGGGGCATGAAGCTCTTGATGCGGTTCAGTTCGGCGGTCATGTGGGTGACCAGTTCGCGCGAGGCGTTGTTAATCAATGGTTCGATGGCATTGGGGCCGCCCGGCTCGTGGCAATGACGGCACTGGGCGTTGAAGACGTACTTGCCCTTCTCGTGGAGCGGCAGGGCGTTGACCTGTTCGAGGGTCATATCCGCCGGCCAGGCGAAACGGGCGTGGGCGAGGATGCCTTCTTTGGAGAGTCGCTCGCGCCAGGCGGGGGTAGCGATCACTCCGTTGCTGTACATGTAGCCGTGGATCAGGTAGGGCTTGCGCACGCCCTCTCGGACAAACTCCATGGCCCCGGTGGCGACAAAGGCCACTGCCAGGAGCAGCAGCGACGTTTCGCGGTTGATGTAGCGCTTCTGGCGGATGAGGCCGAAGTAGGCGTAGCCGCCGATGTAGAGGCTGGAGACCAGGCCAAAGGCCATGAAGAGGGTCATGGCGATGGCCCCGCCCATGGCGAAGCGGCGGGAGTCTTCCGGCAGGGTGGCGAAGTACCAGACGGCGAAGGGAACCATCAGGCCGAAGGGGGCCAGCCAGTAGCTGCCGAAGTTGATGATGCGGTGACGCTGCTCGCGGGTATAGTCGCGGACGAAGTTGGCGACCACCGCCACGGAGATGCCGGCGAAGGCCAGGCAGGAGATGGTCCGCAGGAAGAGCGAGGGCCAGAAACTGGGGTTGAAAAGCGCTTTCCAGAAGGCCAGTTGAGCCGAGACGCCGACGGCCTCGGCCGGCGGCTGCCAGTCGCCAGGGGTGAGCATGAAGGTAACGATACCGTTGATGATGAAGAGGCTCATGAACGCGCCGACGAAGTAGATCCAGGCGACGGCGGTGTGGCGTTCGGGGGTGAGGCGGCCCCAGCCGTAATAGTAGATGTAACCGGCCACGATCTCGACGATGAAGAAGACCCATTCGATGGCCCAGCCCCAGACGAAGAGATGAATCAGAGCGCTGGTGGAGGGGGGGCTGGCCAGCCCGATGGTGACCCAGATACCCACACCGGTGACGGCCCCGGCCACAAAGGGGACCAGAACCAGGAAAAGGCTGTAGCGTCTGAGAAAATCGAGCATGAGACGGTCGTTGCGACGGGTGGCAATCGTGTGCGCCAGCGCCAGGAAGAGGCCGGCGCCGACCGCGAGATGAGCGATGGCCACATGGATAATGGCCACGATGGCCACAAGCATTCCGGCGCCAAGACGAGAGACTTCAAAGTGGGGGTAGTCCATGCCTGCTGCTCCTGAACCTCAGGTTTCTCGCGACGGATTTGATATTAAGATTCTTAAATAGCATTGCGCAACAATTGCAGCCTGTCGCGGTTGCCGGCATGGGTTGGCCCAATGTTCGTGAGTGTTCGTGTGTCCGGGTTCTTGAGCACAGGCAGCGATGGCCCTGGTCGCCGCGAATGGGTTCGCCTGATGCGGGGGTTATCTGGCCACATGCTGGTGCTCTCGAATCGCCGGGCGACCCGAGTCTGGACTTCGGTCTATACTCCGGGAAATCGAAGGACCGGCCTGCTCCCCGGCAGCCGTCTGGGGCGATCGGAGGTCGCCTGCCGTAACGAGGCTCAGAGAAAGTGGGCGCGCTCTCGGGAAGGCTTGGAGGAACGTACCTGAAAGTGCCGGGGCTGGCCCGGTCAGGAGGTTGGATGATGGGCGCAGGTTCACAGGGTCGGGTGCTGGACGTGGGGCAGTGCGAGGTGGATCACTCGTCCATCCGATCGGTGATCGAGGCGAACTTTGCGGTTGACGTGGATCGGGCCAGGTCCGTGGACGATGCGCTGGAAGCCATGCGGCGGCAGCGTTATGACCTGGTGCTGGTGAACCGGATCATCTTCGCCGACGGCTGCGAGGGGATGGAGCTCATCCGCCAGGCAAGGCAGGATCCGGCGCTGGCGGACGTGCCGATGATGCTGGTGAGCAACTATGTGGAGGCCCAGGCCGAGGCTGTGGCGGCTGGGGCGCAACCGGGGTTTGGGAAGGCGGGGTTGCACCAGAAGGCTACGGTCGAACGGCTGGCTGAGTTCCTGCCGGCCAAGGTACGATCAGCTTGATGTTGGCCGGTGCGCTGCCGGGGCCAATGGCTGTGATGCCGGTGATTTCCGACCGTCGCCGGCCGAGGCCAGTTGAAGCCTGAATGGCATTATCGGACCATTGCGGCTTTTCATGGTCGGGCGAAGCGGTGCCCTGATGGGCGCGTCCTGCCCGTCCCAGAGCTGTGCAGGCTGGACATTTGCCGGGACTCCGCCTCGCCGCACTTGAAGAACGGCCCGCTGCATTGCCGGGGGCCTCGACTTGACCGAAGGGGCTGCCGCGCCCATAATACGGGGCTCACGAGAGATTCGACGCCTCACTTGCGCCTCAGGCTGTTCTGGTTTTGCCGGGGCTTGGGGCTGGTTCAGGCTTTCACCACGGAGTGACATAACGGTGTACGCGATATTCGAGGATGGCGGCCGGCAGTACAAGGTCAACACCGGCGACAAGATTTATGTGGATCTGCGCGACCTGCCCGAAGGCCAGGAAACGGTCGAGTTTGATCGGGTTCTGATGATCGGTGAGGGGGCGGATGCCCGCATTGGCCAGCCGCTGGTGGAAGGGGCCAAGGTCGTGGGGAAGGTTGAGGCGGAGGTCAAAGGGCCGAAGCTGATTTCCTTTAAGATGCGTCGTCGTAAGAACTACCGGCGTAAGATCGGGCATCGTCAGCGGCACCTGCAGGTGACCATCAGCGAGATCGTGGCCTGATTGCCGTGAGAACCGGCCTTAGCTCTCGCGGTTTGGCGGTAGCGAGACGATATTGAAGTGTATACTTAATTGCGTTCATGACGCGGCCTGAGGGCCGCGTTTTTTTTGCGCGCGGTCGGGGCAAGTCGGCGTGTAGTGTTCGGGTAAACGCCTTATACTATATTGAGTTAAGGGACTTAGCGCCGGGACGCGGCTGGGGGGAATCACCCCGAAGGGGAGATGGAATCTTCCCTGATTGGCTCGCCGTGTACCGAGGCCATGGGCTTGAAACAAAAGGTGGCCTCCGATGCTGGAATTCCTGACCAATTTGTTCAATGCGGATTTCATGCCCCACGGGGGCTGCATGCGTTGGGACCGGCAAGTGGTGTGGCTGCACCTGATCTCTGATGCGTTCATTGCCCTGGCGTATTATTCGATTCCCGTGGCGTTGGTGTACTTCATTCGGCGGCGACGGGACCTGGCTTTTCAGAATGTTTTCGTGTGGTTTTGTGCGTTCATATTTGCGTGTGGGACCACGCACTTGATGAGCGTTTGGACGCTGTACGATCCGGTGTATCGGCTCGAAGGCGTGATCAAGGCGGTGACCGCGCTGGTATCGGTTTATACGGCGTTTCTGCTGTGGCCGTTGATCCCACGAGCCCTGGCATTGCCCAGCCCGTCGCAACTGGAGGCGGCCAATCGGGAGTTGGCTTTTCAAATTCACGAGCGCCGGCAGGCGGAAGAGAGGATTCGCCAGATGAATACAGAACTGGAGCGACGGGTGGCGGAGCGGACCGAGGAGCTGCAGCGGTCCACCCAGGAAACCCAGGCCCGCAATGCGGAGATCGAGCAGTTCATTTACACGGTGTCGCACGATCTGAAGTCGCCGCTGGTAACGGTTCAAGGTTTTGCGGGGCTGCTGGAGCGGGACCTTCGGGAGGGGCGAACGGACCGGCTGGCGGAGTTCACGGAGCAGATTAAATCGGGGGTCGCTCAGATGGCGGAGCTCATCGATGACCTCTTGAACTTGAGCCGCGTTGGGCGGATCATGCGGCCTCCGGAACCGGTGGATTTCAGCGACTTGGCCCGCAAAATCCTGCGCTTGCATTATCGTGAGCTCGAGGCAAGCCACATCCATGTCGAGGTGCAGGAAGGCCTGCCGACGATCCACGTGGACAAGGAGCGGATCGCGGAGGTGATCGAGAACGTAATCTCCAACGCGATCAAATACGGGGGCGCGGCGGAATCACCGCGGATCGAGATTGGGGGGGAGGTGGTCGACGACGAAGTTCGATTTTTCGTTCGCGACAATGGACCGGGGATTCCGGAGCGTTACCACAAGAAGATTTTCGATCTTTTCGAGCGGCTGGATACGAGCACGGAAGGCACCGGGGTAGGGCTGACGATCGTCCGGCGAGCGATGGAGGTTCACGGAGGACGCGTGTGGGTGGAGTCGGCACCGGGTCAGGGGACCGTCATCTGGCTGGCGTTCCCCGCATCGGTGCTGAGGGGGCCCGTGGAGCCAGGGGACGTGAAGGATTGATCGCCAATGAGTGAAAAGTGTACACGTTTTCTGCTGGTTGAGGACAACAATGCGCACGCCAAGCTGGTCATGCTTCAGCTTGGCGATTCGCAGGGCAATGTGGTCGTGGATCGGGTCAGCGACGGATCGGAGGCCTTGGATTACCTGCACAGGCGAGGAAAATTCGCGGACCGGGCGCGACCGGATGTGGTCTTGCTGGATCTCAAGCTGCCCAAGGTGGACGGACACGAGGTCTTACGGCAGCTCAAGTCGGATGAAGAGTTGAGGCTCATCCCCGTGGTGGTGTTGACTACTTCGACGGCGGATGCGGATCGGAACAAGGCCTACGCCAACTATGCGAACAGCTACATCACCAAGCCGCTGGATTTCGAAGATTTCCAGAACATGATGAACAGCGTGAAGAGTTACTGGGCTTCTTGGAATCAATCGCTGGGGTGAGCCGCTCATGGGATCGCCTTCATTTCCTCCTGAACCGCCGGTCCCTGCCGCGCCGCGGCAGGGGGATCTGGGCCGGGTTGTGCTGTTGGTGGTGTTGCTGGCGGTGATCGGGGGCTGGTTGATCTGGCCCCAGGTGCGGGACTGGCTGCGGCCGCCGGCACAGCCGCGGGTGGTGACGCCGCGGGGCGACCTGGCCGCGGATGAGGCGGCGACCATCGAGCTGTTCGAGAACGCCTCGCCCTCGGTGGTATTTATCACCACGGTGGCGCTGCGTTCGGATATCTGGGGCCTGAACGTGATGGAGATTCCCCAGGGCACGGGGTCGGGGTTCATCTGGGATTCGAGCGGTCACATCGTCACCAACTATCACGTGGTTCAAAACGCGATCGGGCGCGGCCGGGTGGTGGACGTTACCTTGTTCGATCAGTCCACCTGGCGGGGACAGGTGGTGGGCATTGACCCCGACAAGGATCTGGCCGTCCTTCGGATTTCCGCGCCGCCGGGGCGGTTGCGCCCCATTCCCATCGGGACGTCGCGCGACTTGAAGGTGGGCCAGAAGACGTTTGCGATCGGCAATCCGTTCGGGTTGGACCAGACGCTCACGACGGGGGTCGTCAGCGCACTGGGGCGGACGATCAAGTCGGTGACGGGGCGGACTATTGAAGAAGTGATTCAGACGGACGCGGCGGTCAATCCGGGCAATTCCGGCGGGCCGCTGCTGGACAGCGCCGGTCGGTTGATCGGAGTGAATACGGCCATCTACAGCACGTCGGGGGCCAGCGCGGGGATTGGTTTTGCCGTGCCGGTGGACACGGTGTTTCGGGTCGTCCCCCAGTTGATCGCCCACGGGCAGGTGGTGCGGCCCAAGCTGGGCGTCTACCTGGCCCACGACAGTATTGCCAACCGGCTGGGGATCGAGGGGGTGGTGATCCGGGCGGTGGAGCCGAACTCCGGGGCCGCGGCGGCGGGCTTGCAGGGTGTTAGCGAGACAGAGGGGGGGCGAATCCGCCTGGGCGATATCATCGTCCGGATCGGCAACAAGCCGATCCGCTCGACCAACGACGTGCTCAATGCGCTGGAGGCCTACAAGGCCGGTGACACGGTGAAGGTGACAGTCCAGCGCGGCGACGAGACGCGCACGGTGGAAGTGAAGTTGCAGTGATTCGGATCCCAAACGAATCTCGTGCCTGGGTGCTCACCCTTTGTGACGTTTGGTACTCTGATCGGGTAACGGTGGGCCGGGTGGCCGGCTTTAGCCGGGCTTGCGGTTGATGCCATCGCACCCTTATCGGTTGTCGAAATCGTGAACCCACCTCTGATGAAGCTGGGCACCTAAGCCGATTGAGCCCGAAGCGCAAGCGAGGGAACGAATCACCATGCAGCGTTCTGCCCTCGCTTGCGCTTCGGGCTCAGAATTGGTGCTGCTCCGCTTCGCCTGAGGCGGGAGCTGTGTTTGTCGCTCAGGTCATCGCCAGTGGCCCCGAGAGGGGCGAGGTGAGAGTAGCCACCAGTGAAGTGAAGCGGAACTGGTGCTTGCGATTTATCGGTTGTCGAAATCGTGAACCCACCTCTGACGAGGTGGGCCACCCGCGCGCAAACCGGCCGGAAAGGGCTGAACCAGGAGCGGGGGAATTCCGGTCAATCCGCGGATTTGCCACTGTCAGGACCGGCGTTAACGGGGATGGAATCGGCCAGGATAGCCAGCAGGACTTGGTCGCTCTTGAGCGGGGCATTCACATCCGGGGGGCACTGCATGGTACCGTCGGCATTCTGAACGCTGATGATTTGCGCGCCGTAGTGGCGGCGGAAGTCGGTTTCGCGAATCGATTTGCCCACCACCTCGGGCGGGACGGGGATGCGCTGGATGGTATCCGGGCGGGGGGTCTGAGCGCAGAGGGCGAGCTGGTATAGCTGTTCATCCTGTTCGATGGTGGCGATGCCGGCATGTTCGCGGTGGAGATGGTCGCGCATTTCCTCGGAGCGCGAGCGGACGGCCTGATAGATGGCCTGCCGGGAGAGCACGCCCAGGAATTGCCGGTCGTCATCCTCGGAGACGACGGGGAGCACGTTGTGGTTCGCGGAGCGGAAAAGGGCCAGCACTTCGTAGAGCGGCTGGTGGGGACGGATAGTTGTGACCTGCGCGGTCATTATGTCGGAGGCAATGACCAGCTCGGAGATTCCGGGTTCGCTGATGGCTCGACTGATGTCGGAGACGGAAACGACGCCGGCGAGGCGGCTGTTCTCCAAAACGATGAAGACGGGCCGGGAGCCGGAGGGGATGGAGCAGATCATCTCGCCGAGGGTGGTGAAAGGGGTTATGACGTGCGGCCAGTTGCGGGTCATGACGTCCTGGACGCGAACGTTCTTCAGGAGATGCACGAGGGCGTCACCGACGTGGACGGGTGAGTCGCTGGCCGACTGAACCTGCGTGGAGTTGAGGCCCCAGCGGCGGCCGACCACGTAGGCGATGACGCAGACCAGCATGAGCGGCACGATGAGGCCGTAACTGCCGGTCATTTCCATGACCATCACGACGGCGGCCATGGGGGTGCGCATGGCGGCGGAGAGAACGCCGGCCATGCCGACGGCGATGAGCGATTCGCGGAGCTGCTCGGGGAAGACGCCGGGCAACAAGGCGTTCAGGAGAGCACCCAGGAAGGCCCCGGCAGCGCCGCCGATGAAGACGCTGGGCCCCAGCAGGCCGCCGGCGCCGGAGGTGCCCACCGTGAGGGCGCTGGCGATGCACTTGGCGGCCGCGACCAGGCCGAACAGGGCGACCCATTCCCAGGGGGATCTTCCGGCCGTTTCCGGGAGCGCGAAGAGTCTTCCGCTGACGGCATTCTGGATGAAGTGATATTGGGCATCCATGATCTGGGGCAGGAGGCAGCCGATGCAGCCGACGGCCAGGCCGCCCAGGCCGGCGAAGGCCCATCGGGGCAGCGCAAACAGCCGCAACGGCCGGCGTTCCACGAAGCGGATGGTGACGGATAGCAGAATGGCCAGGCCCGCGCAGAGCAGCCCGAGGAGCGTGTAGGGAACCAGTTCCAGGGGCGTGGAAAAGACCAGCCGGGTGGGTGGTTCGATCAGGTAATGGCCGAAGCCCCAGAAGGCCATGAACGTCGAGTAGCTGAGAACCGACGAGACGAAAGCCGGAACGATGCTCTCGGCTTCCATCTCCGGCTCGCGGTAGAGCACGCTGGTGGCGAAGAGAGCCCCGCCCAGGGGACACTGGAAAATCGCGCCCACGCCCCCGGCACAGCCGGAGACCAGCAGCACGCGGCGCAACTGCGGCGACAGGTTCAGGCCACGGGCCACGCTGGAGCCGATTGCGGCCCCGAGCGCGGCGATCGGGCCTTCAGGGCCGGCCGAACCCCCAAAGGAGATGATGCCCACGGCGGCGACGGCCTTGACCGCGGGATCCCGCAGCGCGAGGTTGCCGCTGTTCTGGTGGAAGGCATGGATCAACTGATTGGTGCCGTGGAGCCGCCCCTGGGGGCAGAGCCATCCGATAAGCAGGCCGGCGATCACGCCACCGGCGGCGGGGAGCAGGAGGATCCATTTGTTAAAGCTCAGGACGCCGGCCCCGCTGACGTGGGTGAAGCGACCGATAATGTTTTCGACGCCGACATGCAGGCCGAACTCCAGCCCGGCGGCGGCCATGCCGGCCAGTATGCCGACGATGCCGCTGAGCAGGAAGATGCGGCCCCATGTGCCGGCGGGTTCGCGAATGATGGCGGGAAGTGGAATTTTGTCCATAGACGGCGTTCTCGGCGAAAACTCCTGGTGGTGAAACGAGGGGGACATGTCCACGCCCGGCTGGGTTGCGCTCTGGGCATGCCACCTTGCAGTATTATTCGGGCAGGCACCTTGATCATTACCAGTTAAAGCGGTTGGCTACTTCGGCAAGGTAATCGTCCGCCCGGCTGTGAAGGCGATCCCCGGAGTCGTGCGCGGTGCCGGTTTCCTGACGCCGGGATTCGATGGCTCTCTCGGCGGCGGTGATCAGCTCATGGGCCTGGGCGGGGCCCGGGGCGGTCTTGAGCCGGGCGCGCAAGGTCGGGCTGTCCAGCAGGCGGCTGCTGTTGGCCAGGATTCGCAGGTGGTCGGAGACATTCTCGGCCGGACCGACGATCATAAGGACGACGTCGACGCAGTGGCCTTCGTGGTCCCATCGCACGGGAGCGGCCAGGACGAGGAGGGCGCATCCAAATCGGCGGAGCCCCGGGAGCCGGCAGTGGGGGATGGCGGCCCCGTTGGGCAGGGCGGTGGTCCGGGCCCGCTCACGGCTGATCACGGCTCGTTCGATGGCGGTGCGATCCACGGGCAGGAGGGGCGCCAGCCGGGCTGAGAGCAGCTTGATGGCGTCCTCGGCCGTATCCACACGGCGAGCCAGTTCGATGGTTTCCGGGGAGAGATTCTGGGAGATCAGCACGTTTGACACACTCCGGCCCATTTGCCAAGCCTTCAGTACTCCAGAGGCTAATTCCGACGCAGATTTTATTGTAAGCCCCGCCTCTTGCCTATTGTCGCGGCATACTTACTGTAATAGACCCTTGGATCAAGGTCATTCTGAGAGCAGAGGTTATGCGCACCGCATTCTGGGTGATATTAATGATTCTCATCGGAGGGGCCGGGGCCGATGGCCGGATTGATCTGGCCGAGTTCGGCCGGGTGGTTGAGTATCTCGGTGACTCCCCGGAGACGCTGGAGGTCAGGAGCCTGGAAAGGGGCGTGGACGGCTGGACGGCATGGCGAGGGCCGGACGGCCAGTTCATGATCGGGCTGGAATTTGATGAGCCGCGCGATCTGCAGGAGGTGGGAATCGAGTTTCGGCACGCGATTGCGGACCGCCACCTGGTCCAGGTGCAGTATTTCCGCCAGCATAATCTCCGGCAGGCCAACCCGCGGTCGGGGCCGGCCAACCGGGCGCCGGCGGACGACCGCTTCCATGGGGAGTGGGTGACAGCCAAGGCGGAATGGTGGGCGGGGGACCGGGACGTGAACTTCAAGTTTGTTCCGTACAGCCAGGAACTGGCGGCGGCCGGAGCGCAGGCGAAGTCTTCCCCGGCCGGGGGGCGGCGGAAAGGCAGGCAGGAGGTTCTTCCCCCAGAGTTGGATGTGAGCTACCGGCGGACGTACCGGATTCGCTTTCTGTTGGGCGATCGCGAGCTGCCGCCGGTGCGTTATATCCGCGCGTATGGGCCACGGCCGGCAGTGGAGGGGCGGTTTGACCTTCAATTCGAGGCGGACGCGGCGCTTCGATTGCCACTGGAGGCGTCGGTGGTCAATGGGTTCCTGCTGCAGGGCGAGGGGCGTGTGCCGGTGATGGAGATGACGTTGGATAAAACGCCGGTCAGCCTGCTGATTCGCTATGCGCGCGGCGATGTGGACACGCCCACGCGCACGAAGGTGACATTGCGCCAGACGGGCGAGCCGCGGCGCGAGGTTTCGTTCCTGCCGGCGGAGGTGGCGAACAAGGGACGCATTCGGGTGCCATCGGCGGGGGTGACCATCAGCCATCGCGGCGCGGCCGAATCGCAAGCCTCACCCACGCGCGGCATCCGGCCGACCGAGTGAGAATGATCGGCACGCAGCTCGCCGGCACGGTGACACCGGTTGGCGACCCGGCGTTTGGCCGGGATACCCGCCCGGGCGCTACGGGCCGCGGGCGGGTGTGATATCGAGGTTATCTGTCGGACAAATCTTCAGTAGGTTCGAGTGATGTTCCCGGCGCGCCCTCCGACGGAGTTGAGAGCAGGGCCGGATAGACGCGGGAATCGTCGAGCCCCAGATCGCTGACCGGGGTCAGGTCGTCGAGCCAGCAGGCCTTGTCGTCGCGTTTGAAGATCTTGAGGCTGCCTTGCTCGTTGGGGTCCTTGGCGCATTGATAGCGCAGGTAGATGTATCGATGGTCCACGCCGGCGATTTCGATTTTGCCGGTGGCGTGAGACATGATAAAGCGCGGACGACGGGCCAGGCCGGACCCGCGGCGAAGGGCTTTCTGGAAGATTTCCCAGCCGCGGACGATGGGCACGCAGTAGGGTCGGTTCCCCGCGGTGGGGCGGCCCTGGAAGCAATAGTACGGCGGGCAACCGATGAAGGAGAGCTGCCGGAACAGATCGCCCAGCACCACCGGATCGTCATTCACGCCGCGGATGATGGGGCACTGGTTCACGCAGATCACGCCGGCCCGGATGCAGGCGTCGATGGCTTCCACGGCCGGATCGGTAAGCTCGCGAACATGATCAAAATGAGCCATCAGGTAGATGCGGCGGCGCGGCTCGGAATAGCGGCTCAGAATCTCCAGCAGGGCGGAATCATTCAGAATGCGCCAGGGATTGAAGGCCGGCATCTTGGAGCCGATGCGGATAATGCGGACGTGCGGAATGGCCCGCAGGGCCGCGAGTATTTTGGCGAGTCGATCGGTGGACAACAACAACGGATCGCCGCCGGTGAGCAGGACATTGGTCACCTCCGGGTGTTGGGCGATGTAGCGGATGCCTTCGGAGACGTTGGAGGTGGCCTCGCGATTTTCGTGAATAAACAGGCGTTTGCGGAAGCAGTAGCGGCAATAGCCGCCGCAGACTTCGCTGCACAACAGCAGCACGGTGCGGGCATATTTGTGCTGGACGCCGGGGAGCACAGTGTTGGCGGCCTCGTTGCTGGCGTCAAGCGAGCCCCAGTCCTCCAGTTCGTCCATGCGGGGAACAATCAGCCGGCGGATGGGGTCGTTGGGGTCGTCCCAGTTGATCAGCGAGAGGTAATAATCGTTAGCTCGGAACGCATAACGCTTCGCGACCTGCTCAAGCCGGGTTCGTTCCTCTGGCGAGAGGCGGGCCAGCTTGTGAATATCTGAAACGTAGTGGATCTTGTTCGTGGGCGATGGGGGTGCGTTTAACTGATTCATACGGTCGGTCTCCAGTATGCCGGTGACGAGCGCACACGCCACCGAGAGAGAAAATCAATGCGGATTATGGCCCGACCGTGCTGGAACGATTCGTCGGGCCGTCCATGCCCGTTGCTTCCCGCATCTTATGATACACTTATTACGGCCGAGGTCCAAGTAAAAATCCCAAAAAGATCTCAAAGAAGTCGGTGCTTCATATTGGATACGTGGGACCATCGGGATCGAGCTGCCGGGAGGTACAGGATTGGCCGCGGGAGGGCGAGGACGCTGGCAGGCTCACAGTTTTTCCATTCTCAGTTTTTCGCGAGAGGCGCATCTTGGGAGCGGCTTGCCTGAGAGACGTGAAGCGGCTAACACTAGGGCCGTTTCCAGGAGGGCGAGTTTCGCGCCGCCTGTAACGGCTCGCACTCCCTGCCGGCTTGGGAGACTATTTGGCCCGTGAGACTGTACCGGCCGTTCTCCACGCTGGCCGTTCGCTCTTTGTAGCGGCCGGGCTCCGTACCGGCCGTTCTCTTTGTAGCGGGCGGACGGGTTCCCGGCCGATGGTTGCGTGACCGGTCGCTCGTGCCATGGTGGCGCGAAACGGGTTCATCGGAAGCGGCACTGGCGAATCGGCCAGTTGCCCCGCTGTAAGAAATAACCGCCCGGAGCGTTCGAGGTGTTTTTTCGAGCCAGGCGGGCGCAAGGAGTTGATTGATGGCAGCAGACATCGTCATGGACGTGAAGGCGCTGAAGGCCTCCGGCATCATTCCGCAGAAGGACCGGGAATTGTATACCATTCGCGTGCAGGTGGTGGGTGGACACCTGACGTCGGCCCACCTGGCGGCGCTGGCGGCCATCGCCGAGAAATATGGGCGGGGCCGCGTTCACCTGACCACCCGTCAGGGGATGGAGATTCCGGATGTTCATGGACGCGATCTGGAAGCGCTTCGGCGGGATCTGGCAGCGGCCGGTCTGCGGTTAGCGCCGGGCGGCAACCGCGTTCGGGGGATCGTGGCTTGTCCGGGCGGCCACTGCCGATGCGGCTTGATCGATCCGCAGGTGCTGGCCAGGAAGTTGAGCGAGAGCATCGGATCGCGCGAGGGGCTTCCTCACAAATTCAAAGTCAGCATCACGGGTTGTCCGAACAGTTGCGCGAAGCCGCAGGAGAACGATCTGGGCGTCATGGGTACCAAGGACGGACTGGCGGTGTTTGTCGGCGGCCGGGTCGGCAAACACCCACGGTGGGCCGACCGCCTGCCGGTGTTGGCGAAGGATGACGAGATGCTGCTGCGGATGGCGAACGCGGTGATCGACTGGTACATCGCGAACGGCGCAACCAAGGAGCGTCTCGGCGCCACGATTGAGCGCGTGGGGTTGGCATCGCTGGAAAAGAGCCTGGCCTCGCTGGGATAACGCGGCGGAATAAGCCTTGTGTGCTACGGCTCTTGAGCTGTGCCCGGACGACTTCGGCGTTCGGCATGGCTCAAGAGCCGTAGTGCATCTGGGGTGACGGCGTGCCTCCAGGCGTGGCCCAGGCTCGCCCACGGTCGTTTATTGAAGTACGGCGTTGATGGCCCTGAACAGTTGTTCGAAATCCGGCTTGACGACGTGGACATTGAAGCCGGCCTCGCGGCTGTTGTTGATGTCCTCCTCCTGGCCGTAGCCGCTCAGGGCGATGGCAGGAAATTGATGGCCGTCGGCTCTCAAGGTGCGCATGAGGTCCAGACCGCTGCGGTCGGGCAGGCCCAGATCGCTGATCATCAAGTCGAAGGAATGCTGGCCGACGAGCTCCAGCGCGGTGGCCACATCCACGGCAGTGTGGACCAGGTGGCCTTTGCGTTCCAGCAGCCGGCAGATGATTTTGGCGGTATCGTGGTGATCTTCGACCAACAGGACCTTGAAGGTTTGAGGGGCGGAGGCGGCAACAGGACCGGTGTCCGCCGGGCTGGTGGGAGAGATGGGTTGAGCGGCGGGTTGAACCAGCGGCAGGCGCAGACGGAAGGTTGCGCCTTTGCCTTTTCCCTCGCTGTGGGCCTCGATGGTCCCGCCGTGCAGATCCATCAGGGCCTTGCTGATTGCCAGACCCAGGCCCAGTCCGCCGAATCGGCGGGTGATGGAAGGTTCGCCCTGTTCGAAGGCGTTGAAGATGCGGGTCAGGGCTTCGGGCTCGATGCCTTCGCCGCTGTCGTTGACTTCGACGAGGACGTGCCCATTCTCACGACGACAGCGGATGCCCACGCAGCCGCCTGGCGGCGTGAACTTGATCGCGTTCTTGAGCAGATTCCAGAATACCTGCTGTATCCGGGCCGGGTCCGCTTCGATCCAATAAGGCGCCTCCGGCCCGATGTCCACGCTGAAATCCAGGCGTTGGGCCTCGAGCTCGGGCCGGCACACTTCCACGGTCTGGCCGATCACCCGGCCAAGCTCGACGCGGCGCTTGCTGAGTTCGACTTTGCCGCGGGCGATGCGGGTGAGGTCGAGCAGGTCGTCGATGAGACGCGCCTCGAGTTCCACGTTGCGCCGGATCATCTCCAGATTCTCAAGTATCTCGGCGTCCAGGTGCGGTTCGTTCTGCAGTAGTGAGACTGTGCCCAGCACCGGTGTCAGCGGCGTGCGCAACTCGTGACTGAGCACGGCCAGGAAATGATCCTTGGCCTTGCTGGCTGATTCGGCGGCCTGCTTGGCGGCGGCAAGCTGCTCTTCGGCTCGTTTGCGCCGATCGATATCAAGGTTAATGCCCACCCAGCCGATGATCTTTCCCTCGCTGTTGCGAACCGGCTTGCCGCGGGTAAGGATGGTGTGATACCTCCCGTCCGGTCCGAGAACCTGGTATTCGTTATCCCAGTCTTCACCGGTCTGAACGCAATGAAGCCATCTGCGCAGGTGGAGCTCCACCTGGTCGGAGGGCATGCGTTTGGTCCAGCCGAACTCACGCATCTCGTCCATGGTCATCTGGAGCAGATCGAGGAAAGACTGGCTGACGTACTCGGTCCCGCCGTGCTCGTTGCACCACCACACGCCGTAGGGCACCGTTTCACCCATGATGCGGAAACGCTGTTCGCTCTCGCGCAGGGCCTTTTCCACCCGCTTGCGCTCGGTGATGTCATGGAGGCTGGTGAAGCGGACCCGCCGGCCCTGCAGTTCAATAGTCTTGCCGTGGGCTTCGACGTGGATGTGCGAGCCGTCCTTGCAGACCATCTCGTGGCCCTTGTGAATGTTTTCGATGACTCGTGGAAGGTCCTCGGCCGGAACTAACTGCCAGGCTTCCATGCCGATGAGCTCGTCGCGCGTGTAGCCCAGCATGCAGCCCAACTGGTCGTTCGCGTCTACCAAACGGTCGTTCTCGGTGACCGCAATTCCCGACAGGCTGGCGTCCAGCAACGCGCGCAGGCGTTGTTCCGCCGCACGCGCCACGTCGGCTTCGGCGGTTATCCGGGCGCGGATTTCCCGGAAGCGGTCGCCCAGGTATCCCAGAAACAGCGCGCTGCCCGCAATCACGGAAAAACTAAGCAGGACGTTGGCCACCGAGTGAGACCGGCCGCCCGACTCAAGAAAGAAAGACTCGACGACAAGGTAGCCCAGCGAAGCGGCCACCAGGGCCGGTCCTTTTCCAAACAGAATGGCGGCAAGAATAATGGCCGGATAGATGGTCAGATAAGGAGTCTGCCGATCCTGGAGAGGCGGCAGCACCAGGCGAAGCGCGACACCCAGGCCCACCAGCACCACAGCCAGCGCATAAGCCTTAATCTTGTTCGGCCAGTTGTCGGCCATCGCAGTATTGCCCTTGTTTTGCGACAGACCCCAGCCGAACTCAGACTCTCGATATGTTGAGTGTCTGGGGAAGAAATAAGTTATTATGTTCCAGACTGAGTTTAGGGGTGGCATATGAAAATGCCAAGAACTGCAACGGCCGTTGCGGGGGGGGGGAACGATTCGCAAATGGCGATCCAGACCCGCCTTGTCGCCGGCATCCCTGCCCTCATACCATACCGGCATGCTCAGCATCGGACCCGTCCGGATCGGCGTTCCCTTTGTGCAGGCCGCCCTCAGCGGTTACAGCGACCTGCCTATGCGCCGGATTGCCCGTCTGCATGGGGCCGTTTACACCCTCAACGAGGTCGTTCTCGACCAGACCCTGCTCACCCGGGGCAAGAAACAGCGGCTCATCACCCGCGTGACCCCCGACGATCATCCCGTGGGCGGCCAGCTCATGGGCGCCCGGGCCGAGGAGTTTGCCCGGGCCGCCGACCTTATGGTTGAGGCGGGCTACGACGTGATCGACATCAATTTCGGCTGCCCGGTTCGCAAAGTCCTGGGCCGCTGCCGGGGCGGGTTTCTGCTCTCGCAGCCGGAGATTGCCCTGGACATTGTTCGCGCCGTCTACGACGCGGTGGGGGGGCGACGGCCGGTAACGGTCAAGATGCGCCGGGGGATGGATGATTCCCCCGAGAGCGAGCGCAACTTCTGGACCATTCTGGATGGAGCCTTCGAGATCGGCATTGCCGGCGTGACCGTTCACGGCCGGACTGTTCAGCAGCGCTATGTGGGCAAGAGCCACTGGCCGTTCCTGGCCCGGGTCAAGCGTTACGCCGGCGACCGTGTCGTACTCGGCAGTGGCGATCTCTTTACGGCCGAAGACTGCCTCCGCATGATGGCCGAGACGGGGGTGGACGGGGTAACGATTGCCCGTGGCTGCATCGGCAACCCATGGATCTTCCGTGATTGCATTGCACTGTTCAACCAGCTTCATCAGTCCGAAGCGCGGGCCGAGGCGGCTGCTGAGCCCAAAGCCCAAGCGAGGGATTCAAACGCGCCGCAAGGCGGGCGAGAGGTTGGCTTCCCGGCTCTGCCGCCGCCGCCCGACGTTCCCGAGCAGGGGGCCGTTATCCGTCGTCATTTCGAATGGTCGGTCGAGGTGCACGGCGCGCGTCTGGCCAGCCGGCTGATGCGCAAATTCGGCATTAAATACAGCGAACTGCACCCCTACGGCCGCGAGGTTCGTGACGCTTTCATCCGGGTCCGGAATGAGGCTGACTGGCTGCGCGTCTTGGATACGTGGTATGCCCCGACCAAAGCCTGGCCACCGGGTGTGCGGAAGACCGGTCCCGGCGACCTGATCGCGGCCGGTGCGAGCGTGGACGCCGACGCCTGCCAGTAACAACGGCTGACCTGGGGGACGCCAAGCTGCAGGTCAGGATCCGGCCCCCGCCATCCTGGGGAGGCGTCGCAGAAGCGTTCAGCCTGTAGCTTTGACTTTGCTGTCCCTGGTTTCCGGCAGAGCGGACAGGCCATCGGGCGGACGCGAGGGTCTTAAATGGATTCCATATAAATCTTTGGCGTTGGCTGCCCCGCTTGGGTTGGGTGTCCAACCTCTTCAGAGGCTGGGGCGCGAAGATGGAAACGTTCAGTAGCGGGACGACCAACAACCCGGCAGGAACCTGCCCAAGCTTACAACGGAAACCGCATTACCGCCGATACTGAGCTTCCAGTTGGGCGAGTTGACGCTTATTGGCGATTCTCTCTGACGCGTTCATCCGGTCGATGATCATCTGTCCGTCGAGGTGGTCCGTTTCATGTTGCCAGATGCGGGCCAGCAGATCCTCGCCTTCCGCTTCGATGGTTTTCCCGTGGATATCCTGGGCCTTTATCCGGCAGCGTTTGGCCCGGCGGACCATGACGTGGACTTCCGGAATGGACAGGCAGCCCTCTTCCTCTTCGACCGAACCGCGCAGGTCGCTAAGCACGGGGTTAATGTAAACGCGGTCGTCCCCCGGCTCACCCGTCGGGTTGCAGACGAATATCCGCCGACAAACGCCCACTTGCGGACCGGCCAGTCCGACGCCGCGGTTGGCCTTCATCAACTCAAGCATTCGCTCAGCCAGGGCCGCCAGCGAATCGTCGAACTCGTCGGGCTTTATCGGCGCACATTTCTTGCGCAGACGGGGGTCCGGATAAATCACGATCTTCTCGGGCAGTGCGTTCATGAACATCCTCAAATTGTAGCAGGGCTGACGCGGTTGGCACCATGGCTGCACACTGTCGCCGGATTTACCCTATAGTTCCCGGGGTGGAACGTGTTGGCATTGACCCCTCTACCGGCTACGATTAGGATGAAAAAGTGGAAATCTAACCGCAACCACGCAACCGGCAGTAGATCAGCATGACAAGGAAATCTGAAGACCAGTCAACTCGCCCCACTTTCTCTGATGAAGACATCCGCAAGGCTCGTGAGTGGTTCAGCCGTGGCCAGGACATGGCCAGTAAAAAGAACTACGATTATGCCATTGAGTGTTACCTGCAGGGCCTCGGCTTCTGGCCGGACGCCGTGGATGAGGGCCACAAACCCTGCTACGCGGCGGCCCTGTTCCGGGGGCCCAAGAAGGTCGGCTTTACCGACTCCATGAAGCTCAAATCCGCCCGTGACCCCAAGACGGCCATGCTGCTGGCCGAGGGGCTGCTCTGCAAAGAGGTGCGCAATCCGCATTACATGGAGGTGGTGTTCCGCAACGCGGCCAAGGCCCGCTTCGACGCGACGGCCATGTGGATCGGCGAGATGCTCAACGAGGCCGCAATGCGCGAGGAAAAAACCAACCCGGCCCGGTTTCAACTGCTTCGCGAAGTGTATGAACAGCTTGGTGATGCCAATGCCGATTCGGACGTCGCATTCGCCATTGCGGCCTATGAGCGAGGTTTGGACGCCCTCTCCAAGCTCAGGAACCTTAAACCCCAGGACATGACCATTGGCACTGAGCTGCGCGACCTGGCCGGCAAGTTGACCATCCTCAAGGGACGCTACTCCTCCGCGGACTCGTTCCGGGATTCGATCAAGGACACGGAGGTCCAGAAGGAGCTGCACGACCGCGACCGGCTGGTCCAGGGCGACGAGCGGCTCGACGAGCTCATCGCTCATGCGCGTGCGACCTATGAAGCCAACCCCACTGATCGCAAGGCGGTCATCGATCTGGCCGAGCTGATGTGCCGCCGGGAAGATGAACGCGAGGAGCGCGAGGCCATCGGCATTCTGGTCAAGGCGTATAAGGAGACCAACGAGTACTCCTATCGCCAGCGGGCCGAGGACATTCGTATTCGTCAGCTTCGCCGCAAGCAGCGCGAGCTGGAGAGCAAGGGGGACCGGGCCGCTATCGAGCAGCATCTCAGGGAGCAGGTCAAGTTCGAACTCGACGTCTTCAAGAGCCGGATCCGCCATTATCCCACCGACATGCGGCTGCGCTATCGGTACGGCGAACTCCTGTTCAGGGCCGGACAGTACGATGAGGCTATCCCCGTTCTCCAGGAAGCCCGTAACGATCCTAAATACCGCTTCCAGTGCAGCTTATATATCGGCCGGTGTTTCTACAAGAAAGCCCTGTACTCCCCGGCCATTGACACCTTCAAGGAAGCGATCGCCGGCTACGAGACCCCCGACGACGCTACCGGCAAGGAGCTGCACTATTGGCTGGGGCGATGCTACGAGGCCGACAACCAGATGCCGGAAGCCTTGAAAACCTACGGGCAACTCATACAATGGGACTACAACTACCGGGACGTTCGGAAACGGATCGACGACCTCAAGGGGAGACCTTAAGTCTCGATCCTTATGTGTTTTGAGGAATTTTATCAGTGGCTCATTCTCTCTCATCGAAGAAGCGGATCCGTCAGAATGTGAAGCGCCGCGCGCTCAACAAGGCCAGGAAGACCCAGATCAAACTCAAGGTGCGGTCCTTCACCGAAGCCGTCGCCAGTGGCGACAAGGCCAAGGCCATCGAAGCATGCAAAGCCGCGATCAAGAAGGTGGATCAGGTCGCCGCCAAGGGGACCATCCATAAGAACACCGCAAGTCGTCGTAAGTCCCGCCTTCAAAAGAAATTGAACGCCGTTCTGGCCAAAGCGTAGGCGGTAGCGAGGCGCACCGGCGCCGAGGCCCGGATGGAGATTGAGGCCGCCGTCGTGGCGGCCTGATCCGGCTCCGCAACGGATCCGGCACGAATCCGGGAGGCCCGCCCTTGCCGGAATCCCCATTGCCGAAATATGTCAGTCGCAGCGGTCACAAGCTCGCTGCTGCGCTGGATGCCTTCGGGATCAGCCCGGCCGGCCGGGTATGCGCCGATCTTGGCAGCAACGTCGGCGGCTTCGTGGACTGCCTGCTCCAGCGGGGGGCTGCGAAGATTTACGCGATCGATACCGGTTATGGGACGTTGGCCTGGAAGCTCCGCACCGATCCCCGCGTGGTGGTGATGGAGCGTACCAATGCCATGCACGTAACCCTGCCCGAGCCGGTGGAACTGGTGACCATCGACGTGGCCTGGACCCCGCAGCACCGCATCCTGCCCAACGCCCTCAAGCTTCTCAAGCCCGGCGGGCGCATCATCACCCTTATCAAACCGCACTACGAGGCCGACCGCCGGCAGCTCCGGGGCGGCGTCCTGCCGCCGGAGGAAATCCCCGGCGTGTTGCAGGCCGTCTCGCAACGTCTGGCGTCAGCCGGAATCACACTGCACCAGATGATCGAAAGCCCCATCTCGGGCCACAAAGGCAACACCGAGTACCTTGCGCTGGCCAAGCCGGCTGAGCAAGGTAAATATTAGGGTTGGCCGGCGTATAACCTGGGTCATGCAATTCGGGAGATGGCAAGATCACCGAAGAGGTGCCGTATCGGGAAGTGCACGAGTTGCTGGAGCGGAACGGACTGGGGGCTTGAGGGAACCAGAACCGTCGGGGGAGAGACGCTTTAGCGTTTATATGTCAGCAAGTTCCAGGCCGGCCGATCATCGTATTCCCGGTCAGCCACAGACTGGTGCTGAGGGCCCACTATGAGAACATCAAAAACATCATCCGGCGACAATTGGGATCCGCCGGTGGGAATGCCCAATGAGGCCGAGATCCGCAGGCCCATCGATGAGAAGGTGCTCAAGAAGGCCAAGCAGATCGCGCGTCAGTACCGGGTGATTGTCGAGCCCGCCGGGCGCGCGGGCTATATCGGACGGTCCATAGAGATGCCGGGTGTGATGGCCGATGGAAAAACGCCCGCCGCGTGCATTGAGGCCATGTACGAGTCCCTGGCCTTTGGCGTGGCCGTGATGTTGGAAATGGGCGAGACTCCACCCCTTCCGTGCAACAAGCGGCGCGACAGTCAGATCAACGTGCGCGTAACCGCCGAGGAGAAGTTCTTCCTTGAGGACACGGCCCGGCGGCGCGGGTTCAAGGGTATCTCCGATTTCCTTCGCGCCCTGGCGATGCGCGAATGCCATGCGGCGGGGGCGTAAGTGCCCTCCACGTCCCCGCGCAGCACCTCTTCCTGTCTTCCGAATGGGGATCCCTCGCCTTTCTTGACCTGTGCCGCCTGACGCGTACCTCAGGGGCCGAGCGGGATTTGAGTCAGAAAATAGAGTGCGCGGATCAGCAAGGCCCCCAGCGTCAGGGCGCACACTCCATTGAGCAGACCGAGCAGGAGCGATCTCCTCGTCCGGAAGGCCAGGCCGAGATTCAACATCAGGAGTCCCGTCGCAACGAAAACAGGCGAACAGCACAGGACGACTCCAAGCACGCGGCCAGACCGAAAGGTGCTGTCCAGTTTCCTCATGAAGGCGGGCACCACGGCATAGCCAAGGGTCGGCAGCAGGTAAAGCGACAAAAGGGCAAGAAGATTCAGGGTGGCCGCGATCGTGAAGACGTGATGTTCGCGTCGCGGAGAGGGCCACATGGGGGTATTCTCCGGAGGATGCATACCTTCAACAGCGTAGCGTTTCGGCGTGGCCGCCGCAAACCCTGCCGGCATCAGGGCAGACAATGGGCGTGGCCGGAGCTGCCTTGTCTGTTGAGAGTCGAATGCGCGGCGATCCTGATCATGATCCTGCTCCTACTCTGACTCGTAGTCCAGCCCTGCTCAGGCGGCGTGAAAAAGAATGAGCAGCGACCGGCAGGGGGCCGACCGCTGCTCAAAGCTCCTTGGGGGCCAGGGCGACGGGCAGGCCGCCCGGCCGCTGGAGCGAAGCCTACTCACTCATGCTCGCCATCACGTCGTCGGGCAGCTCGAAGTTGGTGTAGACGTTCTGGATGTCATCGTGGTCTTCCAACGCTTCCACCAGGTTCATGACCTTCCGGCCGGTCTCGGCGTCGACGGGGATGGTGTTGGCCGGCAGGCGGGTCAGCTCCGCTGACTGCACCTCGATGCCGGCCTGGGCCAGGGCCTGACGGAGCGGCTCGAAGGCGGCCGGCTCACAGGTGATCTCCCAGGTGTCGCCCATTTGGACGTAATCGTCGGCGCCGCCCTCCAGGGCGATTTCGGCGATGCGGTCCTCGTTGGCGGCGGTCACGGGCACGGAGATCTGGCCCTTGGGTTGGAACAGGTGCTGGACGCTACCGGCCGTGCCGATCTTGGCCCCGGCGCGCTCGAAGATCTTGCGGATTTCCGGGGCCGTGCGATTGCGGTTGTCGGTCAGAGCCTCGCAGAGCACGGCCACGCCACCGGCCGCGTACCCCTCATAGAACACGGTTTCATAGGAGACCGCGGCCAGTTCCCCGGTACCCTTCTTGATGGCGTTCTCGATCGTGTCGCGCGGCATGTTGGCCGCCTTGGCCGCCTCGATCGCGTAGCGCAGGGTGAGGTTATCCTCGGGCTTGCCGCCGCCGGCCTTGGCTGCCACGATGATGTTGCGGGCCAGTTTGCTCCACAGCCGTCCCCGGCGTGCGTCGGTCACGCCTTTTTTCCGCTTGATTTTCGCCCAGTGTGAGTGTCCAGCCATGTTCCGACTCCATTCTCATTTGTCACGACTATTCAGGCCGATTGTTATTCCGCCTCTCATCCCACCAGGACAAGGAGACCACCAGACAAGGAGACAAGGCGAAAAGCGTAGGCAAGCCAGTCTCCTTGTCCCCTTGTCGCGTTGTCTCCTTGTCACCTTGTCCCCCATCACTCCGCCGGCCGGCTTTCGGTCGCCAGCGGGGCCACTTGGGGCTCGCGGCCCGCATCGATCGCGTCCAGCTTGGCCTTGACGCGATCGAACACGCCCTTTTCGGCTTCGGGCTCGCCGGTTCGCGCCTGGCGTTCGTAGATCTGGACCGACTTGCGCCAACTCTTGACCGCCTCCTCCTTATCGCCGAGCCGCCAGTGCACGTCGCCCAGGTGATCGTACACCACCGGGTCCTGGCCTTCCTCTTGAGCGGTGGCCCGCAGCAGCCAGGTTCGCGCGCCGCGCAGGTCGCCTTTCTTGTACAGCACCCACGCCAGGCTGTCCTGGTAGGCGGCCATGCGCGGATCCTGGCCCAGGGCCAGGCGGATCATGCGTTCGGCCTCATCGAGATTCTTGCCGGCATCGGCCAGCAGATAACCGAGGTCGTTGTTAATGCCGATCTCGGTGGGATCGAGCTTGTAGGCTTCCCGCAATCGCTCTTCGGCCACCTCCCGCTGATCCATGTGCTGATAAATAGTGGAAAGTACGCGTAGCAGGATGGCCCTGTTTTCGTTGAGATCTTCGAGGGCCTGCTCGATGGCCCGTTGATGGCGGGGGCCGGGATTGCTCTTCTGAAACTCTCTGATGCGTTCTTTCTGTTCCTCGATATGAATCAGCAGCTTGTTGGTCTGGGTGATGGCCTCTTCGTTCTGGCCGGCCTGGACCAGCAAGTTGACCAGCATACGGCTTTCGCCCAGCGACTCTCCCCGGCTGGCGGCCATGAGCTCCTTGGTCAGAGTGACGGCCTCGTCAAACTTCCTGGCCCGCATGAGCACGGCGCGAAGTATCTGCTGGGCGAAGGCCCGCTCCTCGCGGCTCTTGCCGGCCACCACCTGGGCGCGAGCGATTTCCACGGCCTCGGCGTGCCGGTCGGCCGCCTGAAGGGCGGTTAGCAGAAGGCCCAATAGCCGCAGATCCCGCACCATGCCGGCCTGCTTGTCAGAACCGGAGGCCCGTCCCTCGTTAAGCCATTTAAGGCACAGCAGAATGGCTTCGTCCTTCCGGTCCATGCCGATGAGCCCGATCGGTCCGGTGGCGCCGGTCTCACTGCCCACCAGCAGCATCCGCATCGTCTCGTTGGCCGGGTCGTCCTGGAGCCACTCGCGGACGCGGGCCAGGTATTTCTCACGATCACCCGCCGCGGCATCGAGAGCCAGCAGAGACGCACGCAGCCGCCTGATTTCGAGTTCGTCATCCTCGATCTGGGCCAGCCAGGCTTCGACCTGCCGGCGGCCCTCATCGAAGCGTCCGGCCTCACGGAAGGCCTCGACCATGGCGGCCCGATAGTTCGGTTTCGGGGTGGCCGCGTGGGGGAGCTCCAGCAGACGCGCGTACCCTTTGATGGCCGTGTCGTAGTCCTGGACGATCATTGCCACCCGGCTCCGGAGCGCCAACAGGGATTCCCGGTTCGGGTAGATGGCCAGCGTCGCATCCAACTGCTGCGCCGCGGCGGAGAAATCGAGCAGCCGGATGTGTGCCGTGGCCAGCAACTCGCCAGCTTCCGCGGAGCACGACTGGCGCTTGGACAGCTCCCTGGCCTGGTCCAGGGCCTCGGCATACTCGCGGAACATCAGCAGCGTTGCGATCAGATCTTCGCGCGACCGGCTGTCGTCCGGTCGGTTCTGGACCAGCGTTCGCAGGGCATCCAGGTAGGCTTTGCGGCCTGACTCGCCCTCTTCGATGAGCTTCATCAGGGCCACCGTTCGGACCGTGGCCGGGTCCTCGGCGGCCATGCGCTGCATGTCCTTGACCTCCGCGGCGGCACGGCCGGTCAATTCACCGGACCGGGCCGCTTCGTTGAGGAAGAGGCGCACGAGGCATTCGCGGGCCCGCATGTTGTCAGGCGCTGCCGCAATGGCCACCTGGTACACCGGCATGGCTTGCTTGCCGCCCTGGCCGATGCGCTCGTAAAGCCGGCCGAGGCTGAGCATCGGTTCGGGGTTTTGCTTGTCCAGCTCGATGGCCTTCTTGTAATGGGCAATGGCGGGTTCGATCTCATCCAGACCGTCGTGGGCGCGGGCCCGCAGGAATTCGAGCCGCGCGGAAGGAGTCTTCAATTCCCGGGCGCCTGCATCGATGGCGGTGATAGCGTCTTGCCATCGGCAGGCGTCCATGTGCTGTTCGGCCGCCGCCAGGACCGCCGGCAGGAAACCGGGAGTCCGTTCGACCGCCCGCTGGCGGAGTGTATGGGCCTGTTGGGTCTGACCGGCCTGCTCCGATACCCGGGCAAGCAGGATGTCCAGCGCGGAAGCGGCCAGATCATCGGCAGGCGGCGCGGCCGGCAAAAGCCGCCGGGCGTCATCGGGACGAGATGTTTCCGCCGCCATCTGCCGGGCGGTTTCCTGCGGGAGGCGGGCGAGTTCCTCTTCGACGCGGGCCCCGTCCTGAGGCTGGTTCTTGAGATGTTGGGCCAGAGCGTTAAGCCACTGGGCCCAGTCGCCGCGCTCGCGCGTAAGCTGAATCAGCCGCCAGCGGCTGTCCGTGGCGTCCGGATGGCGGGTCACCAGTTCATTCAGGGCGGTCACGGCCTCGTCGAACCGCTTCGCGGAAGAGAGGGCATCGATATAGAGCTTCCAGAGCTCGACATTGTCAGGCTGGGCATTGGCCAGCCGGCGGATGACGACCAGGGCCTGGGCGGGATTTCCGGCCCGGTGATGGGCGGCCATGAGCAGGGCCACGGCCTCCTTATCGCCCCCGGTTTCAGCGACGAAACGCTCCGCCTCGTCCGCGGCCTCGCGCAGACGCCCGCTTCGCCCGAGCATGCGGATGTATTCGGCACGCAGGGCGTTGTCCTGGGGCGTCTGGGCCATGGCGATCTTGAGCGATTCGGCCGCCCGGGCATAGTCGCCGAGCAGTCCATAGGCGCGGGCGACGCGAATGGCAGCGGCTGCCCGGTGGATCCGGGCGATGGTAGCCAACTCGGGGTTCTCGGCGGCTTTCGCGCCCAGGTCGTGGAGGCCGTTCTCGAAAGCGGTGAGTTGTTGTACGGCGGCCGTATAGTAGCGCTGCTCATAGAGCAGGTTGCCCAGATGGTAATGCGTGAGCACCCGGTAGGGGGCCTGGGCGTCCACGGACTCGGACTTGAGGGCCAGCCGGTATTCGCGCAGGGCGTCTTCGATCCGCGCGGCTTTCTCGTTGAGGCGGCCCAGCACGTAGTGGCTGGCCAGGTCGTTCGGCTTGATGGTCAGGGCCTTGTCGGCCGCGGTGCGGGCCTGCTCGTCGTTGCCGGAGAGCAGGGCGGCCAGGGCGGTGAGCTGATGGGCCTCCTGGCTATTGGGGTTGTAACGCAGGGCCCGCCCCAGTTCCCGCAGGGTTTCGCTGTAGCGTTGCTCGGCGAAGAGGCGACGGGCCTCTTCGATGTGTCGCAGGGCCTGACGCGGCAGCTCGGCATCCTGAACGGCGCCGGTGGCGGCCGGCGCCGGCGGGTCATCGGGCACGTTGGCAAGCGGCAGCAGCGCTCTGTCGCGGTCGAAGTCCGGCGGCGCCGGCAGAGGCGAGAACGCGTCTACCAGAGCCGCGGGCTGTGAGGCGGCCTGCCCGGGGACCTCACCGGCCGGCCGGGTGGTGGCATAGGCCGGTCGTATGGGTTCCCCGCAACCGGCTGCTGCCATCAGCATTCCCGTCGCCAGGAGCCCGATCACGCATTTGCCTTTCAGACCCATGATTTCAGCTCTATGGTATGACTTTGTTCAGCGGATAGACGATGATGCCGGACGCACCCGCCTTCTGCAGCAGCGGGACGATCTGGCGCTCGACTACCGCTTCCAGGATCACCTCAACGGCGACGAACCGTTCATCGGCCAGCGACGAGACCGTTGGCGAGCGTTCGGCCGGCAGGATCGAGAGGACCTTCTCGAGGTCGGCCCGGGCCACGTTGAGCTTGAGCCCCACCTTGGCCTTGGCCTCGATCGCGCCGCGCAGCAGCAGGGCCAGCGAATCGATCTTGTCGCGTTTCCACGGATCAGCATAGGCCTGCTTGTTGGCAATCAGCCGGGTGGTGGAGATCAGGATCTCATCAATGATCCGCAGGTGATTCTCACGCAGGGATGAGCCGGTTTCGGTGAGCTCAACAATGGCGTCGAGGAGACGCGCCTTGACCTCGGTGGCGCCCCAGGAGAACTCCACGCGCACGTTGACGCCGCGGCTCTCGAAGTACCGCTTGGTAACTTGCACCAACTCGGTGGCGACGATGCCGCCCTCGAGGTCTTCGGGTTTGGTCACCTTGGACTCGTTGGGTACGGCCAGCACCCATCGCGCCGGCTTGCTGGTCGCCTTGGAATACACCAGTTCGCAGACTTCATGCACGTCGCTGCCGTTCTCGCGAATCCAGTCATAGCCGGTCAGGCCCACGTCGACCACGCCATCCTCGACGTAACGGCTCATTTCCTGGGCCCGGAACATGATGCAGCGCAGCTCCGGATCGTCGATCGAGGGATAGTACCCGCGCGACGAGATACTCAGGTGGAAACCTGCCCGGTTAAACAGATCCACCGTGGATTCCGACAGGCTGCCCTTGGGAATACCCACCTTGAGGGTTCTTGATTCGCTCAAACGAAAATTCTCCTGCGTAGGGATTTACTTCTTTTTGGTTCTTGCCGCACCGGGCACCGCGGAGGGTTTGGCGGCCTTCGCCGGCTTGCCCGGTTTCTGGCACTTGGAATTCTGTTTGCCGTCTTTTCCGGCGGGACCGGGGGGCGGCTTGGTG